>JAFYTP010000065.1 GCA_017558775.1 Bacteroidales bacterium | reverse complement strand
GTGCATCCAGCGGCCGGTCCCGATCCGCCGCGTGGGCCTATACATCCCCGGCGGCAGCGCTCCCCTGTTCTCCACCGTGCTGATGCTCGCCGTCCCGGCCGCCCTGGCCGGCTGCCGCGAGCGCATCCTCTGCACCCCCTGCCGGAAAGACGGTTCCGTCGCCCCGGAAGTGCTCCTGGCGGCCCGGGAATGCGGAATCACGCGGATTTTCCGCATCGGCGGGGCCCAGGCCGTCGCCGCGATGGCCTTCGGCACGGAGAGCGTCCCCAAGGTGGACAAGATCTTCGGCCCGGGCAATCCGTACGTCACCCTCGCCAAGCAGCTGGTGAGCGGCCGGAACACCTCCATCGACATGCCCGCCGGACCTTCGGAAGTGATGGTCCTGGCCGACAGCAGCACCCCCGCCGCCTTCGCCGCGGCCGACCTCCTCTCCCAGGCGGAGCACGGAAAGGACAGCACCGCCGTCCTCGTCTGCGCCGAAAGGGATTATGCCGATAAGGTACTGCAAGAAGTTGACAATCAAAAGAAAGCGCTTCCGAGGGATGCACAGGTCGATGGCTCGCTGGCGCACAGTTTCGCCGTCGTTTTCCCGTCCCTGCGGGAGGTCATCGACTTTGCCGAAGAGTACGCTCCGGAGCACCTGATTATCGCCCTGGAGAACGCCTCGGAGGTCGCCGCTGAAATCACGGCGGCCGGCAGTGTCTTCGTCGGAGCCTGGAGCCCCGAGAGCGCCGGCGACTACGCCTCCGGAACGAACCACACCCTCCCCACCAGCGGCTGGGCCCGTTCCTGCAGCGGCGTCAACATGGACAGCTTCATGCGGAAGATGACCCTCCAGGAACTTACGCGGGAAGGCCTCGCCTCCCTCGCCCCCACCATCGTCAATATGGCGCGCGCCGAAGGGCTGGACGCCCACGCCCGCGCCGTCACCGTCAGAATCGAAGGAAAATGAGCCGGATCACTCCCCTAGTCAGGCCCAACATCGCGGCCCTTGCCCCGTATTCGACCGCCCGGGACGAATACGACGGCCCCATCGGCATCTTCCTGGATGCCAACGAAAGTCCTTACCAGAACGGCTACAACCGCTATCCTGACCCGCACCAGGCCGTCCTGAAGGCCAAGATCGGCGCCGTCAAGGGCATCCCCGTGGAAAACCTCTTCCTCGGGAACGGCAGCGACGAAGCCATCGACCTGATTTTCAGAATCTTCTGCGAGCCAGGGAAGGACAACGCCGTCATCATGGCCCCCAGCTACGGCATGTACGGTGTGGCGGCTGCCATCAATGATGTCGCCGTCCACAGTGTGCAGTTGGATGAGAATTTCTCCCTGGACACGGAAGCGCTCCTCGGCGCCTGCGACGAACACACGAAGGTCATCTACCTTTGCTCCCCGAACAACCCCTCCGGCAACGCCTTCCCGAAGAAGCAGCTGCAGGAGATCTGCGACCGCTTCGCCGGTATCGTTGTCATCGACGAGGCTTATATCGATTTCTCCACGAAAGGAACGATGGCGGTCGAGGCGCGGGAAAGGGAAAACCTCGTCGTCCTCCAGACGCTTTCCAAGGCCCGCGCGATGGCCGGACTCCGCATCGGACTGGCCATCTCCAACCGGGAAATCATCCACTATATGTCGAATGTCAAATACCCCTACAATCTCAGCCGTCCCGCCATGGAGAAAGCGCTTTCTCTGCTGGACCAAAAGATTGACGAAGAGGTGAGTACAATCGTCAATGAAAGAGATAGATTAAATGCGGTCCTCCCCCGTTTCCCCTTCGTGAAGAAGGTGTTCCCGAGCGACGCGAACTTCCTGCTCGCGCGCGTGGACGATGCGGACGACCTCTATAATTATCTGCTGGAGAAAGGCATCATCGTCCGGAACCGGAACAAGGTTCCCGGCTGCAAGAACTGCCTCCGCCTGACCGTCGGCCTGCCGGCCGAAAACGACGCTTTGCTGAACGCGCTTGAACAATATACCACCGTATGAGCACCTTGAAAAAAGCCCTTTTCATCGACCGGGACGGCACCATCCTCGTCGAACCCGCGGACGAGCAGATCGACGCCCTCGAGAAGTTCGCCTTCGTGCCCGGGGTCATCTCCGGCCTGAAGACCCTCGCCGGCCTCGGATACGAGCTTGTCCTCGTCTCCAATCAGGACGGGCTGGGCACTTCCTCTTTCCCGGAGGACACCTTCTGGCCCTGTCAGAACTTGATGCTGAACACCCTGAAGGGAGAAGGCATCGTCTTTGACAACATACTGATCGACAAGACCTTCCCGCATGAGAACGCTCCCACCCGGAAGCCCGGAACGGGGATGCTGGGCGCCTATATGGACGGTTCCTACGACCTCGCCGCCAGCTATGTCATCGGTGACCGGGAGACGGACGCGCAGCTTGCCAAGAACCTCGGTGTCAAGGCCTTGCTGGTCGGGCCGATGACCTGGGCGGAAATCGCCGAGACCATCCGGAGCAGTTCCCGGCAAGTGACCATCGACCGAAAAACGAAGGAAACGGACATCTCCCTGACGTTGGACCTGGACGGGAAGGGTCCTTCCGGCATCGACACCGGCCTGCACTTTTTCGACCACATGCTGGAGCAGATCCCGCATCACGGCGGGGTGAGCCTGGCCCTCACCTGCAAGGGTGACTTGGAGGTCGACGAACACCACACGATGGAGGATGTCGGCATCGTCCTGGGCGAGGCCATCTATCAGGCCCTCGGTGACAAGCGGGGTATCGACCGATATGGATTCGTACTTCCGATGGACGAGTGTAAGGCAATGGTACTGATTGACTTCGGAGGAAGGGCTGATTTCGTGTGGAAGGTCGATTTCACCCGCGAGTACGTGGGCGATACTCCTACTGAAATGTTCCCGCACTTCTTCAAATCCCTGTGCACGGCCGCGCGCTGCAACCTCCGCATCGAGGCCGAAGGCGAGAACAACCACCACCTCGTCGAATCCATTTTCAAGGCCTTCGCGCGGGCCTTGCGCCAGGCCGTCCGGCGGAATGTGTTTGACGGCGCCCTCCCCTCATCAAAAGGAACGCTATGATCGCCATCATCGACTATGATATGGGCAACCTCCGGTCGCTGGAGAACGCCCTGGACCGCCTCGGCGCCACCTACTGCGTGACGGACGACCCGGCTGTCATCCGCGCCGCCGACAAGGTCATCCTCCCGGGCGTCGGACACGCCGGGCTCGCGATGGACAACCTCGTGCAGCGCGGCCTGACCGAACTCATCCCCTCCCTGCGCCAACCCGTGCTGGGCATCTGCGTGGGCATGCAGGTGCTGTGCCGGGACAGCGAAGAAGCCCCTGGAAAGCCCTGCCTGGGCGTTTTTGACGCCCACGTACGGCTGTTCTCCCCCGCTCCGGGCTGCAAGGTCCCGCACATGGGCTGGAACGACCTGGGGAACATGGAAGGCAAACTGCTCAAGGATCTGGACAAGAATCCTTACGTCTATTTCGTCCACTCTTATTACGCAGGCCTGTGCCCTGACACGGTCGCGACCTGCCGTTACGCCAATGTGATGTTCAGTGCCGCACTGCGGTACGAGAACTTCTACGGGACGCAGTTCCATCCCGAAAAGAGCGGTTCCGTCGGCGAAAAGATCCTTCAAAACTTCCTGGCCCTATGATTGAGATCATCCCTGCCATTGACATCATCGGCGGAAAGTGCACGCGGCTCTCCCAAGGAGACTACGCGACGCAGAAGAACTACGGCGGCGACCCGGCCGAATGGGCCCGCGCCTATGCCGATTGCGGCGTCCGGAGACTGCATCTCGTGGACCTGGAAGGGGCCAAGGAAGCTGCGCCGAAAAACCTCCGCACATTGGAAGAAATCGCCTCCCTGGGCCTCCTGAAGGTCGAATGGGGCGGCGGCATCAAGGACGATGACGCCCTGGCCTCCATCTGGAACGCCGGCGCCGACTGGGCCATCATCGGCAGCATCGCGGCGAAGGAACCGCAGCGGATGCTGGGATGGCTGAAGGCCTACGGCAGCCGCATCATTCTCGGGGCCGATGTCCGCGACGGGAAAGTCGCCGTCAGCGGTTGGCTCGAGGACAGTGGCATCGACCTGGGCGACCTGATCCAGGAGTTCCTCCCGGCCGGTCTGGAGCAGGCCATCGTCACGGACATTTCCCGCGACGGCATGCTGCAGGGGCCGTCCTTTGACTTATACCAGGGACTGCAGGAGCAGTTCCCCGCCCTCAAGACCATCGTCAGCGGCGGGGTTTCCTCCCTGGACGACGTCCGCCGCGCGGACGAACTGGGCCTCCCCGGCATCATCGTGGGCAAGGCCATCTATGAGAACCGTATCACCCTCAACGAGTTAGCAATATGCTTGCAAAACGGATCATTCCCTGCTTAGACGTCAAGGACGGCCGCGTGGTGAAAGGCATTCACTTCGTGGGCCTGCAGGAAGTGGGCGACGCCGTCGAACTCGGCCGCCGCTACGCCCAGGAAGGGGCCGACGAACTGGTCTACCTGGACATCAGCGCCACCCTGGAAGGGCGGAACACCTTCGCGGAACTGGTTTCCCGCGTCGCCGGGGCCGTCAACATCCCCTTCACCGTGGGCGGCGGCATCAGCAGCCTGGATGACGCCTCGCGCCTGCTGGACGCCGGGGCCGATAAAATCACCGTGAACAGCGCCGCCATCGCCCGGCCGGAGCTTATCAGCGAAATCGCGTCCAAGTACGGACGCCAATTCGTGGTCGTCGCCATCGACGCGAAATCCTGCCCCGACGGCCGTTGGATGGCCACCACCCACGGTGGAAGCCGTCCCTCGGACAAGGAACTGTTCTCCTGGGCCAAGGAGGCCGAGGAGCGCGGCGCCGGTGAAATCCTGTTTACGTCGATGGACCACGACGGCACCCGCAACGGCTATCCCTGCCCGGTGTACGCCGCCCTGTCCGATGCCCTGGGCATTCCTGTCATCGCCTCCGGCGGCGCCGGTAGCGTGCAGGACATCGCCGAGGTCCTTACCCAGGGAAAGGCCGATGCCGCCCTCGCCGCCAGCATCTTCCACTATGGACAGTACACGGTGGGAGAAGTCAAGCGGCAGCTGTCGGGAATGGGCATTCCAGTAAGATTATAAAGAATGGAAAGCTATGACTTTTGACGATTTCAATTTAAGCAAGAATGCGGACGGGCTCCTGCCCGTCATCATCCAGGACGCGACGACGCTGAAGGTCCTGATGCTCGGCTACATGGACCGGGCCGCCTTCGACAAGACGGTCGTCGAGGGGCGTGTGACCTTCTTCTCCCGCTCCAAGCAGCGGCTGTGGACCAAAGGCGAAACCAGTGGCAACTTCCTGAACGTCAAGAAGATGTTCATCGACTGTGACGGGGACACCCTCCTCATCCAGGCCGATCCGGTCGGTCCCACCTGCCACCGCGGCACCACCGCCTGCTTCGACACGGACAATGACGAAGGTTTCGTGCGCTCGCTCTCGAAACTTATCAAGGGCCGGCACGAGCAGATGCCGGACGGGTCGTACACGACGAAGCTCTTCATCAAAGGCCCCAAGGCCATCTCCAAGAAGGTGGGCGAAGAGGCCACGGAAGCCATCATCGAGGCCGTGGACGGCAACAAGAGCCGCTTTGTCTATGAGACCTCCGACCTGGTCTACCACCTCCTCGTCCTTATGGAATCCATGGGCTGCACGGTGGAAGACATCGAGCACGAATTAGCACTCAGACACAGATAGTTATGATCCTTTTCAGATGCGACTACGCGGAAGGCGCGCACCCGGAAATCCTCCGGCGCCTCACCGAGACCAACTTCGAGCAATTGGACGGCTACGGCTGCGATCCGTATTGCGAAAGCGCCAAGCGGAAGATTCTTGCGGCCTGCGCCTGCCCGGAAGGAGAGGTCCACTTCCTCGTGGGCGGCACGCAGACCAACGCGACGGTCATCGCCGCCCTGCTTCGCGACTATGAAGGCGCCGTGGCGGTGGAAACCGGCCACATTGGCGTTCATGAGGCCGGTGCCGTGGAGTACACGGGGCACAAGGTTCTGACGCTTCCGCAGCATCTGGGAAAGATGAACGCAGGCGAGCTGGAGGCCTATCTCGCCGCCATGGACGCCGACGTGAACAAGGATCACATGGTCTGGCCTGGGCTGGTGTATATCTCCCTTTCCACGGAGTATGGAACTATCTACTCTCGCGCCGAACTGGCCGAGATTCAGGCAACTGCCCATAAGTACGGAATTCCGCTTTTCATCGACGGTGCCCGGCTGGGATATGCCCTGGCCAGCCCGGCGTGCGACTACACGCTGGCGGACCTCAAGGACCTCTGCGACGTGTTTTACATCGGCGGTACCAAAGTCGGCGCCCTGTGCGGCGAGGCCGTTGTTTTCCCGCACGGAGCTCCGAAGCATTTTTTCACGACCATCAAGCAGCACGGCGCCCTCCTGGCGAAGGGCCGTCTGCTCGGCATCCAGTTCGACACCCTCTTCACGGACAACCTCTACGGCCGCATCGCGGCGAATGCGATTGAACGTGCGCAGGAAATGATTGCGGTCCTGAAGTCCAAAGGCATCCCCTTCTTCCTGGAATCCCCTACCAACCAGCAGTTTGTGATCTTGGAGAACGGGTATATGGACCGCCTCGCGCAGGAAGTCGGTTTCGACATCTGGCAGCCCTACGACGCCACCCACACCGTCGTCCGCTTCGCCACCTCCTGGGCCACCACCCCGGAAATGATCGAACAGTTGCGGGAACTCCTCTAGCCGTCATGCCCGGCTACGACCGGGCATCTAAAAAACATTAAAAAATTTTGCAAACTCAGGAAAAATACCTATCTTTGCAATCCCAAACGATGGTGCTGTAGCTCAGATGGTAGAGCAATGGACTGAAAATCCATGTGTCGGCAGTTCGATTCTTCCCAGCACCACAACAAAACAAGTCGCTGAAATTCAGCGACTTGTTTGTTTTTTACCCCGTTATTTACTTCAAGGGTTCGGGGTGACGGTCGAAGTCCCGGAAGTCGTAGTAATAGACGCCTATCGAATCCAGGTATCTGTATTCGTTCTCCAATCTCTTCAGGAAGTCATCATAGTCCAGATTCCCCTGCCGTGTCCATGCCCTTTCGGCGATGGCAATGAGTCTCGGAAAGACCATGTAATCGATTCTCTCACTGGTCTGGACCCTTTCTGTCCAGAGATTGGCCTGAATGCCCAGTACAGACTGATCCTCGTCGAGGTTATACGCATAAATCTCGTCCAGGCAATTGGCCTGCTGCTCCCAGATAAGGTGTCCCTCCTTGCACTTTAAATCCTGGACATAATCCAGGTAGAACGGGTCCCAGGGAGAGATGATGGTCCCGTATCCCGACTCCAACGACTTTTTCAAGGACTCGGGATGATCGGCACGCCACCAATGGATGAGGGTCTGGTTCCGGTCAAGTCCGCTGTCAATGGCGTCGTCCCAGGTGATGGCCACTTTTCCCGCCGCGGTAACGATGGCGGAAAGACGGCGCTCGAAATACTTCTGGATGTCGTCGTAGGACGCAATTCCGTTCTTCTCCATAAAGGCCTTCATTTCAGGCAATTCCCGCCAGCCCCGCGTTGAAACTTCATCACCGCCGATATGGATGTATCGACCCGGGAAGAGGTCTGCCAGTTCCCGGATAATCGTCTCCAGGACGACATAAAGATTCTCGTCAGCGGGATTGACCGTCCGCTGTCCGGCGTTCAGTTCGGGAAAAGTCTTCGTGAACGCCGTGGCATGTCCGGGCATGTCGATTTCCGGAATCACTTCAATATGCCTTTCAGCGGCATAAGCGACGATTTCACGGATTTCATCCTGGGTATAGAACCGGGCCGGAGCGTCCGGATCGGAATGGCATCCGACGCCGCCGACCGAACAGAGTTCAGGATAGGCCTTGATCTCGACCCGCCAGCCCTGATCGTCCGAAAGATGCCAATGGAATCGGTTCAGCTTGAAACGCGCCATCAGGTCCAGGATTCCCTTCACCTGCTCCTTGCCGAAGAAATGACGGGCTTCATCCAGCATGAATCCCCTCCACGCATAGCGCGGCGCATCCTTGATGACGCCGCAGTGCATCACATCGGCCTCGGCGAGCTGCTTCAGCGTCTGAAACGCGTAGAATTTCCCCGCATCGTCAGAAGCACGGACGACAATCCTGTTTTTCCTGATCTGGAGCTCATAAGCCTCCGCAGGAAGATTCTTTGCATTGACATACTTGATCCGGTCCAAGTTCTTCTTGTTGAACGTCTTTTCTGTCATTTCCGCGGCGTTCGGGGCGGGAATGACCGGAACGCCTGCGAAAAGAGAGATGTTCGCAAAGAAGGTAAGAACAAGGGCTGCGGTATATGAAATCAACTTTAATCTCATGACAAATCGCTTATCTACTGCAAATATATAAAATCTGACGCTTCCATTATTGACAATAGGCTGACTGAAAAGAGGATTTCAGCCAGCCTATTGCTGCTATTTACTTAAACCTATCAATATCCCCAGAGGACAAGTTCCTGGCAGTCAAGGCCGCCGCTCGCCTCCGTGATGAGCATCATGATGTAACGGGTCCGGACCGGATCGAGAGAAATACTTACGTTCTGGGCACCGGTGGTGAATTTCAGCCGTCCAAGATAAGTGACGTCTTCGGCCTTATAGTTCAGGACGCTCTGATTCAGGGTATATGTGCAGTCATCAAGGGCATAGACCTCCACGGCCTTCATATTGTAGCGGCCGTCGGAACGGGTCCAGTACTCGATACCGCCCATGTTGAACTCTTCCTGCATGTCCACAAGGAGCCAGTAAGGCGTGGAGAAGGAAGTGGCGCCATAGCCGTTGTCGCCGTTCCAGCCCCAGTTCTGCATCCAGGAATGCGCCGTATTGGAGACGCGGTCATCAAAGGCGCCAGAGACGGAATAGTCAGCCATGGGCCGCTTGTCCTGGGCCGTCTGCGGGTGGAAGATGAAGCCACCGCCGGGCACGATGTTCTCGAGGAAGTCTCCGGCGCGGCCGCCACCCTGCTTGTCGTCGAGCGGGGTAAGGCCATATTCCGCCAGACGCGTTCCGAGCTGCGTGCTGCCGTTAGAGCCCTTGACATCGACACCAGCATCGACAGAAGCCGTCAGCAGCGGATTCTCAATCGGAATCTCCTTTCCGTTGAGGGTGGCGTTGCTGAAGCGGACCGCATAGTTGAATGCCTTGCCGGGGGCCCATTTAAGACCTTCCGCGGGGATAGTGATGGCATACTCGACCTTGTTCGTTCCAGCCGACATCGACTTCACATCCTTGTTCCCGATGACGGTGCCTTCGGGGAACTGGTTGGCAAAGACATACTTAGCGGGAATCTTGTTTCCCTTGGTCGTATAAAGCTCATTGACATCCGTCGTCGCGAACTCGACGTCATAGGTGAGATCCCAGGCGTTCTCGAAAGGAAGTTCCGCCGTGATGGTCATGTTGCCATCGGGCGTGAGTCCGGTCGATTTGATCTGGAGCGTGGCGTTCCGGAGGATCGGGCTGACCATATAGTAGCCCAGGGAGGTGGTATCCTTGACCGTCGCGATCGGAACATTGTCCGAGTCGAGGCCGAGAGCCAGGACATAGTCGTTGATGTCCACGCCGTCTTCCTTGGAGAAGGCGATAATGTTCGGGACATTGAAGCTGACGGAGAAGGAAGCGTTTCTGCCGGAGAGCTCATCGGCACTCTTGGTCAAGGTGTAGCAGTTCTCGGGAAGCGCCTTGAACGCCGTGTAATTGACCTTGTTGTAGTGTTCGATGTAGTCCTCCGCAACACGGGCTTTCACATGGGCCGTTCCGGCATTGAAACCGGCGCAATAGACATACACAGGCGTCTCCACCTCAGACTGCACGTCGTAAATCAGGACATGCTGGACCCCCTTGTTGGCGGTATTGTCCGTGAAATAGACGGAAGAATCAGGCATGTTGAAGTCTCTGTGGTCAGGCACGCAGCTGCAGACCACGGCCAGTGCCATAAATGAGGAAACTATAATGCTGTTTTTCATTTTCATTCGATTTAAATAATTACCAGCCCAGGTTCTGTTCGCTGCGGAGCGCGGGGACACGGTTCACCTCGGCCGTTTCGAACGGTTCGAGATAGGACTTCTTGGTGAACTTGCGCGGGCCGAACCGGTAGGTCTCGCCATAACCGTACTGTTCCATGCCGATTTCCCGGCGCTGCCAGAAGTCACCGTCGATGTTGTCATTCTTGACCTTCACGTTACATCCGATGGTGTATCCGCTCCTGGCCTTCTCGGCAACCATCCACGTACGGATATCGGCATAACGCATGCACTCATAGCAGAGCTCGACCATCCTTTCACGACGGATGTACTTTCTTTGGAGGTTCTTGTCCCCTTTGATCTCAGGATAGACGGTGAAGATGTCAGGGACACCCGCACGGTTGCGGATCATGTTCCAGTACTTCTCGATGTCAGCGTTGGTAGGATCATATTCATTGAGCGCCTCGATGTAGTCGAGGTAGACGTTACCCAGGCGGACAATCGGCCAGGTGATGGTGCCCCAGCCCTGCAGCGGGCTGATCGTAGGCGCATACCATTTGAGGGCGAGATAACCCGTCGGAGGGACATTGTTCGCGGAAGGCCAGGCGTTCTGACCGTTGGTATAGTACTCGAGGTCGGTCTTGACATTGGCATTGCCGGCGACCCACTGCATGCCGCTCCAGCCAACGTTACGATAGAAACGAGCCTCACGGTTGGCGAACTGGGTAGGTGTGGCCCTGTCTGCCGCCTTTTCAGGAACGGTAAGGGCAAGGAGCGGGTTCTTCATGTTCACGGAACCCGACTCTGCGTAACCAGCCTTGGGATCGACCTGAGCGGGATCCTCCAGATCGACATTCTTTCCCTGGGCGTATGCTTCCGTATCCCAGTATTCGGTCTTGACGGGATAGACACCGTCCGCCATGGCGAACGCATCGACCAGCTTCTGGGTCGGGCAGATTGAAGCCCAACCATCGACACCATCGATCATCCACTGCGGGAACGCCCGGTTACGCCAGGTCGCGCCACCGCGCATGAACGGGAAGATAATCTCCTTATTGTCAAGGTCTTCGACAAAGAGGTTCGTCAGGTTCTCCAGGCCACGCTCGAGGTCGTTGGTCTTGGTGGAATTATTGACAAGGGCATAGGTGGGAAGGTCGATCACGGCCTTGGCAGCCTTCGCAGCCACTTCCCAGCGCTTCTCGTCATAGGTGGTATTGAAGAGTTGGTTGCCTTCGCGGTCCTTGACACCGTCATACATGTGGGACGGCGTGATCGTACCGTCTTCGCCGATATAGACCTGACCGTTGAACAGCGGACGGGCGCTATAGAGCAGGAGACGGGCCTTGATGGCGAGGGCGGCACCCTTCGTTGCACGGCCAAGCTCGGAACTCGCATCCCGGGCATCGGGGAGATCGGCGGCCGCCTGGTCCAGCTGGCCGCACACCCAATCCACCAACGGCTGCCAGGCGGTACGGTCCACTTTGTTGACATCCGCATCGAGGCTTTCGTAAGAGGTTTCGCCGTTGAAGAAGGTCGGGCCGTAGTTCTTCATGATGTAGAAGTAGTAATACGCGCGGAGGAAACGCGCCTCGGCCTTGTACTCGCTTTTCTGCTCGTCGGTTAGTTCCGGGCAACGGTCCACGTTCTCCATAAAGATACCGGCCTCGCGGATACCGTAGTACATGTTCCGGTACTTGGTCGATGTGAAGGTGTCGTCCGGGGTCTGGGTCTCGAACATGTATCTTCCGAAACGGGAATTCGGGAAGGATCCGGAAGTCTCGTCGGAAACGCAGGCGTCGAACGCATCGTTATTGCTGGCGGGATCGGCGTCGTTGGGAATCCAGCTGTAGACGTTCCACAGATACTGCATCGTGGTGTTTCTCTTCTCCCAAATGGTATCCGACGTCAGGGCGTCATCCGGCTGACGGTCCAGATAGCTGTCGCAAGCGGCCAGGGTGAAAGAGGCTATCGATAAAAGGATAAATAATCTTTTCATAACGCGTGATATTTTAGAAGCTGGCGCTGACACCGAAGCTGACTACACGGGTGGTGGGATAGGAATAGACCGTCGCGCCACCGGAGCCGGTGAGATTCGGGTCCCAAAGATCGAACTTGCTGAACCGAAGAAGGTTCTGGCCCTGGAGATAGACACGGAACGCGCTCATGCGCATCCTGGACGTCCACTTGGCGGGAAGGGTCCAGCCGAGCTCGACATTCTGAAGGCTGATGTAGCTGGCATCCCGGGTCCAGAAATCGGACACCTGGGTATTGTTGGTCGACTCGTTCAGATAGGTCAGACGGGGATACTTCGCATCCGGACGCTCAGGAGTCCAATAGTTGCCGTAGAGGTCCGAGATCATATTCGACGTCTCGGGACGGCCGTCCGTCGATGTGATACCGGTTACGAGGAGCTTGGCCTGGGACATCATGTTCAGAGAGACATGGTCGACACCTTTGAAGAAGACGGCGAAGTCGATGCCTCTCCACTCCACGGATGCGCCGAAGCCATAGTAGATTTCAGGGATATCCCGGTAACCGATGGCCTTGCGGTCGTTCGTGTTGATCACGCCGTCACCGTTGAGGTCCACGTAGCGGATGTCACCCGGCTGCGGGTTGAAGAGGGACTGGTCGGCGTGCGCGTCGATTTCAGCCTGATTCTGGAAGAGACCGTCAGAGACGTAGCCGAAAGGCTGCCAGTAGGCCTGACCCGTGCTGTTGAGGTACGGATATTCGTAAGCGGCCTCATCGCAGTTCACGAGGACGTTTCTCGCAAAAGTATAGGTTCCCTTGGCCGTCACCATCACCTCACCGATTTTGTGGTGATAATCGGCGGCGAGGTCGAAGCCGGAGTTGTCCATTTCACCCATGTTCACATAGGGAGTGACGGAAATGCCGGAGAAATAAGGGAGCGACTTGCGGCTCAGGAAGATGCCAGAGCGGTGCTCCTTGAAAACATCGGCCTGGACCTTGAGCTTGCCGAAGAGGGAGAGGTCGACACCGATGTCGGCCTTCTCGGCCACTTCCCAACTGACGTTCGGGTTGGAGATGTCTCCTTCCTTGATACCTTTGTGTTCCTGGACACCCGTTCCGAAGTAACCGGAGCCGGAACCGGCGATCGTTCCGAGATAGATGAAACGACGGTTACCGCCGATTTGGTCATTACCGACCAGACCCCAGGATCCGCGCACCTTGAACATATCCACGACGTTCTTCATGCTCCCCCACCAAGGCTCCTCGGAGATGAGGTAACCCAAGGCGACGGACGGGAAGAAACCGAAGCGCTTGCCCGGAGAGAAGTTCTCGGAACCGTTGTAACCGGCGTTGAACTCGAAGAAGTAGCGGTTGCCATAATTATAGGTCAGACGTCCCGCGACACCCTGGTTTCTGTACGGAAGGGAGTACTGCGAAGAGCCGGCGCTGTCGCCGAGAAGGCTGCGGCTTGACTGCTGGAAGAGGAAAAGACCAGTCACGTTATGCAGGCCGAACGAACGGGCATAGTTGAGGGAAGCCTCGATATAAAGCCGGCGGTTACCGGAACCGCCCTTCCTGTAATCCAGGGTCTGGCTGCCGGTCTTGGACTGTTCGAGGATGAGGTTGCCTTCCTCGTCACGGCCGGTTGCATAGAAACAGTCGTATGCGCGGGTGTGGTCGAACCAATGGGCATTGTAAGCGTCGAAGGAGACCTTGGCATTGGCCTTCAGGCCCTGGGTGAGCCATCCGAGGTCATGGGTCAGACCGACAAGCGCCTGGGCGTTGTTGTCGAAAGACTGGCGATAACCGGTCTCGGTGACCATAGCGTAAGGGTTCACAGCCATACCGGCGGTTTCGCCCGTGGAATACTTCTCGGGGAAGAGAACGCCCGGCACCAGCAGGGAATACTGGAAAATCTGGTTGGACTCGGTGCCCGGCTTGTTGCGCTGCTCGAAGATGGTGGCGAGGTTGAGATTCAAGGTCGTGTTCTTCTCCACCTGGATATCGATATTGGCCCGGAAATTATACTTCGAGTATCTCATCTCGGTGCCGTATTTCACGGTCGAATCCTCTTTATAAAGACCGCCTTCAGTATAGTAACCGCCACCGACATAGTACTTTACGGTGCTGTTACCGCCCGTAATCTGCACGTTGGCGCGGTGGCTCGTGGACATCGGCTTGAAAATCTTGTCCATCCAGTTCACGTTCGGATAAAGATCCGGATCCACCCCGCTGAGATGCTTCTGCATGACCTCGAGCGGATAGTACTCATACCCCGCTGCATCATTCATCATCTGCATATACTGCTGCGCGTTGCAGACTTCGGGAATCTTGGTGGCGGAGACGGCGCCCACTTCATATTTGGCGGACACCTGGGCCTTGGACTCCGTGCCGGTATGGGTCGTGATGAGGATCACGCCGTTCGCGCCCCGGACACCGTAGATCGCAGTTGCCGATGCGTCCTTGAGGACGGAGAATTCCTTGATGTCGTTAGGGTCCACCAGGTCAATGGAACGCTCGACACCATCGACAAGACAGAGCGGCGTGTTGCCACCGGAGAATGAGGAGACACCACGGATCCAGAAGGTGGAACCGGCACCCGGCTCGCCGTTGTTCTGGTAAGAGATGATACCGGCCACCTGACCGCCGAGCAACGTGGAAATCTTCGCCACCGGAGCCTTGAGCTGGTCAGGAGCGATCGTGGAAATCGCGCCCACGACGCTGGCCTTCTTTTGAGTGCCGTATCCGACGACGACGGTCTCCTCGATCGCGAGGTTGCCGGTCTTGATGGCTATATTGGCCGTCTGATCCATTCCTGTCAGTTCCACGAAGGCATCCTCATAGCCGAAGAAAGAGACACACAGGGTGGCGTACTTGCCTTCATACTTGATTGAATAACGGCCTTGGGAATCAGATATGGTACCATAGGACGAATCCTTGATCCATACCTGAGCACCTGCAACCGGTTCATTCGTAGCAGCATCCGTGACAACGCCCTGCACTGTCTGGGATGACTTGCTTTGAGCTGCCGCTCCGGAGGCGAATCCGAAGCAGCACACTAAACATAGAAAAGCGGATAGCAGCCCATGTTTAGATCCTTGGTTTGCACTCATCATTGATTAATAATTTTGTTGGTTTATGATTAGTTAATAGTAATGCTGTTAAGGAGGTCCAGTTTGCCGTCACCGATCAGTTTCAGGATCAGTTCGCCAAAAAGGCCGTTCTGCCAGGCAAACCAGGAACGCGTGTAATTGTTGGGATCGTCCACGTGGAAGGATTCATGCATGAAACCCGTTCCGGCATCCGTCCGCATCAGCGTTTCAATACACCATTTGATCTCTTCGTCGTCCTGGCTGGTGAAAGCCTTCATCATGATGGACATTGGCCAAGCCATGTCATAACCCACATGCGGGCCGCCGATGCCCTCGGCCGCCTTGCCCTTGAAAAAGTAGGGATTGCTCTCGCTCCAGACAAAACGTCTGGTATTCTGATAGATAGGGTCATTGACATCGACACTGCCAAGATAAGGCATAGCCAGGAGGCTGGGGACGTTCGCATCGTCCATCATCAGATGGTTGCCGAAACCGTCCACCTCGAAGGCGTAAATCGTACCGAATTCCGGGTGGTTGTACGTCGCATATTTCTTGAGCGCGAGCTCCACCTCATCGGCCAGTTCGTTGCACTGGGCCGCCAGGTCATCACGCTTGTTCACCTCGACAAGAATCTCCGCGGCCTTTCTGAGCGAAGTGACGGCGAAGAAGTTGGAAGGAACCAGGAACTGAAGGGTGGTCGCATCGTCAGACGGACGGAAAGAAGAAACGATGAGACCAACGGGCTTAACCGGGGTCCCTTTCCCGTTGTTGCTCAGCGAGTCGAAAGACCGGCTGGTCTTACGCATAAATGTATAGGGGCCGACGCCCTCCTTCCGCTGCTGCTCACGGAAAGTCTTGAGGACGTTCTCCATCGTCTCGATCCAGAGATCCGAGAAGATGGAAGCGTCGCCGGACACCTTCCAATATTCGTACGCGAGGCGGATCGGATAGCAATGGGAATCGATCTCCCATTTCCGCTCGTGGACACCCGGTTTCATGTCGGTCATGTCGCTGGTCCATTCTCCCCGCTTGTCTTCTTCCTTATAAAAGGCGTTCGCATACGGGTCGATGCAGATGCACTTGAACTGGCGCAGGATCACGCCCGCGAGGAGCTTTTTCAGCTCGGGATCCTCGTTAATCAACGGCAGATAGGGCCAGACCTGGGCGCCGGAATCACGGAGCCACATCGCGTGGATGTCACCGGTATAAACGAAGGTATCATATTCTCCGACCGGATGGACCGTCGTATCCAGCGTATTGGGAAAACAGTTGGCGAACATCCAAGCCAGCCTTTTGTTTTCAAGAAGCTTCACGACCTCCTGGATCTTGGACTCGACGGCGGAGGAGACAAAGAGTCTTTCATTCTCCGCAGGGCGTCGCGACTCATACTTTTTCGCATCGCAGAGGACGACGGAAGCAATACAGAAAAATAGCAAAAGAGAAATCGGTCTTTTCATGTCAGTGTTAAAATTCTCTGTCGCAATTATAGTCATTTTGGCCCCTTACGACTGTTTCATTTTGTGACAAAAATGCACTAATCGGGATAGATTAAGGCTTTAGGCCCCTATTAAAGGCATAATTAGCACCATTTTGCGACAAAAATACCCTTGTCACAAAATGATAATACAAAAGCAATCGCTATCTTTGCGTCCAATAAGTTTTTAAACAGTTTCCGATCAGAGAATGAAAGCATCGAAATTTGCGGCGGTATTGGGGTTTGCGTTATGGTCAATCTGCGCATTCGGCACTCGGACCAAGACGATTTCCTCCCAGGAGGGTATCTCCAACAACGCCATCTGTTCCATCCATCAGAACGCCTTGGGGCATCTGTATATCGGAACGATGGACGGCCTGAACATTTGGGACGGCAATACCCTGAAAACCTTTGTCGCGAAGGACGGGAAGAATTATTTCTCCGGAAATCAGATCATGCATATCATTCCCGGGAAGGACGGGCACCTGTATGTGCAGACAAACTACGGAACCGCGCGGCTTGACATGATTACCCGGGAGGTGGATTTCTATGATGAGATCGCATTCAGCACCGCCATAGCCGTAACTGAGGAAGGAAATATCTTCTCCATCAGCAACACCCAAAGGCTCCGGTATCTGGACACGGCATCCGGAGAACTGACGACCTTCCCGGACATGGCGTTCGTCGAAGGAGAATCCATCAAGAGCATGTCCATCCTGGACGACGGAAGACTGTGCATCTTTTCCCGCAAGGACACCTATCTCATCACATTCGGCGACGAGCGCACCCCTACCCTGCGAAAAGTCGAGAATACGGGCCTGGAATGTCTCTTCGCAACCGCCAGATATAATGACCACCATCTCGTGATATCGGCAGACGGCAAACTGTTCAAGGTCGATGGCGGCAATGGAAAGACGCAGCTGATTTCGGAAATCAAGTCCGACCTGCTCAGGACGGACCAGATCACCGGAATCATTGCCGATGAAAAAGGTTGCTTCATCAGTTTTATGCAGAATGGGGTCATGCGCCACACATACGGAAAGAAGAACCTGGAAAAGACGGAGATCCATTGCGGCGTATTCTCCATGATCCCGGACAAACTCCAGCCGATCGTGTGGATTGGAACCGACTGTAACGGATTGATCCGGTGGAGTGACAAGGCGACGGATATTTCCTGCATAACCTTTGACAACCTGCCTTATTCCATCGAGATGCCGATCAGAAGCATTTGTCTGGACAGGAAAGGCAATCTTTGGATGGGAACGAAAGGTGACGGCTTATACAGGATTCGCGATTTCTCTCCGAAAGGAGCTTTTAACCAGAACAATACAGACCGATTCACGACCGATAACAGCGCGATGAGGAATAACGCCGTGTACGCCATCAAAGAAAGTAAAGAGGACTTTCTTTGGATTGGCGGCGAAGGGGCCGGTCTATATTGTTATTCATACCAGACAGGCAGTGTCGAGCCCGTCAAAGGAAGCGAAGGGTTCTCAAGGGTTCACGACCTTTTAGAAACGGACGGATCGACATTATGGGTGGCTACGGACGAACGGGGTTGCTACAAATGTCGATTCCGGACCGAGAATGGCGTCCCTGTCATCACGGAAACCGAAGAGCTGGTCTTTGTCAAACCCTTCAGTCACAGGTCCTCGGTGTTCTCAATAGCCCAGGAGAATGACTCCACCCTCTGGTTTGCCAGCCGAGGGAATGGTGTGCTGTCATACAACATAAAAACCGGTCAATCTCGTGTGGTCCAATTCCCGACAGACAACGGCCTGGCTATCAACGAAACATTCTACGCGACAAAGACAAACGACATGCTGTTTGCAACCGGAAACGGAGTGGTAGCGTATTCGACCGCATCGGATTCCATCAAGATTCCTGAATATGTTCCGAAAAAAGCCATCCACGCCATCCTGCCTGACGGGAACGGAAATATCTGGATAACAACCAATTCGGGAATCATCTCCCTGGATGAAAACTTCCTCTACCGCTCGTCCTTCAACCGGTTCTCCGGCATCGACGTACTGGAATATTCCGACGGCGCCTGTTACCGGGACCCCAAGAGCGGCACCCTGTTCTTTGGCGGCATCAACGGATTCACGGTCATCGACGAGAAATCTTCCTTTGACGATTCTAAGACAAGCTATACGCCCGACATCCACATCACAAACTTCATCCAGAACAACGAGTATTCGCACATCAGCCTGAAGATGAAAAACGGGAAGCTGAGAATCCCCTATTCAAAATCCATCTTCGCCATCGAATTCTCCCTGGTGGACAATCTGAATTACCCGGATTACCAGTTCTTCTACAACATCGAAGGATATGACGGAAACTGGACGGCCAACAACAGCGACATCATCTATCTTCCTTCCCTGGATCCGGGAAACTACACCCTCAAGATCAAGTACCTGAACCAGGCGACCCGCTACGAAAGCGGAGAATACAGCCTGGACATCTATATCATTCCGCCGATCTACAAGCGCTGGTGGGCCTTTGTGATCTATTTCCTGCTGGCCGCCGCCATGATCTATCAGACAGTCAGGTACCTCCAGGACAAATATGTTTCGATGAAGAAAAGGCTGGAGGAAAGGTATGAAAAGGAAATCAGGAAAGTGAAGTCCGATACGACCGGTACTATCACCGAGGAACTCTCCGTCCAGATCACCTTCATGCTCGGACTCTGTCAGCAGATCCGGCAGCAGACCATCAACAACCCGAACGTCGCCGGAAAAGTGACCCTTGTGGAATATAACATCGCCAGAATCAATAAAATCCTGCAGATCCTGAACGATTACAAGGGAATCTCGGAATCTTCCCCGGGCGAAGTGGCGCTCATCCACGTCAGCCAGATCGCCAACGAATTGCTGGACATCATGAAGTCCAACACGAAGACCCGGGAAGTCACCATGCTCCATGAGATCGAGAAGGATCTTATCATTTCTGTCAATAAGGAAGCCTTCCTTACGCTGTTCAACACGTTGATTTACAAGTTTATATCCATCGCATCGGGGAAGAAGGAAGTCTATCTCGGCCTCCGGAGAAGTGACAAGGGAGGAATCAACATGCACATGACGGTAACCATGGACGAAACACAGTATGCCGAAACCGTCAGCATGTTCGAAAGATATGAATCCCAGGCCCTCATCGGCGTGGACAGCAAGGACGAAAACATCCGGAACTTCGAGCTGATCCTGTGCGGCAAACTGGTCCGGGAAATGAACGGAGTCATCACCCATCGCTACGACAAGGCGGACGGGAGCCTGATCGTGGATATCGAAATCCCCCAGCAGAACGTCGGAGAGAATCTCCTGCGTTATGAGGACTCCCCTATCTCCGAAAATATCAATACGCTGAACACCCTGGTGGAAAACCAGTTCCCCGTGAAAATGCGGACAGACCGTCATCTGGAGAAGATCTGCCTGATCAGTTCGAACAAGGAAATATCCTCGTTCCTGAACTACTTCATGTCGGAAAAGTACAACGTGCTGGAATACAGCGGAACCGAAGCGGCGCTGACCGACATCCTGAACCAGATGCCCGTCGCCATCATGTACGACGTGACGTCCATGATCAACAGTTTCGCCGGATTCATGGAAAAGATGAAGGAAAACAAAAGGACGGGACAGATACCGGTCATCGCCCTCACCTCTTCGCTTCAGATCACGGAAAAAGAGGAATGCATGAAGCAGGGAGCCGACCTTTGCATCACTTTCCCGTTCAACATGGATTACCTGCACGCCGCGCTCGAGAAGATGCTGAACAAGCGCGAAAGCATGGCGGAATACTACAAGTCCCCAATCAGCACCTATGTGATGAGTGAAGGCAAGATCCTCCACCGGGACGACAAGGAGTTCATGAACAGCATTTTCAAGATCATCGACGAAAACCTGACCAACCCCGAACTGAGTGCGGCAATGATCGCCGAAAAACTGGACCTGGGCACGCGCGTCCTGTACAGGAGACTCGCCGAGATAACGGACAAGACCCTCCATCAGATGATCAAGGAATCCCGTATCGAGATGGCCACCAAGCTGTTATATTCATCCAAGCATACCATCGACGAGATCATGTACCGCGTCGGATACGACAACCGCAGCACCTTCTACCGGAATTTCAAGGAAGCCAAAGGGATGACGCCCAAGGAGTATCGGGATGGAATCAAGGATAATGTCCTGAAGTCCCTGAGCTAGCCGAAAATAGCCTTGAACTTGTTGTTCTCCGTCAGGATGTTGATGAAGGTCCGGGTGGATTTCTTCTGATAGACGCCTTTCAGGAAGTGATAGCAACCGTGCATCACGCTTTCGGGATGGTCGATGGGGATGGCTTTCAGCTCCGGGATGTGCTGGACCGCTTCGCCAGAAAGGATGGTGAGGAGCGGGCTGGAGCGCACCAGGTCCAGGATGGCGTGGATGCTGTTGTTCTCGGTGCGGATGTCCAGATCGACCTCATGCCCGAACAGGACGGATTCCAGCATGTCCCGGGCCTGCAAGCCCTTGAAGGGCAGCGCGAGCGGGTATCGGCTTAAAGCATCGACAGGAACCGGACTCTCACAGCCCTCAAGCTCGTCCTTACGCCCGATCAGGCAAAGCCTGTTCTCGAAAAGGAGGCGGGAGTCGATGCGGTCATCGTCGATGGAAGACTTGTACGCCAGGGCAATGTCCAGCTCCCGGTCCAGCAGTTTTTGCTGCAATCCCGCCCAGGAGGTACTGATCATCTGGAGACGCACGTGCGGATACAGCCGGAGGAAATCCCGGACGGACTGCATCAGCAGCGGGCCGAAGGAATAGGTGGAGCCGATGGTCAATGTTCCCGTGTGTAAATCCTTGACATCGTGGATGATATCCGTGCACATCTGCGCATCCTCGATGACCTTCATCGCATGCGGGAGAAACTGCTCTCCGTAGTCGCTTAAAGACACATGCCGCGTGTCGCGTGTAAGCAACCGCACACCCATTTCTTCCTCCAGCTTTCCGATCTGCTGAGAAATGGTGCTCTGGGTGATGTACAGGGATTTTGACGCGAGCGAGAAGCTCCCGAGTTTCGCGACTTCCACGAAATATTTCAGCTGACGAAGTTCCATATCATTCTTTGAATGATCCGCACAAAGATAGCTTAATTTATTGATAAAATCTAATAATTCTATCGAAACAAACATTATTCATCAATAAAAAGACATCTTCTTTCCCCCTACCTTTGCGGCAAAATACGTCCCTATACCATGTTCAAGAATTTTATCGGTTTCCACTTGGTGGAGGAGATGCACAAGCTGCGTCACAACAAAATATTCGACCCTTTGAAAATGAAGAAGAAAACCCTCGCCCTGCTGTTTGTGGCGGCGGTTTTCATCGTCCTCTGGTGCCTGCCATCGGAGGTCTTCGGCATGGAAGGACTCACCCAGGTCCAGCAAAGGATCATCGCCATTTTCGTCTACGCCACGCTGATGTGGGTGATGGAAATCGTCCCGGCCTGGACCACCTCGGTCTCGATCATGGTCTTGTTGCTGCTGTTCACCTCCGATTCCGGCGTAAAATGGCTCTGCAACCCTGATTCCGTGGGCCAGCTCCTCAGCTACAAGCAGGTGATGGCAAGTTTTGCCGATCCCGTGGTGATGCTCTTCATCGGCGGTTTCGTCCTGGCGATCGCCACCACGAAAACCGGCCTGGACGTCCACCTCGCGCGGGTGTTGCTCACGCCCTTCGGCAAGAAGAGTGAGAACATCCTGCTCGGTTTCATGCTAGTGACGGCCCTCTTCTCCATGTTCATCAGCAACACGGCCACCACGGCCATGATGCTTACTTTCCTAACCCCGGTGTTTAAACAGCTTCCGGAGGCCGGAAAGGGCCGTATCGCCATGGCGCTCAGCATTCCCGTCGCGGCGAACCTGGGCGGCATCGGAACCCCCATCGGCACGCCTCCTAACACCATCGCCCTGAAGTACTTGAACGATCCCGAGGGCCTGAACCTGGGCATCGGTTTCGGTCAATGGATGCTGTTCATGGTGCCGCTGGTGATCGTGATGATCCTGATTTCCTGGGCGATCATCAAGCGGGTGTTCCCTTTCTCCCAGAAGACCATCGAGCTCAAGATTGACGGTGAGATGAAGCATGGCCGGCAGACCACCCTGGTCATCGCGACCATCATCATCACCATCCTCCTCTGGATGACCGACACCCTGACCGGCATCAACACATACACGGTCGCGCTGATTCCTTTCGCGGTTTTCGCCATGACCGGCATCATCACGAAATACGACCTGGAAGAGATCAACTGGTCCGTCATCTGGATGGTTGCGGGCGGTTTCGCGCTGGGCTACGCCATGAACGGTTCCGGACTCGCCGCGCTCTTCATCAAGGCCATTCCCTTCGGCGACTTCTCCCCTATCCTGATCCTCGTCCTGTCCGGACTCATCTGCTACGCGCTGTCCAACCTGATTTCGCACTCCGCCACCGCGGCGTTGCTGATGCCGATCCTGGTGGTTGTCTGCACGGCCATGGGTGACAAGCTCGCTGCCATCGGCGGTTCCACCACCGTCCTGATCGGGGTCGCCATCGCTTCCAGCAGCGCCATGATCCTGCCCATTTCCACGCCGCCGAACGCATTGGCCTATGCCACCAACCTCGTGCAGCAGAAGGACATGGCCAAGATGGGCGCCATCGTGGGTGTCATCAGCATCGTGCTCGGATATATGGTCCTGATTGGCGCGAGAGCGTTGAACATTGTGTAATAACAGCTATGAATAACTATATGAAACAGAACATTTTACTCATTCCAATCGTTGCGGTGGCCGCCTGGTCCTGCAGCCATACGGAGAAATCTCCTTTCGACAGAAAGGTGGCCGATTATTCGGTGGTCACCCTTCCGGCGCCCGACCTGAGCGGCATCACCGATAATGGCAAGGAAGTGCTGAATCTGTACCGCTTCGCCGCTGACGAGGTGGACGCCATCTATTGGGAGCAGTATTTCGGCGACCGGAATACCCTTCTGGAAGGGATTCAGGATCCCAGGCAGAAAGAATACGCCAGCATCAACTACGGCCCCTGGGACCGCATCAATGGAGAATCCTTCGTGGAAGGATACGCCAACCGGCTTCCCGGCGCGGGTTTCTATCCGGCCGACATGACCAAGGAGGAATTCGACGCCTGGGACAATCCCGACAAGCTCAGCCCCTATACGCTGATCCGCCGCGCGGAAGACGGTTCCCTGGAGGCGGTCTGGTACCACGACGCCTACAAGGACCACATCGGCAAGATCGTCAACTACCTGACGGCCGCCGCCGACATCACCATCAAGCCCAGTGTCAAAGAATACCTGCTGGCCAAGGCCCAGGCCCTGCAGACGGACAACTACTACGAGAGCAGCCTGAAATGGCTGGAAATGGACGACAGCAAGATGGACCTTGTCATCGGCCCCAACGAGAATGCCGATGACCAGCTGCTGGGCATCAAGCGCTCTTTCGAGGCGTTCGTCCTCCTGAAGAACCAGGCCCGGACCGACGAACTGACCAGCTTCGTCTCCCGGATCGGCGAGTTCCAGCAGGAGCTGCCCGGCGATCCGGCCTACAAGACCTTCCAGCCTGGCACCGGTTCCAACATCTTCTCCTGCGACGCCCTCTACTATGCCGGCAAGGCCAATGCGGGCATCAAGGTTATTGCCCTAAACCTGCCCTTCGACACGGACGTGCAGCGGGACAAAGGAACCCGGACCATCCTGTTGGAGAATGTCATCCGCGCCAAGTTCAACAGCATCGTCGCCCCTACCGGCGAGATCCTGTTAGCCAGCGACGAGGTCGCGCACCTCTCCTCCGACGCTTTCTACTGGAACATCGTCTTCCGCGAGGTCGCCCACGGCCTTGGCGTCAAGGAGACTGTCAATGGAAAAGGCAGCGTGGAGCAGGCCCTGGGCAACACGGCGTCCACGTTTGAGGAGATCAAGGCCAATGCCGCCGGCGTCCTGCTGGTGTGCAAGCTCCAGAGCCATTTCGACATCCACCATCTGTTCACCAAGGAAGACGCCCTGGCCACCTTCTTCACCTCGCTGGTGCGCTCCGAGCGCTTTGGTGAGGGAGAATCCCTCGGCCGGGCCAACACGATCATTTACAACTATCTGCGCGAGGCCAGCGCTTTCAGCCGCCACCCCTCCGGACAGTACACCCTGGACTATGTGAAGATGGAAAAAGCGCTTGAAGACCTGACAGCACTGGTCCTGGAAACCCAGGCCACCGGCAACTACGCGTTCGCCGCCGCTTTCGAGCGCCAGTACTCCAAGCTCTGTGACGATTACAGCGCCGATGTCATGAACCTGGGACTCGAGAACGTTCCCGTGGACATCCGCTTCGATTTCAAGAAATAATCGACCTTTACGACATAAATTTAGTCGCTGGCTTTTCGGTCAGCGACTTTTTTATTGTTCCTCCCGGATCAGCTCCGGCGGGCAGTCGTACATGACTTTGGCGTGGTTGGTCCGGATGAGTTTGCTTTCGATGCAGTTGCCCGTGGTGACATCGAGCACATCCCGGAAAACCTGCCCGTTGCGATAGACAACGCCATTTTCGCGGGAGAAGAATTCATTCTCCGCGTGGATGTGGAAAGTATGGGATTGGGCGGCGCTGGAGCGCAGTTCACCCCGGAGATACTCTCCATCGACCCACAGTTTCAGTTGATAGGTCGCGTCGGTGTCGTTCCGGAAGCGATAGTCGATGTAATTGTACGAGATACTGGTGCCGGTGCCGAAGGGGATCTGCCGGCCGAAGTCCGAGAACAGGTCCAGGCCGTCGTGATGGTGGTGCTCCGTGATGGTCAGATCGCTGTGCAGGACCATCCAATGGATCAGGTTCGACAGCTGGCACATCCCGCCCCCGATGCCCTGGGAAGGCTTTCCCTTCTCGATGGTCAATCCCTCCTTGTACCCCTTCCGCTTGGTCGTCCGTCCGATCATCTTCCAGACGGAGAAAGTCTCGCCGGGCCGGATCAGGACACCGTCGATGCGCGCGACCGCCAAGGCCAGATTCTGCGCCTTGTTCTCTTGCAGTTGCATATTGACATTCCCCAGCCGCCGCCGGATCAGGGAGTTATGTCGATAAACCACCACCGGAAGCTCCTCCTTCACTCTCTCCCGAGCAAAATCGGTCTTCCGCACCATATCCTGTATGTTGCGCTGCATGATGCCTTTCTCCACCGACAACCGGTATGCCCAAGGGGCTATTTCGCAAAAAAGTTTTCGTGCCATCGTTCGTCAAAAATCGAATTATGTAAATCTATCGCTTATTCTCTAAAAAAGCAAATATTCAAGTTTTCCTTCTGAATTACACCTATTTAAAAAACATTTTCTATATTTGCGTAATTGCCCGAGAATTACCACATTTACTTAGGCAAGACTTTTGCAAAGACTAAAACTATGAAAAAGATTCACGTGAATCCTCAGATGAAATACGCCTTTTATATGATGGCGGCGAGCGTAGGAATGCTTGCCGCTTGTTCAGGTTTAGAAGAGATGGATTTCCAGGAGAAGACTGTTTCTAACGACGGATCTCTTGTAAAACAGGTCATCTTTGAAGCGCCGGTTATCCATTCTTTGGGAGAAGATGGCGAAACCAGGGCCTCGCTCAGTCAAGAGGGAGATGGAGCGATCCATTTCTTATGGGAAGCCACAGACACCGTCGGCGTCTACCCCGACAAGGGATCCCAAGTATTCTTTGATTTGTCCGACGGTGCCGGAACCAATGTCGCCAAGTTCGATGGTGGCGGCTGGGCGCTGCGGGAAAATTCCAAATATTCTTGCTACTTTCCTTTTGTTTGTGATATGAAACTGGATCGTAATTCGATCCCCGTCTCTTTCGCCGATCAGGAGCAGAAAGGTATATCGAACTACGAGGGCGTTCGCTTTTGCCTCGCTTCTGAAGGGACGTCATCTTCGACCGGGAGTCTCCAGTTCCATTTCCAGATGCTGAATTCAATCATCCGCATCAAAGCCATCGGACTTCCCGCGGGAACCTATACGAAGCTGTCTCTCAAGACCGATGATGCTTTGTTCGTCCAGAAAGGCACTTTTGGACTGGATGAAATGTCTATCAAAGGAAAGACCTATTCCAATGCGCTGGAAGTTTCGTTAAAGGATTTTACGCTTACTGAGGCATCGACAGAACAGAACCCTGCATTGATTTACCTGACGTCCGCTCCGGTTGATTTGAGAGGACATAAGATTACCATAATGGTATTTTCCGAAGACGGCAGCACCTACCAGTGCGAGAAAACGCCGTCCAAAGTCTTTGCGGCCGGCGCATGGGTTGGATTCAAATGCGTGATGGAAAGTTCCTCCGTCAAGTATGCCAAGGCTTCTACGATTACCGTCGGAGGCTCCTACCTGATTGTCGATGCGGACGATGCAAGGTTGTTCACGGGAGTTAAGGAGGGAAATTTCGAGAGCATCTCGCCCGAGAACACAATCATCACCGACAAAGACGGCTCTCTGGCAAAGTACGAGTTCACCGTCGAGAACAACGGGAACAATTACTACCTGAAGTTCAATGACGGCAAATACCTCATTTGTAACTATAACGGCAACACTTCCGCGGGACTCGCCTATGTTGACTCTCAGTCGAATGTGACCTATCCGTATGCCCTGACAACCGGTAACAACGGAGCATTCTTCTTCAGTACGACTCAGGTGAACAAACCCTCCGAAACAAACCAGGTCCTGTATTACAAGGCGGCGGACGGCGTTTTCAAAATCGGTGGCAGCGGAAGGTCGATCGGTGTACACCTCTATTTGAAGGACGGAAAGCAGGACCGCGGCCTCCGTTTCAATCCGCAGGATGTCTCCTGCACCCTGGGAGAAAACCCCGAGAAACCCGTCCTTTCCGGAACTTATACGACCGCGACTTACTCTTCCAGCAACGACAAAATCGCCATGGTCGATTTCAACGGTAATGTAACGCCTGTCGCAATTGGTTCCGTGACCATCACGGCCACGGTTGCGGAAGACGCTCAGTACAGCGCCGGATCAGCCTCCTACACCTTGCGTATCCTCAAAGCGCCATCGGATGAGTGGGTGGACATGGGGTCCTTTAATCTGGAGAATAAAGCGCTGTGCGATTACCTGAATGATGCCAGCAAATCCTATACGGACACCGATGACGCCACCAATACCGTTATGTCGAAGTACACCGGTGCAGCCTACAACACTGTCACAAGAAAGGATTGTCCGGCCCCTGTAACCATTTCCTGGACCAATGCCGCTTCTAATTCCACCGTCATCACCATCTACGAGGACCAGAACTTGACCAAACAGGCTTGGTCGCAGAATGCCACGGCTTCCGCCAAGTCCGCAGAAGTGTACAACCTCATCCCGGGCCGCACCTACTATTACACGGTTTCCGAGGGCACCACTATCTGGGAGAAAGGTTATTTCAACACCACCGGTCGCCGTCGTATGATCAAGGTCAGCGAGAACAAGGGCAGAGGCTATGCCAATAACTGCCGCGACCTGGGCGGACTTGAAGTGACGGACAAGGGAGCGAAGAAAACCATCAAATACGGCTATCTGTTCAGAGGCACGAACATGGACAGAACAACACAAGCTGCCGAATGGCCCATCTTGCTTGATTTCATGAATGTCGGAAGGGACATCGATCTAAGAAACGGAAGTGCCAGCGGAAGCGGTTACAGTAACGACGGGAACCAGACCCGTTTTCGCCCCCTGCCGCAAAGCATTGATTATACCGCACCGGGCTTCATGGACAGTAATAACTTCCCGGACCTGACAACACGCGAGAAAGTCTACGAAGTCGTCATGGCCTTCTTCAATACGGTCAAATCGGGCAAATCCGTCTATTTCCATTGCTTTAGCGGTGCGGACCGGACCGGCTACATCGCCATGTTGATAGAAGGTCTTCTCGGTGTTTCCGAAAAAGACTGTTCCATCGATTATGAGCTCACCTCCTTCTGCGATTCAGTGGGCGGGAGATATCGAACCGGTAAACCTACGGATTACGATTTCCGCGACGGCATCACATTCCTGAGAGGCCAGTCTGGCGACACTTTCCAGAACAAGATCGAAAACTATCTTGTTAATACTGTCGGAATCAGTCAGGCCGATATCAATGAGTTCAAGAGCTTGATCCTCGAATAACACAAAAGGGCTGCCCGGTTGTGAATAAGCTTCTTAACGAAATGATGGCGCGGGCCGATGAGACCCAGGTGGCCGGGCTGGCGCGGTTCTTCAAGACAGGGCCGGGACAGTATGGAGAGGGTGACAAGTTCCTGGGTATCAAGGTTCCCGTGACGCGGGATGTGGTGAAACAAGTCTGGAAGGAAACCTCCCGCGAGGATCTTGAGGAATGTATCACCAGTGAGTATCATGAGTTAAGGCTAGCGGCGCTGCTGACGTTGGTGGAAATCTTCGCCCATGCGGGGAGATTGCCAGTCAAGCCGGCAATGACGAAGGAAGCCATCCAGCAGGAATGCGTCGATTTCTACCTCAACCATACACAGTATATCAATAACTGGGATCTGGTGGATCTGTCCTGCTATCCCCTGCTGGGCGTCTGGCTGTTGGACAAGGACCGCGAGCTGCTCTATGAGCTGGCGCGGAACGGGAAAACCATCTGGGAGCAGCGCATCAGCATGGTCAGCACGATGACGTTCGTCCGCCACGGGCAGCTGGAGGACACCTTCGCTATTGCCGATATCCTCCTTCACCACCAACACGACCTCATCCACAAAGCCGTAGGCTGGCTGCTCCGGGAAGCCGGGAAAAAAGACATGGCAGCATTGACAGAATACCTGGAGCCCCGGTACCGGAAGATGCCACGCACAATGCTGCGCTACGCCATCGAGAAGTTCCCGGAAGCGGAGCGGCAGCAATATTTACAGCGATAATCGGCTATTTCTTATCCTCGACCAACAGCCCATACCCCGGGCCTGTGAGCAGGAACTCGGCGTACGGGCCGATCTTTCTCCGGATGCGGGCGATGTTATAGTCCAGGGAGCGGTCGGTGACATCGACATCGGGCGTCCAAGGGAATTCCAGCAGGGCTTCGCGGGAGAAAACGCGTCCCGGGTGCTCCATGAAGAGCTTCAGCAGGGCATATTCCGTCCGCGGGAAATACACTTGCTGCTGGTCCACGGTAACCACCTTGGCGGCCGTGTCGATCAGGATTCCTTTGAAATGGAGGCCGTTGTGGTCCACGCCCAGACGGGCTTCCAGCACGTTCATCACGTAATCGCCGGTCTTCTCGCATTCGGTGACCATGTCCATGAACACGGTGCCTGCCTCGTACGTGTACACGTGATTGTCCACGTCGGTGACATTCCGCTGGCGCAGGGTGTTGCGGAGATCGTTAATCTTCCGTTCAATGTCGATGGAAGCGGAGATATCGACATCCTCCCGGCGGTTGGCCAGGGCGGTGTTCATCCGCGTCATAGCCTCTTCCACGAGACCGACCATCTGCTGGCCGGCTTCGATCTGTTCGGGCGTGAATTCGATCTTCTTTTCGCGGCGACGACGGAGGATGCGCGCCAGGTTGTAGAAGCTGTCGCCCACCGACTCCAGTTCACCGATCTCACGCAGCATGGCGCGGATCTTCTCCTTGGTATCATCGGACAGATGGGCGTCGCCCACCTGACCCAGGTACCGTCCGATCTCGTTCTCCATGCGGTCGCTGATGTCCTCGTACTTGACGATGCGTTCGAAGATCTTCTCGAACGTCTGGTCGTCCTCGGCATGATAGAGGTCCCTCACCATCCCGAACATGCGCTGCATGCGCTCGCCAAAGATGACAATCTCCTTCTGGGCCTGGAACACGGAAAGTTCCGGCGTCTTCATGATACCGCCACGGATATACTTGAGGCGGAACTCGTCGTCCTCCTCGGTCTTGCGCGGCTTGATGATGGCGCACACAAGCTTCTCAATCTGAGGGATAAACCAGATAAGGACGGCGGTGTTGATGAGGTTAAAGCAGGTATGGAAGGTGGCCAGGGCAAATGACAGTTGCGTCGGATTCTGGCTCTCCGCAGTAGGATCCATCCCCACCAGGCCGCATACGAAGCGGACGAACGGGAAGAACGTAATCAGCACCCAGATCACACCGAACACATTGAAGAACAAGTGCGCCATAGCCGTGCGCCGTGCCTGTGTATTGGCGTTGAGAGCGGCCAAATTCGCAGTAACAGTAGTACCAATATTCTCGCCCATAACCAGCGCAATACCCTGGAAAATGGAGATGGCGCCGGTAGAGCAAAGCACCATCGTAATGGCCATCAAGGCCGCGGAACTCTGCACGATAGCGGTCAGGATCGTGCCGATAAGCAAGAACAGCAGGATCGTACCGTAATTCGTCTTGAAGCTGGCAAAAAAGTCCACGACCGCCGGCTTGCTCGCCAGGTCCATGTCGATACCCGCCTGCTTCAGCATTCCCAGCGCAAAGAGCAGGAACGAAAGTCCGAACAGGAAATCACCCACATACCGGTGCTTCCGCAGCTGGATCAACACAATGCCAATGAGGAACGCCGGCCACACCACATTCGTGATATTGAACGAGAACCCCGCCGACATGATCCAAGCGCTCATCGTAGTGCCGATGTTCGCGCCCATAATGACGGAGATAGCCTGTGCCAATGACAACAGCGCCGCGTTCACAAAGGACACCGTCATAACGGTGGTAGCGGCAGATGACTGGACGGCCACGGTGACCAGGGCGCCGGTGGCGACGCCGGAAAAACGGTTGGTGGTCATCGCCCCCAGCAAGTGGCGGAGTTGCGGACCCGCCATCTTCTGCAGAGCCTCGCTCATCACCTTCATACCGTATATCAGGAGGGCGATCGAGCCGAGAAGTTTCAGGACTATCAGCATAACACTGTCGAATTGATCGTTACAAATTTACGGAGAATATTGCTTTTCCGGAATACCCCCCGGAACTTTCTGGCGGAATCCCCGCTTATTCCGACATGTTCCGCACGTACGGCAGGTCGACCAGTTCGCCGAATCCGAAGACGCGGCGGGCATTATCGCAGAGGAACTTCGCCTTCTCATCCTCGCTCAGGAGAGAACTCTTCGTCACGAAATCGTAGGACATCTTGTAAGTGATGGCGGTGATGGTGCGGGGGTAGTCAGAGCCCCACATCAGCTTGTCGATGCCCACGGCATCAGCCGCCTCGCGAATGGCCTGGACCGCCGAGGGGAAGGGGTAGAATTCGTCGTTGAAGAGCCAGGTGATGCCGCCGCATTCCACATACACGTTCGGGTGACGGGCCAGGCGGATCTGGTCCATCCAGCCGGGACGCGTGACCATCCCGAAGTGCCCGATGACCACAACGAGCCGGGGGCACTCGGCGATAACCGTTTCCATCTCAGGCACCTGCAGGTTGCCATCGGCAAGTTCCACGTGCAGGATGACACCTTTTTCCTCCATCAGGTGGAACATCGCCATCATCTCGGGACTGTCCAGCCTCACACGGCCTTCGCGCAGAAGCAAACGCGCAGCCGGAATCTTGATACCCCGGAAGCCCCTGTCGATAAGCGCCCGCGCCTCCTCCAGGAAACCCGGTTTCCGGAACTCGCACATCCCGAATACGAAGAACCGGTCCGGATAGCGGCGGGCGACATCCTCCAGATAGTCGTTCTGGAATCCGTCGATAAACTCCTGGGTGACGACGGCGGCGGAAACCTGCGCGTAGTTCATGTTCGACAGGAACACCTCGGCGCTGTTCACACCGTCGATCATAAAGGGCGGAAGCATCTGCACCTCCTGGCCCATGAACATGCTCCGACCGTTTGGGAGAGGACGGATCTCCTTCCCGTCCACGACCGTTTCCTGCTGAAGCCAGAGGTGGCTGTGAGCGTCGATAATCTTCATACAATCAAGTATTTGACCAGGAAACGCGGAACTGGTCGCCGATGATTTCACGCACTTCTTGAACCAGTTGCGGGTCCATCGGCTCGTCCATATAGGCCACGTTATTCCGAAGATTTTCAGGCTTGGTGGTGCTGAACAGCGTGGAAGCGATGCGAGGATTCCGGAGGGAATACTGCATGGCCAGTTTCTCGATGGCGACACCCTTGGCGGCGCAATGTGCGGCGGCGCGCTTGCAAGCCTCTACCAGGGGCGTCGGAGCCGGATGCCAGGCCGGCACACCCCGCTGCGTGAGGAGACCCATCGAGAACGGTGACGCATTGATGACGCCGATACCGCGTTCCTCAAAGAAGTCCAGGAAATCGACCAGTTTATCGTCGTTCAGGCAGTAGTGGCAGAAGTTCAGCACGCTCTCCACCGTTCCGGCGGGCACGTGTTCCACCATCCATTTCAGGTTCTCCAGCTGCAGGTCCGTGATGCCGACGTGCTTCACGACACCCTCTTCACGCAAACGCACGAGCGCCGGAAGCGTCTCATCCGCAACCTGTTGGAGGTCCGAGAACTCGATATCGTGGACGTTGATCAGGTCGATGTAATCGATATGTAACCTTTCCATACTCTCGTACACGCTGCGCGTGACACGGGCGGCGGAGTAATCCCAGGTGTTGTGTCCGTCCTCACCGTAGCGTCCCACTTTCGTGGACAAGATGAACTTATCCCGCGGAATGTCCTTCAGCGCCTTTCCGAGCACGGTTTCGGCCTTGTAATAACCGTAGTACGGGGATACGTCGACGAGGTTTATACCCGCGTCGATGGCGGCGAATACGGCCTCGATGCCCTTCGCTTCCTCGAAATCGTGGAACACGCCCCCGAGGGAGGACGCGCCGAAACCAAGGGCGGACACCCGCAGTCCGGTCTTACCCAAATCGCGATAAATCATATGCTTATATCGTTAGAATTCCACCAGGATACGGAAAACCTTTCCGGGATTCTCGTGCCAATGCCGCATCGCCCCGGCAGCTTCCTCCGGCTTGACGACAGCCGTGATGAGCCTGTCATAGGGACAGTCGCCGCGACGGAGATAGTCGATGACGGCCCGGAAATCCTCCGGCTGCGCATTGCGTGAGCCGAAGATGTTGAGTTCCTTCTTGACGAAATCGGCGGTGCGGAAGGTCGTCTGGTCCTTGGCATAGCCGATGAAGACGACCCGCCCCGTGAAGCCGGCGCAGGCGATGGCCTGCCGCTGGGTGACGGGCGATCCCACGGCCTCGATGACGACATCGGCCAGCAGGCCGCCGGTCATCTCGGAAATCCCCTCCTGAACATCCTCATAGGCGGTATTGACGGTATACTTCGCCCCGACCGCCCTGGCCACTTTCAACTTTTCGTCATCGATGTCCATCGCGACGACTGTCGCCCCGCGGAGCGCCGCGCCGACGATGGCGCCGATGCCAATCATCCCGCAACCGAATACGGCCACCAGATCATTCTCCTTGACACCAGCCCGGTTCACCGCGTGGAATCCCACACTCAGCGGCTCGATCAGCGCGCAATCCCGGACCGTAATGCCATCGGCTTCAATGACTTTCTGCCACGGAACGGCGAAGTATTCCCGCATCGCGCCATCGCGCTGGACGCCCAGCGTCTCATTGTGCTCGCAGGCATTGAAACGTTGGTTGCGGCAGGCGGCACAATGCCCACAGGCCGTGTAAGGGTCGACGGTGACGGTCATTCCAGGCCGGAGCGAGCCGGGCACATCGGCACCTGTCTGGACGATCTCGGCACCAATCTCGTGCCCCGGGATGACGCCGGCTTTCGCCAGGGCGTTCCCGCCACGCCAGGTGTTCAAATCGCTCCCGCAGAACCCGACATACCGGATTTTCAGGAGCACTTCGCCCGCACCGCAGACGGGCATTTCCGTTTCGATGACCTCCAGGGAGAACGGCTCGGTAATCTGAATCGCTTTCATTGTTCAAGGGATGTAACAACAAAAATACGAAACTTTTTGCGTATATTTGAAACCATGCTGGAAAAGATCGTTTCCCAAATCAACGGGATCGTATGGAATCCCGCCCTCGTGGTTTTGCTTATCGCCGCCGGATTGTACTTCTCTTTCCGGACAAGGTTCGTGCAGGTACGCCGGTTCAAACTGATGCTCAAGTCCCTTTTTTCCAAGAAAGAGGGGGCTCAGGGGATTTCGTCTTTTGAGGCGTTCTGCATCGCGCTGTCTGGGCGTGTGGGCACGGGTAACATCGTGGGCGTGGCGACGGCGATTGCTTTCGGCGGGCCTGGCGCAGTATTCTGGATGTGGGCCGTGGCGTTCTTCGGGGCTTCGACGGCTTTCGTGGAATCGACATTGGCACAGATCTATAAGTTCCCGCATCATTCGGGATACCGAGGCGGTCCGTTCAGCTTTATTGAGCAGGGGCTTGGGAAGCGGTGGATTGGCATCTTGTTCGCGGCTATCACGCTGTTAGCGTGCGGTTTCTGCCTGACGACGGTGCAGGCGAATGGGGCGTCATCGGCCATCAAGAACGCTTTCCCTGTCACCCCCCTCGCCTCCGGTATCGGACTCGCGGTCATCCTGGCTCTTGTCGTGTTCGGCGGGGTCAAACGAATCGCAAAAGTGGCGTCCATCGTCACACCGTTCATGGCCCTCGGATATATCCTGATGTCGCTCGTGGTCATCGCTTTCCATATCCAGGATGTTCCGGCGGTGTTCGCGTCCATCTTCACGAACGCTTTCGGCATCCACCCCGTATGCGGCGGTATCATCGGATCGACCATTGCCATGGGCGTCAAACGAGGCATTTTCTCCAATGAGGCAGGCCAGGGAACGGGCGCTATCGTGTCGGCGGCTACGGATGTGCCGCATCCGGCGCAGCAGGGTCTCGCACAGGCTTTTTCGGTGTATGTCGATACCCTCCTCGTCTGCACCGCCACGGCCCTTATGATCCTTTGCTCAGGGACTTACAACATTCTGAGCAGCGATGGCGGAATGCTTTATGCGGGTGCGCCGGAGTTGGCCAATAACTATGTGAATTACACCCAGAGTGCCGTGGATACGGTGTTCAAGGGATTCGGCAGCCAGTTCGTGTCCATCGCGATGGTCTTCTTCACCTTCAGCACCATCATGGCCTATTACTTCTATGCGGAGACCAGTATCATCTATCTGTTCCGCGGCCACGAAGGCAAGGGCGAGCGTATCGCCATTCTCGTCTTCCAAGTGCTGATGCTCGGGGCGGTGGTGTTCGGCGCGGTGCGCGAGGCGGACCTCATCTGGCAACTCGGCGACATCGGCGTGGGCCTCATGGCCTGGGTCACCGTCATTTCCATCCTGATTCTTTGTCCGAAGGCCATCAAGGCCTTGAAGGATTTCGAAAAGGTCGCCTGATGCCCTCCCCGGCCTTCATACAAGTCATCCTGCCGCTCCGGCTGGAGTGGGAGCCGTACTACGCGCTTCCCGAAGGGGTGCGGGTGAAGGTTGGCGACCGCGTCCGCGTCCTGTTCGCCCGGAAGGAATATGTCGGAGCCGTCAATGCTGTCGATGTCAAACCGCAGACGGAAGAAAGTCGGATCCTGCCCATCCTGGGCGTCGAGGACAACCTCCCCAAGGTCCTTCCCGAGGAAATCCGCTTCTGGAAAGCCATCAGCGACTATTACCTCTGTTCCGTCGGAGAAGTATACAAAGCCGCCTACCCCGCCCTGAAACTGGACCAGGAAGAGGTGGAAGCCCGCGTCAAGGAAAGGCTGGAAGCGCGGTTGGCGCGGCTTAAAGAGAAGGAAGAGAAAGCCCGCCGGGACGATACCCGGGAGCGCTACAGGGCCGAAATCGAGGCTGTTGAAGCGCTTCTACGCGGAGAAAAGCCCGCGGCAAGCACAGCGTCCATCTCGCTCACGCCTACCCAGGAAACGGCCGCCGAAACAGCCCGGAAAGCCTTTGCCGACGGCAAGACGGTTCTCTTGCACGGCGTCACGGGATCCGGCAAGACGGAGATCTATCTGCAACTCGCCGGGGAGACGCTGGCCAAAGGCCGCAGCGTCCTTTTCCTCGTCCCGGAAATCGCCCTTTCCCGCCAGCTGGAAGACCGCATCGCCACGGTATTCCCGGACGTGCAAGTGTTCCATTCCGGCGTGACCGCGGCACGGCGCGCGCAAGTGGCAGCCCACGTCCGCAACACCGATGCGTGCATCGTCCTTGGCACCCGTTCCGCCCTGTTCCTCCCCCACCACAACCTCGGGTTGATCATCGTCGACGAAGAACACGATACCTCTTATAAACAGGATGCGCCCGCCCCGCGGTACAACGCCCGCGAGAGCGCCATCATGCTTGGCGTCATCCAGAAAGCGAATGTCATTTTAGGTAGTGCGACGCCTTCTTTGGAATCCTTGTATAACGCTGAAACAGGGCGATTTGTAAAGGTCGATCTAAAGAAAAGGTTCCATGCCGGCGAGGAGGCGGAAATCCGCATCATCGACACGGTCGCGGAACGGCGGAAACGCGGGATGACGGGCAGTTTTTCCCGGAAGCTTCTCCAGGAAATCCGGGAGACGCTGGAGGCCGGCGAGCAGGTTCTTGTGCTGCGCGCCCGGCGTTCCTACGCCCCGTCCGTCCAATGCACGGAATGCGGCGAAATTCCCAAGTGCCCGCACTGCCACGTGCCGATGAGCCTGCACCGCGGGCCCGACCGCCTGGTGTGCCATTATTGCGGTCACACTGAACCCTATACGGGCCAATGCCCTTCCTGCAAAGGCGCATTGCAGCCCCTCGGGGCGGGCACGCAGAAGGTGGAAGAGGAACTCACAGCCCTGTTCCCGGACCGGCGCATCGCCCGGCTGGACGGGGACACGCCGGACACCGAGGAAGCCGCCCTCATCCGGCAGTTTGCCGAGGGTGACATCGACATACTCGTCGGCACCCAGATCATCACCAAAGGCTTCGACTTCGACGGCCTCCGCCTCGTCGCGGTCCTTCAGGCCGACAGCCTCGTGGGCGTGCAGGATTTCCGGGCCGATGAGCGCGCGTTCCAGCTGCTGGAGCAGTTCCGGGGCCGTTCCGGACGCCGGGGTACACCCGGGCGGATCGTCATCCAGACCCGCGAGCCGGAGCATCCCGTCTACGCCCGCCTCTCCGGCGGCGAAGGCGACACGGACCTTCTCGCCGAGCGGAAACTGTTCGGCTATCCCCCCTACACCCGCCTCGTGCATGTCACCCTCAAAGACAGCAACGAGAAGCGCCTGGACTACCTGTCCAAAGAGCTGCGGAACACCCTTCTTGCCCGGCTGGGCGAGGCAGACACGCCCCCGGCGGTCGTCGGTCCCTATGCCCCTGCCATCGACAGGATTGCGGGCGAATCCATCCGCCAGATCCGGGTGAGTTTCCCCCGGAACAAGGCCCTCACCGCCCTGAAACGAACGCTCGCCGAGGCCGTCTCCGACTTCGGCAGAGAACGTAAATATACGTCCCATATCACCTTGGACGTAGACCCTGTCTAAGTGTGGAACTTTTTGTGGAACAATCCTTGCAGGCGCAGGGATATTTTTGTATATTTGTAGTCTTAACATAGAGAAATGGGAAAGATTATCGCCATAGCGAACCAGAAGGGCGGCGTGGGCAAGACCACGACGGCCATCAACCTGGCCGCATCGCTCGCCGTCCTGGAGAAGAAGGTGCTCATCATCGACGCCGATCCGCAGGCCAACACCACATCCGGACTCAACTTCTCCCCGGACAACGACGAGAAGCGCACCCTGTACGAGGTCATCCGGGGGGATATCCCCGCGGAGGACGCCCTCATCCAGACGGAGCTCCAGAACCTCCACATGATCCCCTCCCACATCAACCTCGTGGGCTCGGAGATCGAGATGGTCAAGTGGCCGGACCGGGAGTCCTTCCTCAAGAAGGCCCTCGAACCCATCAAGGACCGCTATGACTACATCATCATGGACTGCTCCCCCTCCCTGGGCTTCATCACCGTCAACTGCCTTACGGCGGCGGACTCCGTGATGATCCCCGTCCAGCCGGAGTTCTTCGCCCTGGAAGGCCTCGCGAAACTGCTCCAGACCATCCGTCTGGTGCAGAACAACATCAACCCCGGACTCACCATCGAAGGCTTCGTCGTGACGATGTTCGACGGGCGCACGAAGGTGCACAGCCAGGTGGTGATGCAGCTGCGCGAGCACTTCAAGGATCTGGTGTTCAACACGATCATCCAGCGCTCCATCCGCCTGAGCGAAGCCCCCTCGCACGGCAAGCCCATTGTCCTGTACGACGTGACCAACAACGGCACTTCCAACTATCTCCACCTGGCGGAGGAAGTGCTCACCAAGAACGACGATCTCTGATGGCGAAAGTACAACACGGTCTGGGCCGGGGCCTGAGCGCCCTGCTCGGCGACGAGGCGACCGACCTCCGCGAATTCCGCAAACCCGTCGGTTACATCAACAAGGAAGTGGTGGGAGCCACGGAAAAGCAGGACACGGCCGACGTGCTCCGCATCCCGGTGGACCTCATCGAACCGAACCCTTTCCAGCCCCGGATGAGCTTCGACCCGGAAGCCCTCCAGGAGCTGGCGGATTCCGTCCGCACCTTCGGGCTCATCCAGCCCCTGACCGTCCGCAAGAAGGGAAACAAGTATCAGATCATCAGCGGTGAACGCCGTTTCCGCGCCTGCACGATGGCCGGCATGGACATGATTCCCGCCTACATCCGCGACGCCAACGACCAGGGCATGCTGGAGATGGCGATCGTCGAAAATATCCAGCGCGAGAACCTCGACCCCATCGAGGTGGCGATGAGCTACCAGCGCCTGATGGAGGAATGCCGCCTCACCCAGGAGCAGATGGCGGACCGCGTGGGCAAGAAGCGCGCCTCGGTCGCGAACCAGCTCCGGCTCCTCAAGCTCCCCGCCAAGGTCCAGCACGACCTGAAGGTGGGCCTGGTGAGCGTCGGTCACGCGAAGGTCCTCCTCGGTGTGGACGATCCCAAGGCGCAGGAAATGCTCTGCGACCTGATCGTCCGCCGCGGCCTTTCCGTCCGCCAGCTGGAAGAAAAGGTGAAGGCGCTGGAGAAGGGCGCTCCCGAAGAGAAAGAGCCTCAGGAACTTCCGGAGATGTACTACCGTCTCCTCGAGAACGTGGGCCGCTTCTTCGGCGAGAACATCTCCCTGCGTCGCTCCCCTGCCGGCAAGGGCTCCATCACCATCCGGTTCGATTCCGACGAGCAGATGGAACATTTCTTGCAGGCACTGGACCCTAATCGCGGATAGTCCTTCATGAAGTTACGCATCATCTCCTTCCTGGCCGCTGTGCTGCTCGCGCCCGCCGTCCTTCACGGACAGGCGCGGGACGACCAGTTCAAGAAGGACGCCTTCTCCCAGAACTACGCGGACACCTCCAAGCAGGCGAAAACGGACAGCTCGCAGCTGTTCAGTTTCAAGCAATACTTCGGCAGTCTTGCGCACAAGCGCCCCGGAAACGTGCAGAACCTGTTCATCGGTTCCACCGTCTTCGTGGGCGGCGGTCAGATCTACAATCGGCAGTACTGGAAGCTTCCCGTGGTGTACGGCGGCATCGGCGCCGGCGTCGGCATGGGCATTCACTTCAACAACCAGTACAAGGCCACCGGCGACGCAAAGTACAAGAATTACAGCACCTTGTCCTATGTGGGGGCCGGCCTCGTCTGGTGGGGCTCCCTGATGGACATGACCACCTGCTTTAAGAGCGACAGCCGCCCGGATCCCGGCAAATCCACCCTGTACTCCGTCCTCCTTCCCGGTCTCGGACAGATCTATAACGGAGAATACTGGAAGGTTCCCATTTATTGGGGCGCGATTGCCGCCGGCGTTCACTTTTACAGGGACAACCGGAAAAACTACGAGCGCTTTAAAACCGCCTACGAGGTACTGAGCCTTGATACTGTGGATCCCGATGTGGAAAGGCCGCCGGAAGGCATCACGAAGGAAAATTCGCTCTACTACCGCAACTTATACCGCCGGTACCGGGATTATGCCATCTTGGGCACCGCCCTGGCCTACGTGATCCAGATTGTCGACGCGAACGTCTTCGCGTACATGCAGGACTTCGAGATGGACGACGACATCACCTTCCGGATGGAGCCGACGGTCATCACGCCGGACTACGCAGCCGCCCCCGCCGTGGGGGTCGGATTCACCCTCAGATTTTAACTACGGATGAAAAAGTTTACCATTATATTGACGGCCCTCCTCCTCGCCTCCCCGCTCCAGGCCGTAGCGGGCCCGCAAACGGACAGGAAAACACGCCGGCAGCTGGAAAAGGAAAACTCCCAGCTACGGCAGCGTCTGGAATCCATCCAGCAGGAGCTGGACTGGCTCCGGCAGGACAAGAATGAACGGGACAGCCTCGAGCGGCAGATGGAACTGCTGTACCGCGAGGACCGGAAGGAAAGCGCCGCCGATTACTTCGACAGCCCGGGTGACTTCCAGGAGAGCGGCCAGCAGGACGGCTACCAGCAGGGCGATTTCCAGCAGGACGGCGACTTCGACTACACGGACAGCGTCACCGACAGCCTCCTGAGCGTCTGGTACCTGCACCGGCAGATCCGCGAGAACCCGCAGGCGAACTATAACATGGACAGTGTCCATTTCACCTCCGGCGTTCCCGACCAGGTGCTCATCGAGCGGCTGGAGCGGATGAATTCCTTCATCCGTCTCCCGTACAACGAGACCGTCAAGAACTATATGGTCCTCTACTCCGAGAAGATGCCCACCCGGATGAGCCAGATGCTCGGCCTCGCCCAGTATTACATGCCCATCTTCGAGGAGGCCTTCCGCAAGTACGGCCTTCCGCTGGAACTCAAATACATGGCTATCATCGAGTCCGCCCTGAATCCGGTGGCGGTCTCCCGCGTCGGTGCGACGGGCATGTGGCAGTTCATGCATTCCACCGCCCGTAACTACGGCCTCCGCATCGACTCCTACATCGACGACCGTATGGACCCGGTGGCTTCTGTCGATGCCGCCGCGCGCTACCTCCGCGACGCCTACCGCATCTTCGGCGACTGGAGCCTGGCCATCTCCTCCTACAACTGCGGTTCCGGCAATGTCAACAAGGCCATCAAGCGCGCCGGACGGCGGGATTTCTGGTCCATCTACCCGTACCTTCCCAGGGAAACCCGCGGTTATGTGCCGGCGATGGTGGGCGCGATGTACGCCATCAATTACGCGAAGGAATACGGTCTGGAGCCCGCTCCCGTGCAGATGCCGGAGCATGTGGACACCTTCATGGTGAACAAGAACCTCCATTTCCGTCAGGTGAGCGAGGTGATCGGCATCCCGATCGACGACCTGCGCGACCTCAACCCGCAGTACTACAAGGACATCGTCCCGGGTGCGCAGGGTGACCAGGTCCTCCGCCTCCCCTTCAACTACAGCAACGCTTTCATCGACAGCCAGGACACCATCTACAAGCACAAGGCGGCGGAGATGTTCTCCGGCTCCGTGGAAGTCGGTCGTCCTCAGCCGGCCACGTCCACCCGCAAGGCCAGTTCCGGCAGCGGCAGCTGGGTCTATTACAAGGTCCGCCGCGGCGACAACCTCGGCAAGATCGCCGCGAGGCACCACACCACCGTCAAGAACATCAAGTCCTGGAACGGCCTCAAGAGCGACAAGATCCGCGAAGGACAACGGCTGAAAGTGGGCAAGCGCTAGCGGTCCACCGTCAATTGAAGTTTGAGCCCGGCCACGCCGGGCTTTTCTTTTTGCCAACGGTAGGAGCCGCGGAGGTAGAGCTTGATGTTCGTCCTTCTTATTCTCCGCTTCCACTGCGCCAGAGCCATCAACGAGCAGCCGGTCCCGTAGCAGGGCGGGACGGTGAAGTTCCCGGGCGCGTCCCGTTCATACGCGTAGATGCGGGACTGCCAGCCGGAGGTGGAAAAGGCCGTGAACCGGATCCAGCCCGTCCCCCCGGGCGGTTTCCATCCCCCTTCCAGATACCCCAGAAGCCCGAAACCACCGTCGTGGACGCCGTTCAGGCGCCCTTTTATGATCCATACCTCCCGGGTCCAGGTAGCATCGAAACGGACATCTGCGCGGTCGTCTTCGTAGTTGCGGTAGCGGTATACGAGGCGGGACTCGAAGAGCCAGCGAGCCCCGGCATTCCATGACAGGAGTCCTGTCGATGCTACCTGCCGTCGGCCCGTATCCGTCGCCGGTTTCGGGAGCAGGGAGGCATCCACAGTCAAGGACGATTTAAAGGTTCGGGCGTCCGAGAGGAAGGCGATTCCGGCCGCCGCCCCGTATTCCCCGTTCTTCTTGCCGGAATAGGCGCTGGGAATGGCCCGGAGCTGCAGGGCGCCCTTCCAGTGCTCCCCCATCGGAAAAAGCGTACCCGCCACCCCGGCGAATGTCTTCCAATTCCAGGCGACTTCTCCGAACAGGTCCACACCCCTAATCCCAGCCCTCCCGTCCAATGAGAGGCGCTTGGGAGTGACTGTCAATCCCGCCTGGCCGTGATACCCCAGCCAGCCCAGATGCGTTCCCACCGTGCCGTCCAAAGCGCCGAACAAAGCAAGTTGCAAATGCCTGCCCGTATAGTCCCACGAGAGGCCCCGGTAGGTTCCCGACCCGTTGAATGACCAAGAGGGCGTAATCCCGTTCGCTCGTTTGGAGAAAGCTTCCAGCGTCGTGCGTCCGGAAAGCTGGAAGGCGCTCCAGAAGGCCAATCCCTGCCCGTAGCGGACGTTGTAATCCCCAATGAGTATCTTCCCCTGCCGAAGACGGTAAAGGCCGTAAAATGTGCCATTTCCGCTTCTCCAGGCCCCTGCGCCTTCCACGCGACCTGCCGTGAGGCGATATTTCGCCCCGACGTCCTTTAATGTAGCGCGCAAAAGGGCGGAGTGTTTCAGGCGCAGGGTGTCGTGCACGGCCTCGCCGGGAAGGCGGGAGGATTCCAGGGAAAGGAAGGGTCGGAGCGCCGCCACTGCCTCTTTCCCGAATCCGTCCACCCTTTCCAGTTCGGCGAACGAGAGGACGTCCCCGGACAGGCTGCGGTACTCCTGCAGCGCCGCGCATTGGTAAGGCGTCAGGAGCCCGCTTTCCAGCAGCCGGGCGCGAGAAGCGCGGTTCAGGGGCAAGGGATGATTCCGGTAGGATTCCAGCTCGTCGAGGAGCCGGTCGTCCAGTTCTTCGGGGCTGTCCGCCCCGGTCAGATATTGGGCCGCCCGCACGACTTCGTCGGTCTGGGCGGCGGCCGGAAAGGCGGCCAACAGCGTCAACAACAGCACAAATCTTCGCTTCATAGGGCCAAAATAGGGTTTTCCGGCGAAAGTTGAAGCGGGGCGCGCGTTGTTTCAATTTAATTTAAATTTTTTCGATTATTTTTTGTGTTTTTCTTATTATTTTTGTGTGGTAAAACCGTCCCCTATGAACAAGATTCATCTTCACGACAAGACTTTCAAGAGCTTCATTCCCGAGGAGCGCATTGAAAAAGCCATCGACGACGTCGCCGCCAAGATCAACGCCGACTACGAAGGCACCGGCATCGTCCCCGTCCTCCTTTGTGTCCTGAACGGCTCCATCCTCTTCACCGGAGAGCTGATGAAGCGTCTGACCTTCGACGTGGACCTGATGTCCATCAAACTCTCCTCCTACCAGGGCACCTCCTCCACCGGCACGGTGCACATGGACAGCGGCCTCACGGGCGATGTCACCGGCAAGGAAGTCATCGTCGTGGAGGACATCGTGGACACGGGCCGCACCATCGACGCCCTCGTCAAGATCCTCTACGCCAGCAAGGCGTCCAAGGTGAAGGTCTGCACGATGCTCCTCAAGCCCGACATGTACAATAAGGCCCTCCAGCTGGACTATGTCGCCATGGAGATTCCGAACGACTTCATCGTGGGATTCGGCCTGGATTACGACGGCCTCGGCCGCAACTACCGGGACATCTACGTACTTGATACAGAATAACTGACAAATATGAAATACTACATCCTCTTCGGCCCTCCGGGGGCCGGCAAAGGGACCCAGGCCAGCGCCATGGTCCAGAAATACAACCTGTGCCACCTCTCCACCGGTGAACTCCTCCGCAGCGAAATCGCCGCGGGCACTCCCCTCGGCCTGCAGGCCAAGGCCCTCATCGAGGCCGGTTCCCTCGTCCCCGACGAGGTGGTGGAAGGCATGATCGAAGCCAAGTTCCAGAGCACCGAAGGTGTCGATGGTTTCCTGCTGGACGGTTTTCCCCGCACCATCGCCCAGGCCGAAGCCCTGGACGCCATGCTCGCGAAGACCGATGAGGCCGTGACGGCCGTCGTCTCCATCATGATCCCCGACCAGATGATCCACGAACGCATCGCGCACCGCGCCACCATCGAAGGCCGCGCCGACGACGCCCGCCCCGAAGTGGTCGAGAACCGCATCCGCACCTATCACGACAAGACGGAACCCCTCGTGGACTTCTACAAGAAAGCGGACCGCTACAACGAGATCGACGGTGTCGGCACCATCGACGAAGTCCGCACCAGGATCTTCGACCTGATGGACAAGTTCTAATAGTTTAGGAAAACACTATTTCTGATTCCGATTCCCGCCCCCGGGAGTCGGAATCAGTCTTTTTACCACCTTCACATCCGGGAAGAACCTACTGGCTATGACGCGGATCACCGTGTACGCCGGGATGGCGACCAGCATACCACCGATACCGCCGATGTGGCCGGCAAGCAGGATCACAATGAAAATCTCCAGCGGGCTTGCCTTGATGCTGGTGGAGTAGATAAGAGGCTGATAAACAAAGTTATCGACCAACTGGGTGGTAAGCATGATGGCCAGGACGATGAGGGCGAACACCCAGATGTTCACGTCCAGGCCGACGCCGGTGCCGTACTTGAGAATGACGGCGAGTACCACGCCGACGGCCTCGCCGATAAGCGGACCCACATACGGGATGATGTTCAGGATACCGGCGATGAAGGCGATACCCAGGGCGTTCGAGAAGCCCAGCCGGGCGATGATCCACAGACCCACGAAATCGAGGAGGGCGACGCCGGTCATCTCGATCAGCAGACCCACGAAATAACGGGACAGGAGCGACTCGATGTCCCCGAGTGCCTTGGCGATCTTCCCTTCCATCCGGTCCGGCACGAGGGCGCTGACGATCTTGCGGAACAGGGTTTCGTCACGGACGAAGAAGAAGGAGATGAAGACGATAGAGAACAGGCCCACGGCGAAGCTCGTCACGAACGAGGTGACGGAACTGATGACCGCCGTGACGTTGGTGACGCTGGTCACCTCCTTGAGCTTGTCCATCAGGATGGCGATGAGGTCGAAATCCGGCCCCAGGCTCGGGAACAGGCCAATGATCCAGTCGTTAATCCCATCCAACGGATTCCCCGTCGCCGTGCTGCTGTTCAGGACGGCGGCGTCCCGCACGATGTTCGTCACCACCGGAATGGCCTGCGTCACGATGAGGATGAGGACGCCCAGGATCAGGAGGATGGTCAGGATGGCGAGCAGCCAGTTCGGGGCGGATTTACCTTTAATGGTGATCTTCCGGAGCAGCCGCATGACGGGCTGACCGATCAGCGACACCACGAAGGCCGCGATGATGTACACGAGGACGCTCTTGAAATACCAGCACAGCCAGGCCAGGATGGCGAGGGTGCCTGCGCCGATCAGATACCGGGCCAGCCGGTCGATGCTTCTTTCCTGTTCCATAGATTACAAATATAGGGATTTTCAAGCAATTGCGTATCATCCGAATTATTAAAATATTTTTGTTGATATTTTCCGAAAAAATATTGTTTTTCGATAAATTCTTTCTATATTTGCATCAGAAACCTAATTTCTTCCTGATATGTTAGCAACCTGGTGGGCCGACCTGAGCCCGGTTATGAAACTTCTGTGGGGCGTCACCCTCGCCGCCACGCTCGTCTTCATCATCCAGACCGTGATGACATTCCTCGGCGCGGACGCGGACAGCAACTTCGACGTGGATGTGGACACCTCCATGGACGGAACCGACCTCTCCAACATCGAGGGCGGATCCAACCTGTACACCTTCCGCAACTTCGTGAACTTCTTCCTCGGCTTCGGCTGGACCGCGATCCTCCTGCAGCCGTCGGTCAAGTCCACGGGCCTGCTCGTGGTGATCGCCGTCCTCGTGGGCATCGCCCTCGTCGTCGCGGTCATGTACCTCTTCAAGTGGCTGAGTACCATGCAGCAAAGCGGCAACATCAATGTGTACAAGGCCGCCGTGGGCTGCCAGGGCACCTGCTATCTCCGCATCCCGGCCGAACGCTCCGGCGAAGGAAAGGTGCAGATCACCATCCAGGGCGCCGTCCGCGAATACAACGCCGTCACCGACGGGGACGAAATCAAGACCGGAGCGTCCGTCAAGGTCATCGAGGCCATCGACGCCAACACCCTCCTGGTCGAAGGACTGAACTCTTACATTATCTGATATGGAACAGCTTTACCTTATTCTCATCATTGTGGCGGTGCTCTTCGTGACGCTCGCCGCCATCCTGAAGCGCTATCGTCGCTGCCCTTCCGACAAGATCCTTGTCATCTATGGTAAGACCGGCAGGAACGCGGCCGGATCCATCTCCTCCGCCCGCTGTATCCACGGTGGCGCCGCCTTCATCTGGCCTGTCTTCCAGGACTATGCCTTCCTGGACCTCAAGCCCATCTCCATCGAATGCAACCTCACCAACGCCCTGTCCAAGCAGAACATCCGCGTCGACGTCCCCTGCCGATTCACCGTGGGTATCTCCACCGAGCCGGAAGTGATGACCAACGCGGCCGAGCGCTTGCTGGGCCTTTCCATCGACAGCATCCAGAACATCGCCACCGATATCCTCTTCGGCCAGCTGCGTCTGGTCATCGCCACCATGGATATCGAGGATATCAACGCCGACCGCGACAAATTCCTGGCCAACGTGTCCACCAACGTGGAAGCCGAACTGCGCAAAATCGGCCTCAAGC
>JAFYTP010000064.1 GCA_017558775.1 Bacteroidales bacterium | reverse complement strand
GGTCAAGGGTTATGTCAAGACCCGCACGAAGGGTGGCATGATCGTCGACGTGTTCGGCATCGAGGCCTTCCTCCCGGGTTCCCAGATCGACATCAAGCCCATCCGTGACTACGATGTGTACGTGGACACCACCATGGACTTCAAGATCGTCAAGATCAACCAGGAGTTCCGCAACGTGGTCGTCTCCCACAAGGCCCTGCTCGAGGCTGAGCAGGAGGCCAAGCGCGCCGAGCTCATCTCCAAGCTGGAGAAGGGCCAGGTGCTCGAGGGTACGGTCAAGAACATCACCAACTACGGCGTGTTCGTGGACCTCGGCGGCGTGGACGGTCTCATCCACATCACCGACCTCAGCTGGGGCCGCATCTCCCATCCGGAGGAGGTCGTCGCCCTCGATCAGAAGATCAATGTCGTCGTGCTCGACTTCAACGAGCAGCAGAAGCGCATCGCGCTCGGTCTCAAGCAGCTCTCCGCTCATCCTTGGGAGAACCTGTCCGCCGACCTCAAGGTTGGTGACGTCGTCAAGGGTAAGGTGGTCGCCATCGCCGACTACGGCGCCTTCGTGGAGGTTGAGCCGGGTGTCGAGGGTCTCGTCCATGTGAGCGAGATGTCCTGGAGCCCGCGCCTGCACAGCGCTCAGGAGTTCCTCAAGCTCGGTGACGAGGTGGAGGCCAAGATCATCACCCTGGACCGCGAGGCCCGCAAGATGTCCCTCGGTCTGAAGCAGCTCACCCAGAATCCTTGGGAGTCCATCCGCGAGAAGTATCCCGTCGGTTCCACCCACAAGGCCACTGTCCGCAACATCACCAACTTCGGCGTGTTCGCCGAGCTGGAGGACGGTGTCGAGGGTCTGATCCACATCAGCGACCTCTCCTGGAACAAGCTTAAGCACCCGGGCGAGCTCGTCGCCTCCGGTGACGTGATCGACGTCGTGATCCTCGAGTTCGACGAGAACAACCACAAGCTGAGCCTCGGCCACAAGCAGCTCACCCCGAACCCTTGGGACGAGCTCGAGGCCAAGTACCCGGTCGGCACCGTCGTGGACGCCACCGTCCTGACCGCCGGCGATAAGGGCTACACGCTCAAGTTCGAGGATGGCACCGAGGCCGCTGCCTTCAACCGCGAGATGGTGAAGGAAGACGGCAAGCAGGCCATCGTCGGCGAGACCCTGCCGGTGAAGGTCGTGGAGCTGCGCCGCAGCACCCGCACCGTGCGTGTCTCCCACCTCCGCACCTACCAGGAGGCCCGCGTTGCCCGCGAGACCGCCGAGGCTGACAACACCAAGAAGGCCATCAAGAAGGTGAACAGCACCGTCGAGAAGACCACCCTTGGCGACATCTCCGCCCTCGCCGCCCTCAAGGACAAGCTCGAGAAGGGTGAGTAATCCTCAAAACAACTTTACGGTCACGATGCTTGGCACCGCTTCGGCGATGCCCATCGCAACCCGAACTCAAAGCGCCCAGGCATTACAAGTGCATGGGCGCTTGTTCCTTGTGGACGCAGGAGAGGGAGTCCAGACCCAGATGGTCAAGTTCCATGTGCCGATGGGCAAGCTGGAATCGATCTTCATCTCCCATGTCCACGGCGACCATGTCTATGGTCTTTTCGGGCTGCTTTCCACCTACGGGATGGGCGGGCGGATGACGCCGCTCCACATCTACGGTCCTGGAAACCTGCGCCCCTTTATCAATTTCTTCTTGTCCTACAATGACTGGCTTCCCTTCGAGATCGTCTTCCATCAGGTCAATACCCGGTTCCCGGAGAAGATCTTCGAGACTAAGTCCCTGGAAGTGACGGCCTTCCCGCTCCTGCACGGGATCGAGACCTACGGCTACATCTTCCGCGAGAAGGAACCGCTCTGGAACATCAGGAAGGAATGCATCGCCCAGTATGGGCTCACCCTCACCGAGATAGGTACGCTTAAGCGAGGGGAGGACATCGTCCGCGACGACGGAACCGTCATCCCCCTCGCGGAAGCGGCTTACAAGCCTTACTCCCCGCGGAGCTACGCTTACGTGTCGGATACGGCCGTTTTCCCCGGTGAAATCGAGGTGTTGAAGGACATCACGGTCCTTTATCACGAGACGACCTTCCTTGCCGAGCACGAGGACAAGGCCAAGGCTCGTTTCCACACCACAACGCTTCAGGCCGCCGCCGTCGCGCGGGACGCGGGGGTGTCCAAACTCCTCATCGGCCACTATTCTTCCCGCAATACGGACCAGCGCCTCTACGAGGCGGAATGCCGGGAGGTCTTCCCGGAATCTTACGCCGCCTCCGACGGCGACGTGTACGAAATCTGATTTTTTTCCGTACCTTTGAGAATGGTTATCTTTTCAAAGGTATGAAGAAGATCCTCACAGCCATCGCTCTCATCCTCGGTATTGCGGTATCCGCGCAGCGGGATGCCGGAACGCCCCAGGAACGCTATATTTCCCGTTACGCCTCCATCGCCGTCAACGAAATGTACCGGACCGGCGTCCCCGCCAGCATCACCCTGGCGCAGGGCATCATCGAATCGGCCTCCGGACGCTCTACGCTGGCGACGGACGGCAATAACCACTTCGGTATCAAGTGCCACAACACTTGGAAAGGGAAGACGATGCTGGCCGATGACGACCGGAAGAACGAGTGCTTCCGTGTCTATGACTCCGCGGAGGAAAGCTTCCGCGACCACTCCGACTTCCTCCGCTACCGGGACCGCTACAAGTTCCTCTTCGACCTCGAAACCACCGACTACAAGGGCTGGGCATACGGCCTCAAGCAAGCCGGCTATGCCACGGACCCGTCCTATGCCTCCAAGCTCATCCAGTGCGTGGAAGATTACGGGCTGGACCGTTTTGACCGGATGACTGTCGATCAGGCCCTGGCCGAAGGCGGCGCCGATGCTGAAACCCCGGTCGGGAAGGAGGATGTCGAGGGCATCCCCGAGTCCCCGCTCAAGATCGAGGCCGGCGAGGTCTATAAGGGCCCTGCCAAGGAGGAATATCGCGTTTCCCTGTCCCGCACGCTGTATAGCCGCAATGGTGTTCCTTTCGTCTATGCTATTGAAGGTGAGACTTATGCCGTGCTGGCGAAGAAATATCATCTGTTCGAGAAAGAAATCCTCCGGTACAACGACCTTTCCCGCGGAGCGGAACTCCACGCGGGCGACGTCGTGTACTTGGAACCCAAGAAATCCAAGACCGGACGCGGTCTGGACAAATACATAGTAGGGGAGGACGGCGAGTCTTTCCACGGCATCTGCCAGCGTTTCGCCGTCACCGAGAAGGCCATCCGCAAGCTCAACGGCCTTCCGGCCTCCTATGTGCCCCGGGAAGGCGATGAGATTGTCCTGCGTCCGGAATCCAAATTGAAGAAGTTATGGAAGAAGCGGTAAAGAAGAGAAAATGGATGCCCTGGATCATCGCCGGGCTTGTCGCCCTGGTCCTTTTAATCATCGGCATCCGCATCTATAGGGCTTTCTATGACCGGAAAGTCCCCAATTTCAAGGGTACTTACGAGTTCTATGTCCGTGAGGGCATGGAACCCTCCGACGTGGTGGATTCCCTCGAGGCAAGTGGTATCGTCCTGAACAAGCGAAGCCTCCGCCGGACGCTGGCACCTTTGAAGTCCATGCGCATCGGCCATTATACGGTGGATGCGAAGTCCTCCAGCAAGTACGTCGCCCGGATGCTGGCCAATGGCTGGCAGACGCCGGTGAACCTGACGCTTTCCGGCACCATCCGCACCCCGGAGATTCTGGCCCGCAAGATTGGGAACCAGATGCAGGTCGATAGTGCCGCCGTGGCGGATTTCGCCCTGTCCGCGGACTCCTTGGCCCGGTACGGCATCACTCCGCCGCTGCTGTTCACCATCGTCATTCCGGATACCTACCAGATCCTCTGGACCGCTTCCGTGGCAGATATCTTCGACCGTTTCAAAAAGGAGGCCGATGCTTACTGGGATGAGCAGCGCGTGGGATTGGCCCGCAAGCAGGGACTTACGCCCGTGCAGGTCGCTACGCTCGCTTCCATCGTGGACGGGGAAACTCAGTACGTGCCCGAGCAACCCACGGTGGCCGGTGTCTATCTGAACCGCCTCCGCATCGGCATGCTCCTGCAGGCCGATCCGACCGTGGCATTTTGCTATGACTACAGCCTGAACCGCATCCTCACACGGCACTTGGACATCGACTCTCCGTACAACACCTACAAGTACGCCGGACTTCCTCCGGGGCCGATTTCATGCCCGCCCAAAAGCTGCCTGGATGCCGTCCTGTATGCGCAGAACCATGATTATTTGTATTTCTGCGCCGATCCTTCCTTCAACGGTTCCCACCGCTTCGCGGCGACTTACAGTGAGCACTTGAACAACGCCCGTGCTTTCCAGCGCGCGCTGGATGCGCGGACCAAACGCTGACCCGCTTATGGACGACGGACTTTTCCTGAATTATTCCGCCGAGGGCCGCGACCTGATCCGGAAGGCCTATGATTTGGCCGAACGGTCTCTGGCCGGCAAGATGCGCAGCGACGGGAAGCCTTTCTTCGGGCATCCCCTCGCCGTCGCGAAAATCGTTTCCGATGAAATCGGCCTCCCGCCCGAGTGCGTGGCCGCCGTGTTCCTGCATGAGGCGGTCCGGATGGGCAGTGAGGATACCGATATCCGTTCCCTAAAGCTGGACGAAAGCATCTATACGATGGTGGATGGCCTGAACAAGATCGCCACGATCAAGCCCAAGGACACCCGCCTGGAAGCTGAGAATTACAAGAAGCTGATTATCCAGTACTCCACGGACCCCCGCGTCACCGTCCTCAAGCTGGCGGACCGGCTGGAAGTGATGCGCTCCCTGGCCATCTTCCCGAAGTCGGATCGCGAACGGAAGGTTCTGGAAACCCTCATGCTCTACATCCCGCTGGCACATCAGCTGGGCCTGTACAACATGAAGCGGGAAATGGAGGACATCTATTTGAGCTATGCCGAGCCGGAGCAATACCGGCTTATCACCAACAAGCTCAAGGCCACCCAGAAGGACCGGGAAAAGCTGATGGCGGAGTTCATCGAGCCCCTGAAAGTCAAGCTCTCCGACGCCGGCATCTCCTACAAACTGAAGATCCGCACGAAGGCCGCCTACTCCATCTGGGCCAAGATGGTCAAGCAGAAGGTGCCTTTCGAGGGCGTCTTCGACGTATTCGCCATCCGTTTCATCATCGATTGTCCCGGAGACGACCTCAAACTGGAGCGTGAACTCTGCTGGAAGGTCTTCTCCTTCGTTACCGAGGAGTACGAGCAGGACACCAAGCGTCTGCGCGACTGGGTCACGAACCCCAAGACCAACGGTTACGAATCTCTCCACATCACCGTCAAGAACCGTGACGGCGCCTATGTGGAGGTCCAGATCCGCACCCGCCGGATGGACGATATCGCGGAGAACGGCTTCGCCTCGCACTGGTCCTACAAGGGCATCAAGCGGGAGGAGACGATGGACAAGTGGTTGACTTCCGTCCGCTACGCTTTAGAGCATCCCGATACCGATACCCCCGAGGACCTTCCGCAGCCTCCTTCCAAGGAAATCTTCGTCTTCACGCCGACCGGTGAGCTCCGGATCCTGCCCGCAGGGGCCTCCGTGCTGGATTTCGCGTTCAGTATCCATACGAACATCGGCCAGCGCTGCGTGGGCGGTAAGGTGGGCGGAAAGCCCGTTCCGATCAAGGAAAAGCTCAGCACCGGTGACGTCGTCGAAATCCTGACGGCCAAGAACCAGCGCCCGGCGCCGGACTGGATCAACTATGTGGTGACCACAAAGGCTCGCCAGAAGATCAAGCAGGCCCTCAGCGAGGGCGAGCAGAAGCTCGCTTCCGCCGGCCGGGAGCTGCTGGAGCGTCGCCTGAAGAACTGGAAGCTCGAGTTCCCGGACGAGATGCTCACCGAGATGATGAAGAAACGCAAGATGACCAGTGTCAATGCGTTCTTCGCCGCGGTGGGGGAGGGAGACATTGACGTCAACGAGATCAAGGAATACATCCTCACGGAGGAACAGCGTAAGCAGGAGGCCCTGGAGGCCGCCCAGGCGCAGGAAGCGGCGAAATCCCACCGGGTGGACGCCTCCTCCAAGGACGATATCCTGGTGCTGAACGCCAAGGACTTGAAGGGCCTGGATTACCGCATGGCTCGCTGCTGCAACCCGGTTTTCGGCGACGATGTCTTCGGCTTCGTCACACGGGAGAGTGGCATCAAGATCCACCGCATCACCTGTCCGAACGCCGCGCGTCTCATCGAGACCTATCCCTACCGCATCCAGAAAGTCCGCTGGGCGGACAGCCCTTCCAGCGGCTCCTTCCAGGTTTCCCTGAGGATTACGACGGACCAGGAAAGCGAGGCGCTGAACAAGATTATGGAAGTGGTGGGCACCTTCAAGGCCTCTATCCGCACCTTCAACGTGCAGGAGAACCAGCGCCAGGGCACCTATGACATCCTGATGAAACTCCTCGTCCCCTCGAACCTGGAACTGGACAAGATACTCTCCCAGATCCGCACGCAGAAGCACGTGCTGAAGGTGAATCGATTATAGATTCCGGGTCAAGCCCGGAATGACGTCATGCCCGGCCCCGACCGGGCATCTATGCTTTCCATACCTTAAGATATTCCTGCAGCGCCCACATCTCGTCGCGGAAGCGGGCGGCGGCGGTGAAGTCCAGGTCGGCCGCGGCCTTCTGCATCTTGCGCTTGGCTTCTTCGGCGGCCTTTTCCACCTGCGGCCGGGACATCGAGCGGATGACCGGGTCCTGGAGAACCGCGGCGAGGTCCGCGGCGATGTAACCATCGACATAAGCGGAAGTCCCTTCGCGCTTGGCGTCGTGGCCGAGGCCTACGGAGACGGTGCCACGTCCGAGGTCGGAGGGGTTGGGGACGTAGGTCGGTGCCGATACGGAATCCTCGGCGCTCACGTGGCCGGTGACGGTGTTCTTCAGGCGCGGGTTCAGCGGTTTGCCGAGGGCCGATCCCGATAGGCCGCCGCCCTCGTTGAGGAAGCCGCTGACGTGCGTGGTGTCCTCCTTGGCAGTGACCAGCTCGGACATCAGGATATTGGCACGGACCTGCACCTGCTGCGGGGTGATGCCGTGTAACTGGTTGTATTCCTGTTGCTTCTGCCTTCTGCGGTTGGTCTCCCGGATGGTTTCCTCCATGGACTGGGTGATCGTATCGGCATACATGATTACGAGGCCGTTCACATTACGGGCGGCGCGGCCGGCGGTCTGGGTGAGGGCGCGGCCGCTGCGGAGGAAGCCCTCCTTGTCGGCGTCCAGGATGGCCACCAGCGAGACGGTGGGGATATCCAGGCCCTCGCGGAGGAGGTTCACGCCGATCAGGACATCGAACAGTCCGTTCTTGAAATCCTCGATGATTTCCACGCGCTCGGCCGTGTCCACGTCGGAGTG
>JAFYTP010000063.1 GCA_017558775.1 Bacteroidales bacterium | reverse complement strand
GGTGGAGAAGTCGGAGCAATTGACTCTGAATGATCTGAGTTCCTTCAACATCGGCGATTATATAGTCCATATCGACCATGGCGTGGGTGTATTCGGCGGTCTGGTTAAAATGACCGATGATAAGGGCCGTGTCCATGAGGTAGTGAAGCTGATGTATCGGGATAATGATGTTGTATTCGTCTCAGTTCATTCCCTGCATAAGATTTCCCGCTTCCGGTCCAAGGAAGGGGAGATGCCCCGCATCAATAAACTCGGCTCCAAGACCTGGGCAACGATGAAATCCTCCGCAAAGTCCCGCGTCAAGGACATTGCCAAGGAACTCATCCAACTCTACGCCCGCCGCCGCGCCTCGAAGGGCTACGCCTTCTCGGCGGACAACTATCTCCAGGAAGAACTCGAATCCTCCTTCATGTACGAGGATACGCCCGATCAGGAAAGAGCTATCAAAGCGGTCAAGGAAGATATGGAGGATACTTGTCCGATGGACCGTCTTGTTTGTGGCGATGTAGGTTTCGGTAAAACGGAAGTGGCCATCCGGGCTGCTTTCAAGGCTGTTTGCGACTCCAAACAGGTGGCTGTCCTGGTGCCTACGACAATCCTTGCCCTCCAGCATTTCGAAACCTTTAAATTCCGTTTAAAAGGTCTCCCCTGCACGGTGGATTATGTGAGCCGTTTGCGCACTGCGAAGGAAATTACTGAAATCAAGAAACGGTTGAAAGAAGGTAAAATCGACATTCTGATTGGCACTCATAAGGTGCTGGGAGCCGGTTTTGACTTCAAGGACCTGGGATTACTGATTATCGACGAGGAACAGAAGTTTGGCGTGGCGGCGAAGGAAAAACTCCGGCACTTGAAGACGTCAGTGGACACCCTTACATTGACAGCAACCCCTATTCCGCGAACCCTTCAGTTCTCCCTCCTGGGTGCTCGCGACCTTTCCATCATCAACACCCCGCCGCCGAACCGGATTCCCATCCAAACGGAAATCATTCTTTTCGACGAGCAGGAAATCAAGAGCATTCTCCACTACGAGCTGAATCGAGGTGGCCAGATCTTCTTCTTACACAACAAGGTGGAAGAACTGCCGGCCATCAACGACATCTTGCAGCGACTGGTTCCTGATATAAAGATATGCGTCGCCCATGGACAGATGGAAGCGAAGGAACTGGAAAACAAGATGTTGGACTTCATGCGGGGCGACTATGATATGCTCCTGTGTACGACGATTATCGAAAACGGCTTGGATATTCCCAACGCCAATACGATTATCATCAACCAGGCACAGAACATCGGCCTGAGCGACCTGCATCAACTTCGCGGTCGGGTAGGACGGTCCAATAAGAAAGCTTTCTGCTACTTGATTGTTCCTCCGCTTATTTCCATCACCGAGGATGCCCGTCGCCGTCTGAAAGCCATCGAGGAGTTCTCCGACCTGGGCAGCGGCTTCAACATCGCGATGCAGGACCTGGACATCCGTGGCGCAGGAAACCTGCTGGGCGCGGAACAGAGCGGCTTTATCACCGACATGGGTTTCGAAACCTACCAGAAGATTCTGGCCGAAGCGATGGAGGAACTGGGTATGGAAACGGGTATCACCACGAAACAGTCCCGCGAAACCTTCGTGGAAGACTGCACCGTGGAAACCGACCAGCCCGCCCTCATTCCTGACGACTACATCGACATTCCCGCGGAAAAGATCCGCATCTACAAGCAGCTGGACAGCCTGATGGACGACCGCGAAATCGACCGTCTCGGCCGACAGCTGGAAGACCGGTTCGGGCCGATGCCGCCGGAAGTGAAGAACCTGTTCACTGTGGTGAAGATCCGCAACCTCGGCGCCACCTCCGGCTTCGAGAAGATCATCGTCAAGAACGGCATGCAGATCATGTTCTTCGTTTCCAACCCGATGTCGGGCTACTACCAGTCCAAGCAGTTTGAGCGGATTATCGGGAAGGTCAATGACTATCCCGCGATCTATAAGGTCAATCAGGACAAGGGGAAACTGAGGACCGTCTCGCGCGGCGTCACCTCCATGGATACGGCCCTCAAAGTCCTCCAGCGGTTGCAATAACCGCTGAAAAACACTATTTTTGCAGTCTATGCCCAATCTGTTAGTGGAAATAGGAAACACCGCGCTGAAAGCGGCCTGGTCCGACGGGATGACCCTCGGAAAGACCTTCCGGTACCAGGGCGAGAAATGGATGGATTTCATCCTTCCCCTCACACGCCGGGAAAAGCCCGCCGTGCTGGCCATTTCCTCCGTGTATCCCCTGACGGAAGAGGATCTGAACATCCTCTCGGGGGAGTGCGGACATCTGATGGTCCTGGATAAGAATCATCAGGAACCGCTTCTGAGTCACGGACTTCCGGCCTATCTTTCCTACGACCGCGCCGCCTCCGTCCTGGCGGCCCGCTACCTTTTCCGCGGGATGCCCTGCACTATCGTGGATTTCGGTACCACTTTGAGCGTGGACTTCCTCGCTTCGGACGGCTCTTACACGGGCGGCAACGTGTCCCTCGGCTGCCGCACCCGGTTCAAGGCGCTCAGCCGGTATTCCCGGTCGTTGCCCCTGGTGAACACCCCCGAAACCTGCGCCGTGGTGGGTCAGGACGAGATGTCCTCCATCGAAGCGGGCGTCGTTTCGGGCATACAATTTGAAATAGAGGGATACCTGGCGCTTCATCCGGAGAATATCGTCGTGTTTACCGGCGGCGATGCGAATTATTTTGCAAAACGGATGAAAAGTTCCATCTTTGTAATTTGTAACCTCGTGATGATGGGGTTGGCTTTAATGGCTGACGAGTATGTCAAGAAGAATGATCAATAGGGTTATCGTCGCCGCCGCGTCCTTGATGCTGGCGGTTCTTCCGTTGTCCGCGCAGAACGGCACCTATAACGGATTTTCGCCCTATTCTGTATATGGTGTGGGTGATCTCCATCCCGCCGGAACCGCCTATAACGCCTCCATGGGCGGCGTGGGTATCGCCACGCGCAACAAGCGGTTCGTGAACACGATGAATCCGGCCTCTATCACGGCGCGTGATTCCCTTTCCGTGATGGCTGATTTCGGTGTTTCGGGCAAGTTCTCCCTGTTCACCCAGGGTGATCTCAAGAGCTCGAAAACCCTCATGAATATCAACGATTTCGTGCTTACCTTCCCGATGTGGCGCAAGACCGCCTTCATGGTGGGCATCCAGCCCTTCAGCGACACGGGATTCTCGATGTCGTACCTGGACAAGATCACCTCGGGCGAGCAGAGCATCGGCTATACCGGCAACCGCGCTTACGGTGCCGCCGGAGACGGCGGTCTCAACCAGTTCTACTTCGGCGCTTCGGCCCTCCTGTGGAACCGTCTCTCCATCGGCGCGCAGTACAACCTGTATTTCGGCACCATCAGCAAGTACTCCACCTGTACTTTTGGTGACGCGAGCTACCGCAGCCAGACCCTCGGCGACACCCTCCAGGTCCGCGCCCATTCCGCCAAGTTCGGCCTCCAGTACGAGCAGCCCATCGGCACGGGCAAGCTGACCGTCGGCGCCACCTACCGCATGAAGGCGAAAGTGAGCGGCTATGCCATCGAGTACAGCAACGTTCCGGAAATGGACCTTGGCACCCACTCCCTGGACGAGGACAACATCACGCTGGGCGACGAGCTCGGCCTGGGCCTCGCTTATCGGAAGGCGGACAAGTGGTCGCTGGAGTTCGATTACCTCCGCGGCGACTGGACCGACAGCAACTTCGACGCTGTCCGCGGTTTCCGCAACAACGGCGCCTATTCCTTTAATACATCGATGACCCAGTCCTTCCGGGCGGGCTTTGAAATCACCCCCAACCGGAACGACATCCGCTACTATTTCAAGCGCTGCACCTACCGTCTGGGCGCCTATATGGACCAGTCCTATTACCAGGTGGACGGGCAGAATCTGACCTCCGCCGGCATCACCCTCGGCGTGACGCTTCCGGTGTTCCAGGGTTACAATGGCATTACCTTTGCATTGGACCTTGGACAAAGGGGTTTCGGAACCGCCTTTGTCAAAGAGAAATATATGGGATTCCACATCGGATTCAATATCTTTGACATCTGGTTCCGGAAGCCGCAGTACCAGTAATTGTAACGCAAAACAAAAATTCTAACGCGATATGAAAAAGTTGACCTTCATCCTCCTGGCCGCCATGGCAGCCTTCATGGGCCAGAATGCGTCTGCCCAGGGCAAGTATGGTGCAGACAGCGCAGAATGCATCAAGTACCTTTCCTACTATCAGGAGTACTACAAGCAGAAAAACTATGATTCCGCCCTCCCGAACTGGCGGAAAGCGTACGCCATTTGCCCGGCTACCGCGTCTCAGAACCTGTTCGTCCACGGTTCCACCCTGCTGAACCGCGAGATCAACAAGAACCGCAAGAACGCGGCGCTCTTCCAGGCACAGGTGGACAGCCTCCTTCTCCTTCAGGACCAGCGTCTGGAGTTCTATCCGCGTACCGCCAAGGGCGTGGACCAGAAGGCCACCATCCTGAACAACAAGGGTCAGTATATGATCAATTTCCGGAGCGACGACTCCCAGTACCTGTATGACAACCTGACGGCGATCATCAAGGAGCTGGGCAGCGAGACCAAGGGCGGTCTTCTGGTGAACAACCTCCAGGCGGCCATCAACCTCTATCGCGAAGGAAAGCTTCAGGCCGATGATGTCATCAACATGTATGACACCGTCTCCGAAGCCTGCGCCAACGCCAGCGCCAAGAACGACGCCGAGATTGAGGACAACCTCAAGACCAAGGCCACCATCGAGAGTGTCTTCGCCGACAGCAAGGTCGCTTCCTGCGACAACCTCATCGCCATCTTCACTCCGCGCTTCGAGGCCGATCCGACCAACATGGCGGTCGTGACCAACATCGTGAAGCTGATGAACAGCGCCGAGGATTGCTCCAACAACGACCTCTATTACAAGGCCGTCACCCAGATGCACAAGAACGACCCGTCCTACCGCAGCGCCTATGGCCTGTACAAGCTGAACGCCGCCCGCGGCAAGGTCGCCGACGCTGCTATGTACCTGGAAGAGGCCATCGACTATGACGAGTCCGATGACGCCGTAGATGCCCAGTACCTCTATGAGCTCGCCCGCTTCGCCTATGCGAACAATATGCGCGGCCGCGCTATGGACGCCGCCAATAAGGCGGTCCGTCTGGACAACGGCTATGCCGGTAAGGCTTATATGATCATTGGTAACCTCTGGGCTTCCGCTTCCTGCGGTGGCGACGTGAACAAGTACGCCCGCTACTGGGCCGCTTCCGACTACTACCAGAAGGCGATGAACGCCGACAGCAGCCTCGCTGACGACGCCCGTTCCGCCATCGGCAAGGTGAGCATCTACTATCCGGAAGCCAGCGAGATCTTCATGTATGACCTCGCCAAGGGCCAGGCCTACACGGTCTCCTGCGGTGGCATGACCACCACCACCACGGTCCGTACCAGATAAGATTCTGTGAAACAACACCGCATACTTACGACGATGGCAACCGCATTGGCGGTTGCTTTCGTCGTATTTTCGTGCAAGGGCAACCTCTCCGAGGCCGAGAAACTGGATCTCTCCCAGACGCCGCTCCAGATCGTGGACAGCATGTACTTCATCCAGACGGAGAATGGCAAGCTGAAGATGCGCGTGGAGGCCCCCGTGATGGAGGTATATGACCATGACAGCGTTTCCTACGAAGTGTTCCCCAAAGGCCTTTCCGTGTTCGGCTATGCCGAGGACGGCTCCCTGGAGACCACCATCCGGTCGCAGAAAGCCCGTCACGACACCAAGAAGGACGGCGAGGACAAATGGTCCGCATTCGGAAGCGTGGTCATCCGGAATATCGTGAACCAGGAGACGATGGAAACGGACACCATCTACTGGGACCAGAAAGCCAAGGAAATCTGGACGGACTGCTACATCAAGATGTACTCCCCGGCCGGCTTCATGCAAGGTTTCGGGATGCGGTCCGACGACATGGCCCGGAACGCCATCATCCAGCGTCCTTTCAACAGTTACGGCGTTGTGGAGCAGGATTCTACGAAAGTGGTCCTCGATTCAATCAACTTTATCGGTCCTTTCCCCCAGCCAAAGGGGGCAAAAAGGCCTGATATGCGAAAAAATAGTGGGAAATTGAAAAAGAATAATTAAATTCGCACCCTTGATTGAAAATTATCGAAAATTTTAAAATAGGTATCATAAAATGGCAGTTTTAGAGAAACTTCGCGGCTGGGGAATCTTCCTTTCCATCCTGGTTGCCCTTCCGCTCCTCCTGTTCATCATCGATCCGAGCCAGATCATCCAGACGGTCCAGTCCGTCTCCTCCAAGTATGATGTGGGCAAGATCAACGGTAAGGCTATCAGCTACACCGATTTCCAGCAGCAGGTTGACAAGTATTCCCGCATCAACGAGATGCTTACCGGCACTTCTTCCACCAGCGAGCAGCAGCAGAAGCAGGTTCGCGACGCCGTGTGGCAGCGCCTCGTCGATGAGAACCTTTTCATCAAGAACGCGAACGCCGCGGGCATTTATGTCGGCAAAGACGAGCTCAAGGACCTGGTGAACGGCGAGAACATCTCCCCGGTCATCGCTTCCCTGTTCTCGGACGCTAACGGCAACTTCTCCTCCGCGAGCTTCACCGCTTTCCTCCAGAACGTGGAGGACGGCAACGAGAATGACAAGGCGATCTGGAACTATCTCCAGGAGGCCGTGATCACGAACCAGTACTACAACAAGTACAACGCCCTGTTCGCGAACTCCAACATCGAGAACGCCATCCAGGTGAACCGCACCATCGCCGACAACAACACCACGGCCGATGTGGACTTCGTGATGGTTCCCTTCTCGTATGCCACGGACACCACCGTCGTGGTGACCGACAAGGAGATCAACGAGTTCTACAACAACCACAAGCGCTTCTTCGAGCAGAAGGCCTCCCGCGACATCGAGTACGTCGTCTTCGAGGTTGTTCCTTCCGCCGCCGACATCGAGGCCGCCAACAACGACTTCGTCAAGCTTTACGACGAGTTCGCCGCGACCGAGAACGTGCGTTCCTTCCTGCAGCGCAACTCCGACGTCCAGTGGAGCGACCGCTGGTACAAGGAGGGCGACCTGCGTTCCGTGAACGCGGACCTGGACAAGTTCGTTGCCGAGAACAACGAGGGTACTTCCCCCGTGATCAGCGCGAACAACGTGTTCTACGCCGGCCGTATCATGGCTACCGCTTCGATGCCGGAGTCCGTGACCATCCGTCACATGATGTTCCAGTCCAACGAGGACGGCCAGCACCTGGCCGACAGCCTGCTCAACGAGCTCAAGAAGGGCGCCAACTTCACCGCCCTGGCCCAGCAGTATTCCGCGGACCGCAATTCCGAGGCTGACGGCGAGTTCGGCAAGATCGGCGAGATCTCCCAGGCGACCATCTCCTACCTCCCGACCGGTTTCGACGCCATCTTCAACGCGAAGGTGGGCCAGCCGTTCATCCTCCAGTCCAACATCGCCACCCACATCGTGGAGGTGACCGAGGCTTCCGCTCCGGCTCTCTTCAAGCAGGTGGCCCTGTTCCAGAAGGAGGTCATCTCCAGCAAGGAGACCTTCAACAAGTTCTATAACGACGCCAACCGCGTCGCCACCCTCGCCGGCGGCAAGCTCGCGAACTATCGCGCCGCCTGCGACTCCATCGGCGTGTACTCCCATAGCCAGAGCATCACCGAGAGCACCGATACCTACGGTTCCATCGGCCATGCCAAGGAAGTCACCCGCTGGGCCTTCGACAACAAGCCGGGCAAGGTGTCCAACATCATCACCGTGGACAACAACTACTTCTTCGTGGTCGCCGTCAAGGACGCTCACAAGGAGGGTATCGCCCCGGTTTCCGAGGTTGCCACCCAGATCAAGAACGAGCTCTATTCTGAGAAGTACGCCGAGAAGCGTCAGGCCGCCGTGGCCGAGCAGATCGCCGGTCTGACCGACCTCGAGGCCATCGCCGAGAAGCTCGGCGCCGCCGTCAACACCCAGAACGACGTCGCGTTCGCTTCCATGGGCGCCCGCAGCCTGGATCCGAAGTTCGTCGGTGCCATCGCCGCCGCTCCGGAAGGAAAGGTTTGCGGCCCGGTCGCCGGAACCATCGGCGTGTACGTGTTCGAGGTGAAGGGCCGCGAGACCGGTTCCTTCTATACCGAGAGCGACGCCAAGAACGCCAACGCGCAGATCATGAACTACAACATCCAGCGCATCCTCCCCGTGATGATGCAGGATGCCGGTGTCAAGGACAACCGCGCCCGATTCTTCTAGTCTATGGCTTTGAAATGTGGAATAGTGGGACTTCCCAACGTTGGGAAGTCCACTTTGTTTAACTGCGTCAGCTCCGGGAAGGCCCAGAGCGCGAATTTCCCGTTCTGCACCATCGAACCCAACGTGGGTTCCACCTCCGTTCCGGACAAGCGGCTGGAGGTGCTGACGGAGATTTGCCAGCCCAAGCGCACCATCCCCGCCACGGTGGAGATCGTGGACATTGCGGGCCTGGTGAAGGGCGCCTCCCGCGGAGAGGGCCTCGGCAACCAGTTTCTCGCCAACATCCGCGAGACCGACGCCATCCTGCACGTCCTCCGCTGCTTTGACGACGGCAACATCGTCCATGTCGATGGTTCCGTGGATCCGGTCCGCGACAAGGAAGTCGTGGATATGGAACTGCAGATCAAGGACCTCGAAACGGTCGAAAACCGCATCAAGAAAGTCGAGAAGCAGGCCACCACGGGCGGAGACAAGGAAGCGAAGAAGCTGCTGGCCCTGCTGAAGCGCTATCAGGAAGTCCTGCTGCAGGGCAAGTCCTGCCGCACGGTCGTTCCGGAGAACGCCGAGGAAGAGCAGATGGCGCGCGACCTGTACCTGCTGACGAACAAGCCCGTGATGTACGTGTGCAATGTCGATGAGGCCTCCGCCGTCAAGGGCAACGCCTATGTCGACGCCGTCCGCGCTGCCGTGGCCGACGAACACGCGGAAATCCTCGTCATCGCCGCCAAGACCGAGTCCGAGATCGCCGAGATCGAGGAGTATGAGGACCGGCAGATGTTCCTCGAGGAAATGGGCCTGGAAGAGTCCGGCGTCGTCCGTCTCATCCAGGGCGCCTACCGCCTCCTGGGCCTCCAGACCTTCTTCACGGCCGGTGCCGACGAGTGCCGCGCGTGGACCATCCGCGTGGGCGACAAGGCCCCCAAGGCCGCGGGCGTCATCCACACCGACTTCGAGCGCGGCTTCATCCGCGCGGAGGTCATCAAGTACGAGGACTTCGTCCAGTACAAGACCGAGGCCGCCGTCCGCGCCGCCGGAAAGATGGGCGTCGAGGGTAAGGATTACGTCGTCCAAGACGGCGATATCATGCACTTCCTGTTCAACGTTTAGCCGCTTTTTCAAAACAAAGCGAAACCTGAAATTTCGATTTTTACCGCCATTTCCGCTTTCGGGAGTGGCGGTTTTTCGTGTTCCGCCCCTTGAAATGTTTCGAAATGTTTTTTTTCGGAATTTCTCCGCAAAATGCGTAATTGATTGTTTTTCTTGTTATTAACTTTAAGGAAACAACACCCCTAATTACTAACAAACGAACTAAAAAGGTAACCAATCATGAGAAAGTTTGTTCTCTTTTCAGCTGCGTTGCTTGCCTTGAGCGCATGCGCGAAGATCGCGGAAGAAGAGATTTCTTCCGGCGAGCGGATCCCCGACGGATACCGGCAGGTCTCCGTTCCGGTAGAGATGGCCGACACCAAGGCCGGAACCGGTGAATTCACCCTGGCCAAAAACGAGAAGGTCTCGGTCTGGTGCACCGACGCCTCCAATTCCTCCAACACCGGTTTCTACAACTTTACGGTCAAGAGCAACGGAACCACGGTCACCGTGCAGGGTAATATCCCCTCCACGGCCTCGGTGGGCAGTGTCGCCCTCTATCCGGCCAGCTCCAACCACTCCTATTCCACCTGGCACTATTTCTTCAGCGTCGACCGGAAAAAGTATTACATCGGCAAGTCCTATGTGCCGGCAGACATCCCGATGTACGGCACCAAGAACTCCAGCGGCAAGTTCGTCTTCACGCCGATGACGGGCGCCGTCAAGAAGGAAATCTCCGGCATCCCTTCCTCCGTGTCGAAGGTCAAGGTCGTGTTCACGGCCAAGAATGTAAAGGTAAGCGGCACATACAGCGTGTATGACGGCAGCAACTATTCCACCTGGAATCCGGTATATGCCCAGACCGACAACGAGAAGCAGTTCATCCGCTATTTCGATGTTGTCAATGGTTCCGTGTGCCTGTACATTCCCTATGCTCAGGGCACCATCTGGGGTCCCAGCAACCTGACAGTGTACGACTACAGCACCGAATCCACGGGCGCGGTCCTCTACACGGACGACGCCGTGGGCAACCTGGCCGTCACCCGCGGGCAGATCAATACGCAGCCAGCGGCATCCCTTTCCGGAGGCAATAACGGAGGTGGCAGCACCGAGTTGGTGTACAAGAACTACTCCGAATCCAGTTCCGACATCAAGAACCCGGAGAGGGGCCTGTACAAGATGGTCGAGTACAAGTATCACAAGCGCGACGGCGGCTATACATCCGCGACCACCAGCCTGACGGACGATTACGACAGCAGCAACACGCTCGTGCTTACTCAGTTCTACCTGTTCGACTATGTGGATTCCGAGCATATCGACTCCAACGGCAAGAACTATATCCGCAACGTGCTTTCAAATGTCCGCAACTGCGGCAAGAAGGCCATTGTCCGCATTTCCTACAACAACGAACACCCGTCGTCCTACCATCAGGAGCCGACGCTCGACCATATCAAAAAGCATCTGCAAGACCTCGCCCCCATCTTCACGGACTATGAGGACATCATTTATCTGGTCCAGGCCGGCTTCATGGGCACTTACGGAGAGTGGTATTACACGAGCTATTTCGGCCCGTCCAGCGGCGGCGTGGACTATACCATCGAGAACAACTCGGTTTCCGGCTTCAGCAACCGCAAGGCCGTTCTCAAGGCCATCCTGGATGCCGTTCCGAGCAGCCGCCAGGTGGCGCTCCGTACGCCCGAATACAAGCAGTGCTACGTCAATCCCACGCACGTGTCTTCCTGGACCAGCTTGTCCGGCTTCGGAACGGAGCCCGTGAACCGGCTTTCCTTCTATGATGATGCGTTCCTCTATAACAGCGAAGACATGGGCACGTTCCATGAGACTTGGCAGAAGGAGATGTGGGAGCAGCAGAGCGCCTACCTCATCACCGGCGGCGAGGCCCCCTATTCTTCCAAATCGCCCAGCCAGATGGACGGCTACACCTACAACAACGTCCGTTCGGCCATCTTCAACCGCCACATCTCTTACCTGCATCACGATACCGGCCACCATACGAATCCGGGTTCCACGAGCCCCAACGACGGCAGCCTCCTGATGCGCCATTGGCACGAACAGGGCTGGATGCCGGACATCAAGAAATGGCTCGGCTATCGCCTGTCGATGGAAAACCTCAAGGTCACGGGTACGGACTTCTCCAGCGGCAGCACCCTCTCCGTCCGCCTGAAGATCCACAACAGCGGCGCCGCGCCGGTTGTCAACCAGCGCCCCATGAAGCTTGTGCTGATCCACAACGGCTCGGCCGTGGTGCTCAAGGACAATGTCGGCGACATCCGAACGGTCGCTTCAGGGACCACGCAGACGTTCACTGTCAATGTCACGATGCCGCAGACCGCCGTTTCCGGCGACAAGCTCGCCCTGTGGCTCCCGGACCAGGCCTCCGGCCTCCGCAGCCGGTCCGAGTACTCGATCCGCCTGGCAAACAGCGACGTAACCTGGTCCAACGGCTACAACATCCTGTACACGTTCTAATGTTTCTTTGAAACAACAAGAATAATTTCACCACATTTATCGGTTTTGTGTCGTGTGTCTCATGCAAAGGCCTTAGATTGGCCGCATGAGACACCTTTTTATTTTACTTCTCTGGCTGCTGTCCCCGCCCGACTCGCTGTCGGTGATGTGCTGGAACGTGGAGAACTTCTTCGACTGGCGGAACGACTCGACGACGGAATCGGACGCGGAGTTTTCGGCTTCCGGCGAACGGCATTGGACCTGGAAACGCTTCCAAGCGAAAGCGAACGCCTTTGCCAAGGCGCTGCTGTGGGTCGCGGATGACACGGGGCGCCTCCCCGATATCGTAGGCCTGGAGGAAGTGGAAAACGCCTTCGTCCTCCGCCAACTCCTCCAAAAGACCGCCCTCCGCAAACTGGACTACCAATACGTCCACTACGCCTCCCCGGACCGCCGCGGCATCGACGTCGCCCTCCTCTATCGCACCTCCCGGCTTGAATTGGTCGATTCCAAACCCTGCCACCTGTATGAGGCCGATACCGTGATGGCCACGCGAGATATCCTGCTGTGCGTTTTTCGAAGGAAGGACTCCGTCATTCCGGGCTTGACCCGGAATCTCTTCGCCGTCCTGATAAACCACCACCCCTCCAAATACGGCGGCGCCGCCGAATCGGAGCCGAGGCGCCGGATCGCTGTGGACCGGCTGCGGTTCCTGGCGGATTCGCTGGCGGCGGAGGGCATCGACAGGATCATCGCCGGGGGCGATTTCAACGATACGCCCGACAACCCCGTCTTCCATCGGCTCGAGCCGGCCCTAAAACCCCTCCATACGGCCTTATTCCGCCGCGGAGAGGGAACTATCAAGTACGACGGCAAATGGGACCTTATCGACCATTTCTACGCCTCTCCCGCCCTTTTGGAGGCGGCCCCGTCGATGCGCATCCTCTGGATACCGTTTCTATTGACCCGCGACAACGCCCATTCCGGCGAAAAACCCCTCCGCACCTACACCGGTCCCCGCTATGCGGGCGGCGTTTCCGACCATCTTCCGATTATTGCCATTTTTTCCGTATCTTCGCAAGCAAAGGATGGACTATGAACAAGAAGAACAAAAGGGACTTGCTTTCGGCGGCGGCGCTGGTGGTGATCTTCGCCGCTTGGCTGATCATTCAGCGGACGGGGCTGTTCAGCAGCGGGCCGTCCGTGCCGCTGGTGGATTTACCGGATGACCAGTTGGAGCTGCCGGCACAGCGGGCTGCGGACAACATCGTGACATACCAGGGGTATGTGAGCTCCTACAATACGGAAACGCTCATTCCTAACTGGGTGGCGTATGAGTTGACGGACGAGGAGACGAGGGGCGAAGCCACGCGGGCGGACAAGAACTTTTCCATGGACATGAACTTCCATGGCCGGCAGGCGATGCGGGAGGATTATAACGGAAGTGGCTGGACGCGGGGGCACATGGCGCCGGCGGCGGACTTCTTCTGGGACGATTCCGCGATGTCGGAGACCTTCTATTTCATGAACATCTGCCCGCAGCGGGAGGAACTGAACAACAAGGACTGGCAGTACCTGGAGAAACGGGTGCGCGCCTGGGCCAACAAGTACGGCAAGGTGTGGGTGGTGTCCGGGCCGATCATCGGGGACAACATCTACGGCACCATCGGCAAGGACCATGTGGTCGTGCCGGACGCCTTCTTCAAGGTGGTGCTGGTCCATGACGGCAAGCGGTATCAGTCCATCGCGTTCATCATGGGCAATGACGCCGAGCGCTATTGGCTGAGCGACTGCGCGCTGACGGTCGATGAGCTCGAACAGCGCACCGGTTTCGACTTCTATCCAGCCCTGCCGGACGACATCGAAGAGGACACGGAATCCAGCTACGATTTATCCGTCTGGGGTATCCGCAAGCGGTAAAATTTCACTATCTTTGTAGTCTTGACACAAAACGAGAAACCGATATGAAACAAAGAATCCAGGAAAAGTTCAATACCCTCTTCGGCGAGCCCGGCGACCTCTACGCATCCGCCGGACGCATCAACCTGATCGGCGAACACACCGACTACAACGGCGGTTACGTGTTCCCCGGCGCCATCGACTGCGGCATCATGGCCGAGATCAAGGTCAATGGGACCCAGAAGGTCCGGGCCTTCTCCCTCGACTATGACGAATACGTGGAATTCGGCCTCCAGGAGGAGGACAAGCCCGAGCAGCAGTGGGCGCGCTACATCTTCGGTGTCTGCCGGGAGACGATCAAGCGCTGCGGCAAGGTGGAGGGATTCGATACCGTGTTCGCGGGTGACGTTCCTCTCGGCGCCGGCCTGAGCTCCAGCGCGGCCCTCGAGAGCACCTACGCCTTCGCCCTGAACGAGATTTTCGGCAACGGCATCGACAAGTTCCAGCTCGCGAAGATCGGCCAGAGCACCGAGCACAACTACTGCGGCGTCAAGTGCGGCATCATGGACCAGTTCGCGTCCCTGTTCGGCAAGGCCGGCTCCCTCATCCGCCTGAACTGCAAGACGATGGAGTACAAGTACTTCCCGTTCAATCCGGAAGGCTACCGCCTCGTCCTGATCGATTCCTGCGTGAAGCACGAGCTCGCCTCTAGCGCCTATAACAAGCGCCGCGCGTCCTGCGAGAACGCCGCGGCCGCCATCCGCAAGAACCACCCCGAGGTGGAATTCCTCTCCGACGCCAAGCGTGTCTGGCTGGATGAGGTCCGTGACGATATCCCCGAGGAGGATTTCCTCCGCGCGGAGTATGTCATCGGCGAGGTTCAGCGCGTCCTGGACGTCTGCGACGCCCTGGAGCGCGGCGATTACGAGACCGTGGGTGAAATGATGTACCAGACGCACTTCGGCATGAGTAAGCTTTACGAGGTGTCCTGCGAGGAGCTCGACTTCCTGAACAAGCTGGCCCGCAAGATGGACGTCACCGGTTCCCGCGTGATGGGCGGCGGCTTCGGTGGCTGCACCATCAACCTGGTGAAGGACGAGCTGTACATGCCTTTCATCGAAGCGGTCATGGACCAGTTCACCGAGAAGTTCGGTCACGCCCCGAAGGTCTACAACGTGGTCATCAGCGATGGTGCCCGCAAACTGTAACCGGTGCGGCGGAACCCATTCCGTCGAGACGTATCCGAGTATCAACACCGCCCTGGATCCGGAGCTGAAGGCCCGGGTCCGGGACGGCTCTTTATTCGTCTGGGAGTGCCCTTCCTGCGGCGCCCGGAACCTCCTGAAATACGAGACGTTATATCACGATCCGACCGAGAAGCTGATGGTCTGGCTCCTGCCGGGCGACGCGCAGCCGCCGGCAGCCGTTGCCGACGCCGTGAAAGACCTTGAGGGCTACACCTTCCGCCTTGTCCGTGAAGTGGGCGACCTGGTGGAGAAGGTCAATATCCACGCCTGCGGCCTGGACGATGTCCTGGTGGAGATGTGCAAGTACGTCACCCGCCTGGAAATGGCCGAGAAGCAGAACCGTCCCGACCTCCAGGACGCTCCGCTCAAATTCTTCAAGATGGACGGACCCGACAACGACCTCGTGTTTTCCTTCCCGATGGACGGGGAGATGAAGGTCGTGAACGTGGGCTTCCATGTATACGAAGACGCCCGAGGAATCCTCGGGCGCCATCCTTCTGTCCGTCCCGAACCCGGCTTCGCGCAAATCGACGCGGCCTGGCTGGGACAATATTTCCGTTAGAACTTCGGGATCTCGAAGAGCGCGGCGTCCACGGGGCCTTCATTGACCTCGACGACCTTCTGCTCCATGGCGAAACCGCCCATGTCGATGGAGCTCTTCATCACGAGACCGTTCCACACGGAAACGGTGGCCTTCGCGGTCTGGCCCATCTGGCTGATCTCAGCGGTGTAGATGGTGCACTCCTTGCCGGCGATGGTCTCCTTGCCGATTTCCTTGATCTTGTTCTTGGCGATGACCTCGTCGGTGAGGTTCAGGTAGTTGATGCTCTCGCGGCCGGGCATTTCCTGGACGGATTTCTCGCCCTTGTTGATGATGTACATCGTGCCGTCCTTCTGGAGCTGGGTCATTTCCATGCCCATCATGCTCATGGAGGTTACCTCCTTGGCGCCGTAGTCGTCAAAGTAGGTGGTGTTGGTGATGACCTGGCCCATCATGTCCATCTCGGTCTTGTAGGAGCCGGACTTGATGCCGTAACGGTTCTGGCCCATCGCCGTCACCGCAACCAGCAGCACGGCGCAAATGGAAAGGATTTTCTTCATATCAGATCGTTGTTAATAGTTGTCGTGTCAACACAAAGGTAGGAATTATCGTCAAAAGTACAAGAAGGGAGGCCGGGTTTTCGACGAATGGCCCTTTTTCTACGACGAAATCCTTTTGGCTACCAAGAAAGCGAGGGCCGCAATGGCGATGGCCTCGGCGAAGAGGATCGTTTCCGTGGCCAGCGTGCTGGCGGACTTGGCAAGGATGACCGCCTGACCGTCGACGAGGGCGTGCAGGAGGATGGCGGCGGGGAAGAGCCACAGCCATTTGCCACCCTTGCGGACAGCGGCCCAGACAAGGATCGACAGCGACAGGTGCAGGATAAGGGCGGTGGCGCGCTCCCAAAGGCCCATCAGCCATTCTCCGACATTGGATTCAGATAGTTTGGAAATCACCTCGTTGACCTGCGCCTGCGCCTCGGCGGGTGTCTGGCTGATGAGCGTGTCGATCTGTCCGGATTTGGCCATAGCCGCCATCGCGAGGTAGGAAATCATCGTGAAGCCGAAAACGAGGATCATCTCAATGCCGCCATGGCCGATACCGTAGGCGACGGCCGGCTTGACGGTCGTGGGCTCTTTTTTCAGGAGATATTTCATCGACAGGAACCGGCCGGTCTCCTCGAAGAGCCCGGCCATCAGGCCGCCGTACAAGGCCAGATAAAGGGTATTGCCCTGAATGGCCGCGCCGTGGGGGCCTTTCAGCACGATATGGTGCACGATGGTTTCCAGGATCAGCGCGAACACGACGAAGGTGGCGGCGCCGATGAGGATGGTGCGCAGGTTGGCGTTATGTTTCTTGACCATCCACCAGGCCAGACAGATGGGAACGGCGAACCCCAGCACGAGGTTGATGATGATCATCACGATGGAAGAAGTGGGAATCATAAGGTTATTTGGCTATTGTTTCTGGACAAAGATAGTAAGATTTATTGAAAAACAATAAATATTTAATGAAACTTTGCGCCGATGAACAGGTCTTGAAAATAATTGCTATCTTTGCGGCCTTTAAAAATGGATAAAAGAATGAATAATATAGAATTGGACGTCCACACCCACACCATCGCCTCCGGCCACGCATACAGCACGCTGTCGGAAATGGTGGCCGAGGGACAGCGGAAAGGACTGTCCATCCTGGGCATCACCGAACACGGTGAAGCGATCCCCGGAACATGCCATCCGCTCTATTTCCGGAACATGCACGTGGTGCCCCGCCAGTGGGGAAATATGCGGCTCCTGCTCGGTGCGGAGCTCAACATCCTGGACACGAAGGGAACGCTGGACATGAATGAGGAAACCTACGAGCGCTTAGACGTCCGTCTCGCGGGCATCCATCGTCTTTGCTGGAAAGGGGGTACTGTCGATGAGAACACGGCGGGCATGGTCGCCGCCATCCGGAACCCGTGGACCCATATCATCAGCCACCCCGGCGACGGAACGGCCGAACTCCGCTTCGAGCCCATCGTCCTGGCTGCGAAAGAGACCAAGACCCTGCTGGAAATCAACAACTCCACCTTCCGGCCGATGCGTAACTTCCCCAACGCGCGCGCCAACAACCTGGAACTTCTCCGGCTGTGCAAGCAGTACGAAGTACCGGTGATCCTGGGCAGCGACGCCCACATCTGTTACGATATTGCCAATTACGAGAACCTGTATCCGCTCCTGAACGAAGCGGAATTCCCGGACGAGCTGATCATCAATTACTCTTCCGAGCGTTTTTTGGCTTATCTGGGGATAGGGGCTCCGGTTCGGGGGTAGCCTCTTTTTCAGCCTCTTTTCGGGCCTTCTCGGCCTGCTTTTGAGCTTTCTCAGCCTCACGGGCGGCTGCCTTTTCAGCGCGCTTGCGCTCCTTTTCCAGATAACGCTCAAAGATACGGCGTTCTTTGGCGGCTTTCTTTTCCAGTTTCCGGAGAGCGCGGAGTTTCGCCTTTCGCTCCTTCTCCAGCTGCTTCTGGGCCTTGGCGGCCTGCTTTTCCTGGTATTTCTTGTCCTGCTCGGCAAACTTGGCTTGCTTCGCCGCCTGCTTTTCGGCGGCAATCCGGGCCTTTTCTTCGTCCTTTAACCGCTTCTCCTCGGCCTTGCGGGCCTTTTCCGCCTCCTTGGCCGCGCGCTCCATTTCCTTCTTCTGGGCCGCCGGATCCAGCACAGGGGTTTCCTTCGCAGGCGCCTCTTCTACCTTCTCCTTTTCGGTCTTAATCACCTCGCTCTTCGGCTTCTCATTCTGCGGCTGGACGTCCGATTCCTCGAGATCTTCCTGGAAATCCTTGACAGGCGCCGCGCTCAGGGAATCCAGCGCTTGCCGCAGGGATTCATCCTCGGGAGACAGACTGGCGGGAGCCGCGGTTGTGTCGATGGGAACCGCCGCCGCGGTCGTATCGACAGGCGCCGCTACCGTCTCGGCGGGATCCTTCACGGCGGGCTTTTCCTTCGGCTGGCGGGCCTTCACCACCGCCATCGAATCCCGATAGGCGATGTCCTTGTAGATCTTGTTGATATGGCCCGGGAAGTAGACGTTCGTCTCCTTGAACTCGGCGTGCGGCCGGGCCAGGTAGGAGGTTCGTTGACTCACGCGGGGCGAGAAGGGCGTGATATCCTGCGGACCGCGGGGCTTGCGCTCCGGATTCCAGCGGAAACCCTTCATATACCGCTCGTCCTTCGGCAGTTGCACGATCGGATAAGCGTCGTTCTTGGCGTTGTCGAAGTAATAAATCTTGTCCAGGTTACCCTTGTCGAAGAGGGCGTACAACATCTTGGACTCCACCTTGTTCACGGTGGCGAGGGCGTCGTTCTCCGTCAGGAAGAACAGGGCCGTAGCTCCGCCCAGGGCGTCGAAACGCTGCAGCGTACGGGTGCTGTCAAAGTAGGCCATCATCTCCGTACTCTTGATCTGGTCGTAGCAGAGCGTGTCTTCCTGGGTAGTAATGAAAGCGTCGGACATCAGGCGCGCCCGTTCGGCCCGCTTGTTCTTGATGACGACGTAGATACTGTCGGCAGCGTACTGCCGGTTCCCTTCATTGAAGACGAGCGGATCCTGATACAGCCGTACCAGCGAATCCAAATCGTTGTAGGCCAACGAGTCACAGGACATCTGGATATCGTCGCGGTACAGCTTCACCCGGCTTTTTGCCCAGATGAAGGAAACTTGCGAGGTGTCTACAGGAGGCGGTGCCGCCTCCGTGGTATCCTTCGGAACAGGAGGTTTCGTCTCGTCGGGGGCATTCGGCGAATCGCCCTCGTCGTTGTTCTTGGCCGCGTCCTTTCCGCCGGCCGCATCCTTCCCTGCGGAGCCCGGTTTTCCAGCGGCTCCCGGTCCCCGGTCGCGCCCAGCCTGGGCGTTCGGGTCCTTCTTCGCGGCCTCCTCAGCCGCCTTGGCCGCCTCTTCCGCGGCCTTACGGCGGTACTCGGACACCGGATCGCCGGTAAGGTCCTTGAGCCGCTTGTCGGCATCGACCTTCCAGAGGGAATCCACCTTATGGCGTTTGATGCCGCGGTAGACGATCGTATCGGCACCGAACCAGACGGTATCCCGCTTGGACTCTTCCTCGGAGATGCCGATGACCGCCGGCGTCCGCTTCAGGGTCACGCGCGACAGCGAGTCGGTGTATTCCATCAGGCCCGCGAGTGCGAAAACATTGCGCGTCGTATCCAGCACTTCCACCTGTCCGAGGAGCTCCACGTCGTTCACCGCGCGGTGGTAGTACAGCGTGTCGGACCAAGTTTCCTGGTCTTTTGTCAGCAGGTGCACGTTGCGACGGAAGAAGAACAGCTCCTTGTCCCGGTCATACCATCCGTCATTGGCGGACAGCATGTTATCGTCCTGCCACATATCGGTTCCGTAGCCGAAATACGCGGTGTTGATGTCGCTCCGGTATTCCAGCCTGGAGGTCTTCACGAAGGTGGTGTCCATGTACATGTTCACCTGGTCGTTGAAGACGAAAAGCCTCGCCTTGGAGTCGTAGGAGCCGTACAGGCTCTCGATGATCTGGCCGTCCTTGTCGCGCATGGACGCGCCGTTCTGGAAGATGGCGACGGAATCCTTGGTGTTGTAGTCCAGATAGCGGGTCCGCAGGGTGTTCTTGTCCTTGTCCTCCAGCTGGACGAGGCCGCCGCGGAACTTCGCGAGGTCGTCGTCCACCACATACTGCAGGGAGCCGGAGCTCAGGCGGGTGCGGTCCTGGATGATCTGCACGTGGCCGATGGCGTCGATGATGTTCGTCGACACATTCCACATGGCGGAGTCGCACAGGAGGTAGGTGTTGTTGTGCAGGAAGCGGGCCGGGCCCACGACCTTACGGAAGTTCTGCCCGTTCCGCTCGATGAGCTGGGCGGACTTCGCGCTCACCAGGGTGACCAGCGAGTCCTTGCGGTCCTGCGCCCACGACGGAAGCGCCGCCCCGAGAAGGGTCAGCGCAGCAAGGAGATATGCGGAAAACCGCCGCACGGATTACTGGACCTTCGTGTGCCAGATTTCGCGGTTGAACGGACAGTCCTTGAACATCGGGTCGATGACGATGTAGGTGTCCTTGATCCGCTTCTCCATGAAATCGTCGATGGCCTGGTACTGGCGCTTGTTCTGCACGCGGGCCTGCAGCTCGGTGTAGTCGTTCGTGAACGAAGCGGAATGGGCCGGGACGATCTTGTCCACGCGGATGATCTTGTAGACGGTGTTCCCCTGGCGGCCCTGCTGGTATCCCTCGTTGTCGGTGGATTCCACGGGCTCGGAGATCTCCCCTTCCTTCAGGTCCTTGATGGCCGCGTAGTCGGCCGGCTTGAGCTGGTCGATCTCGAAGTAGGAGGAACCGGTCTCCGGGTCGGCCATCTGGCCGCCGTTGGTGCGGGTGGCGGGATCCTCGGAGAAGAACCGGGCGGCGAGGGTGAAGGACATCTCGTCATCCACGATCTTGGTGCGGAGGCTGTCCAGGCGCGCGAACGCCTTTTCGCGGTCCTCGGCGGTGTATTGCGGCTTGAGAAGGATGTGGCGGGCGTTGAACATGTCGCCCTTCTTCTCGATGACTTCGATGATGTGGTAGCCGTCCGGGGTCTCCACGATCTGGGAGATCACGCCCGGGCGCAGGGCCATCGCGGCGTCGGAGAACGCCGGCCAGAAGATGGACTTGGAGGCCATGCCCAGCTCACCGCCGCGACGGGCGCTGCCGGGATCCTCGGAATAGATGCGGGCGAGGGTGGCGAACTTCTCGCCGTTGATGATACGCTCGCGGAGGGACAGGAGGCGCTCCTTGACGGCCAGCGCGGCAGCCTCGCGGTCGGGATAGACGCAGACCTGGCTGAGCTGGTACTTGATCGGGACCACGGGAAGGTCGTCCACCGCCACGGTGTCCAGGAACTGCTGGACGTCATACGGGGTGACCTGCGGGATGGCGCTCGCGATCGTCATCTGCTCCTGCTGGATGAGGCTCTGGTCCTCGAACAGCTGCCGCCACTCCTGGCGCAGCTTGTACAGGGGTTTGCCGAAATATTTCTCCAGCTCCTCGTCGCCGCCCAGATAGGTGCGGTACTGGTCGATGCGGTTGGACAGTTCGTTGTCCACCATTTCGTAGTTGACCGTGAGGGAGTCGATGCGGGCCTGCATCAGGAAGATCTTGGACTCCATCATGTTCTCCAGGATGTTGCAGCGCATGTCCCGGTCGGAGGACCGGCCCTGGGCCTGCATCTGCTGCACCTCGCTCTCGATATCGGAGACCAGGATCACTTCATTGCCCACCACGGCGACGGTCTTGTCCACGAGCCCGCCCTTGTACTTCTGGGCGGAGAGGCCCGTTGTCAGGAGAAGGGCCGCCGCGAAGAGGATTACTCTACGTTTCATATCAATAAATCACAAATTTACCTTTAGCCAGCGCATCATTCAGCAAGTCCCGTTCCAAACCGCCCGTCAATTCCCGCTTTCTCGCGCTCAGGAGGATATCTTTGATGCGCTCTTCGCAATAATCCAGCGGCGCGGGGCTTCCCTTCTGCACGATGTCCACGACATAGGCCACCCGGAGGAGGCCGTCGTCGCCCTTGAACTCGATGGTGCGGTTACGCAGGGCCTTCATCATCGACGCCTCGTCCGTGCCGAGATCCCGGGCCAGGAGGATGGCGTCCATCCAGGCGTCGGAGCTGTCCACATACCGCAGGGCGGCCGTGAAGGCCAGGCTGTCGGCGGCGATGGCATCCATCGCGTCGTCCGAGGACATCAACTCCCGGATGGTCTTGAGGCTGCGCGAATCGGCCGGGATAATCATATACCGGACCTTCATCAACGGCCTTTCAACCAGGAACTTGTCCTGATGCTCCCGGTAATAGCTCCGGACCTCCTCGTCGGAGATGAGGGTGTCCAGCCGGTCGTTGATGTACCGCTCCTCATAGCGGTATTTCAGCAGCGTGCGCCGATATTCCTCCAGCTCCTTGGACACGTCCTTCTCCTCGTCGGAGAGGTGTTTTTCCGCCATGTCCAGGAACAGGAGTTCCTCCGCCCAGGACTTGATATAGGACTGCGCCAGGGCGAGACTGTCCTCCGACGACACCCCGGCCGGGATGTACGCCGCGAGTTCGGACCGCATCAGCCGATGCTCGCCCACGCGGGCCACGACCCCGTCGCCGAACAGCTCGGCGGCCGAGTCGGAAACCCGGTGCACCATCTGGCAGCCAACCGCCGCCACGAGGGCAATGAGTACGAGACATTTCTTCATAGCCTACAAAGATAGGAATATTTCTGGATATACTATATATCCAGGCTGAACACCAGGCCCACGCTGTAGGGTTTCCGGCCATCTTCGGCGGTCTCGGCGAGGGTCTTGAAGTAGGGGCCGCCGAGCCAGGAGGCGGAGACGCCGATGGAGCAGGGGAAGGGTATGCAGAAGATGTTACCCAATTCCACGGTGAAGTCCGCACCGGCGCTCAGGAGGGACGATTGCGTGGGTGTCCCCTTCCCGTTGCGGGCCAGTCCGAAGCCCATCCAGTCCACGTGCGGGATGAGCAGGAAATGCGAGATGTAGGCGAAGGGGCAGAGACAGGAAATGTCGCCCACGTAGATGGGAATGGCATAATCGGCCGTCACTTTGACCTGCGCGGCGGACTTCCGGGCAATCGTCCGCATCTCCGTGGCTGTGAATCCTCTCGGGGCGATATTGATGGCGTTTTCGCCGAAAGGCGCGCCCGTCGGAAGCTGGTATTGGGTCGATGCCGTCAGTCGCAACCCCTGGGTGCGGGTGAAGCCCGGGAGATAGCCGTAAACGTAGTTGAACCAGACCGGGGAGAAGATTTTGCCGAGGCCGGGACGGAAGCTGCCGCCGGTTTCAGCGCCGATGCCCCAGCGCGGGTACACCTGGCTCGGGGCCGTGGGCAGCATCCAGTAGCCCCGGACCGACCCGTGGACGGCCTGCATCAGGACATTCTGCCCATGGTTGAAGCGCCGGAAAGCCATGATCGACCCTTCGCCCACGAAGTCTTCAAAGGCGGAGAGTTCCAGCGTTCCGTTGTCGTAGAGGTTGTTCGAAATGCTCCAGCTGACCTGGGGGACCCACCCTCGTTGGACGCCGCCACTGTTGTAGCGGAAAGGAATATACGCCTTCAGGCTCCCTTCCCAGGAAGGACCGTCGACAGACCGGAAAGCGGAGGCGTAACCGACCCTCCCGTCATACTCGCGGCGCTCGAAATGATATTGCGCGGCTCCGGAGTCATAGATGTGGAATCCAGCTTCCAGAATCGGATACAAACCCGTATAGAAGAACTTGAAATGGCCGGAATGCCGCCATTTCCCCTTGTCGTCTGGATAGAAAGAATATCCCGCGGATCCCCAAGCGGTTCCCAAGTCATTCTGGAACAGCCCGATAAAACCGGGCGAGGTCGTATCGTAACTCAAGTCCGCGCTCATGGACTCGATCGCGTCGTAATTGAAATACCACGGCGCCCACGAATGGACCTTCATCAGATGCAGCGCCTTGTGGTAGCGCTTAGGTTCGCTTATTTCGCCAGATGGCCGATCAGGTCGGCCATGACGACCTTCGTCATTCCGGGCTTGACCCGGAATCCCTTGACCCGGAATCTCTTCCGCCAGGAGAGCCCTCTCCTGCTCCGACAGCTTCTCCGCAATCCGATACGTATGCACTTCCCTGATATCGACCTCCACCGGCTGCGGGGCTTTGGCCTTGAAGATGGCCGTGCCTTCCGCGGTGATGGAATTGAACCACAGGGTGTCCCCGTGCCGGAAATAGTCCGTGCCGCCGTAGCGGGAATTGGTCAGCTGCCAGGTTTTTCCCGTCGCGGGATCGAACCGGTAAAGCTCCTTCACGCCGGTGCGGTCGCTGACGAAACCCAGGAGG
>JAFYTP010000062.1 GCA_017558775.1 Bacteroidales bacterium | reverse complement strand
GTTGTGAGTGGCGTCGCCGTCGATCTCCACGTAGAAGATGTGGCCGGCGTTCTCGTACTTGTGGTACGGGCCCTCGATCTTCGCCTTGTGCTCCGGGGTGCACTTGTAGTACACGGGGATGTGGCTGGAGTTCGTGTAGTAGTCCTTGTCCGTGATGCCCGGGAGGATGCCGAAGGTCTTCTTGTCACGCTTGGTGAACTTGCCGGAGAGGCCTTCCGCCGGGGTGGCGAGGAAGGTGAAGTTGTGCTGGTAGGTCTCGGCGAAGCCGTTGATCTTCTCCGCCATGTGGGAGATGATGCGGAGGCCGAGTTCCTGCGCCTCCTCGCTCTCGCCGTGGTGCTTGCCCACGAGGGCGATCAGGCACTCCGCCAGGCCGATGAAGCCGATGGAGAGGGTGCCCTGGTTGATGACGGCCTCGATGGAGTCGTTCTCGTCCAGCTTCTCGCTGCCCAGCCACAGGCCGTTCATCAGCAGCGGGAACTGCTTCTTGAGGGCGGTCTTCTGGAAGTCGAAGCGCTCGTTGAGCTGACGGGCGGCGATTTCCAGGGCCCAGTCCAGCTTGCTGAAGAACTTCTTGATCCGGAGGGCCTTGTCCTCCTCTTCCTGCATCGCCTCGATGCCCAGCTTCACGATGTTGATCGTGGTGAAGGAGAGGTTGCCGCGGCCGATGGAGGTCTTGGGACCGAACTTGTTGCCGTACACACGGGTGCGGCAGCCCATCGTGGCCACTTCATGCTCGAAGCGACGAGGATCGTCCGCCTTCCAGGCGTCGTCCTGGTTGTAGGTGGCGTCCAGGTTCAGGAAGTTCGGGAAGAACCGGCGGGCGCTCACCTTGCAGGCGAACTTGTACAGGTCGTAGTTGCGGTCGCCCGGGAGGTAGGACACGCCCCGCTTCTTCTTCCAGATCTGGATCGGGAAGATGGCGGTGGAGCCGTTGCCCACACCTTCGTAGGTGGTGTTCAGGATCTCGCGGATGATGCAGCGGCCCTCGGCGGAGGTGTCGGTGCCGTAGTTGATGGAGGAGAACACGACCTGGTTGCCACCGCGGCTGTGGATGGTGTTCATGTTATGCACGAACGCCTCCATCGCCTGGTGCACGCGGCCCACCGTCTGGTTGATGGCGTGCTGGAGGGCGCGGTCACGGCCCTGCAGGCCGATGAGGTCGTGCTTGATGTAGTCGTCGATATCGGCCTTCTTGAGGTCGCTGTAGTCGGTGTTGAACAGGTCGCTGACCTGGTCCACCTCCTCCTCGAAGGTCTTGCGCACGAACGGGGCGAGATAGAAGTCGAAGGCCGGGATGGCCTGGCCGCCGTGCATCTCGTTCTGCACCGTCTCCATGGAGATGCAGGCGAGGACGGAAGCCGTCTCGATGCGCTTCGCCGGACGGGACTCGCCGTGGCCGGCCTTGAGGCCGAACTCCAGGATCTTGTCCAGCGGGTGCTGGATGCAGGTCAAGGACTTCGTGGGATAGTAGTCCTTGTCGTGGATATGGATATAGTTGTTGGCGACAGCTTCGCGGACCGGGTCGGAGAGCAGGACTTCGTCCACATAGCTCTTCGTCGCCTCGGAGGCGAACTTCATCATCATGCCGGCGGGGGTGTCGGCGTTCATGTTCGCGTTCTCACGGGTGATGTCGTTCACCTGCGCGTCGATGATGGTCTGGAAAATCTCATTCGTCTTGGCCTTGCGGGCCATGTTGCGCTTGTTGCGGTAGCGGATGTACTCCTTCGCCACTTCCTGGCGGGGGCTGTTCATCAGCTGGTTTTCGACCACGTCCTGGATTTCCTCCACGGTCATCTCGTCTTTGTCGATGGTGGAGATGGCATGGGCGATCTGGGCGGCGAGAACGATGTCTTCACCCGCTTCGGTGACATCCATCGCCTTGAGGATAGCGGCAACAATCTTCTGGTTGTTGAACTCGACGTGTCTTCCGTCGCGCTTGAGTACACGTTTAACCATAGCTGTCAGTGTCAGTTAGAGGCAGTGCCGGCGCTTTTTGGAAGAGGCCGGATGCCGATAGGTTTATGTTTCTATAATATTACTTCAGTAGGGGGCCCGGAGTGTGGTGCTCAGGGGCTGCAGGGACAAAGATAAGTCATTCCCCGCAAAAAAAATCGGATTTGCCCGGAAAAAGTTTTCAACAACACCCCAAAAAGGCTGTTAATTCGCTTATAATCAACGAATTACGAAAACTTCTAATTTAGAATTGTTAAAAATTGAAACAATTCTGTTTCGTTTCGGTTCCGGTTTTCAACAAGGCCGGACGGAGGCCTACCGGAGCCAGTTTTCGGGGTTCTGCGGCGTGCGTTCCTTCCACAGCTGGAAGTGGAACTGATCCTCGCCGGAGATGGTGTCCACGGTGCCGAGAACCTGGCCCGTCTTCACCTTCTCGCCGGTCTTGACGGCCACCGACTTGAGCTTGCAGTAGAAGGTGAAATAGGACCCGTGCTGGACGAGGACGCACTGGTTGTAGCCGGGGATCACCACGATCTGGGCCACGGTCCCATCGAAGACGGCATGGGCCTGGGCGCCGCGGGCGACGGAGAGGGTGACGCCGTTGTTGAACGGCAGCTTCACATTCTTGTATACCGGGTGGTAGTGCTGGCCGTAGGATTCGATGACGGTTCCTTCCACCGGCCAGGGCAGACGGCCCTTGTTGGAGGCGAAGCTGTTGGAGAGTTTCTCATCGACAGCCGTGGAAGTGGTCTTCCCTCCCTTGTTGGCGTTGTTCCCGGAGGAGGAAGTCGAAGACGAGGACTTGGGCTTCGCGGTGGCCTTGCGGATGATTTCCGCGATCTCGCGGTTCAGGGCCTCCACCTCGCGATTCTTCTTCTGGAGGTCGGACTGGTACTTCTTGCGGTCCTTCTGCAGGCGGGCGACGAGGGTGGCGTTCTCCCCTTCCTCGCCCCGGAGAGCGTCCACATCGGCCTGCCGCTGTGAACGGAGAGCCCGGGCCTCGTCCCGCATGCCCGCCAGGCGATCTTTCTCGACCTCAAGCTCCGCCGAGGTCTCCTGGATCCGGCGGGCCTGGTCGGACATGTTCTTGGACAGTCCCTTCAGGTACCCGAAGCGGCGGACGGCCTGGCCGATGTTCTCACTGGAGAGGATGTACATATACCAGATCCGGCTGTCCCGGTTCTTGTAGGCGCTCCGGACCAGGCGGTTGTAGTACAGGGTGAGGGTGTCGTAACGGGCCTGCAGGCGGTCGATCTCCTTCTGCCGGACCCGGATCGAATCGTCCAGGGCGTGGATTTCCCGGTCGCTCTCGGCGATGAGTTCCTGCCGGGCGCTGATCTTCCTGCGCACGAGCGCGAGGTCCGTGAGGGCCCGGCTGCTGGACTTGGCGTTGTCCTTGAGCTGCTTGTTGATGGTCGCGATTTCCTTCTCGAGCTGGGCCTTGCGACTCTCCTGGCGGCGGGTGTCCTGTGCGGACGCCGCCGCTCCCAGCAGGAGCAATCCCAGAACGATCGGAATCAGGCGCTTCATTTCTTGATGGCTTTCAGGCGGGCTTCCACCCGGGCATCCAGGTCGGGAACAGCCCCGTCCGTATTTTTGGCCTTGGCCTGGCTCCAGTACACCTGCGCCAGGTCATATTCGCCGAGTTTGTAGAGGACCTCGGCGTAGTGGTCCATGATCACCGCGCTGTCCTTGCCGCCGTACAGCATCGCGTGCTTGAAGAACGGCTTGGCCTCCAGGTCCTTGCCCATCAGGTGCAGAATCCAGGCGAAGGTGTCCAGGTAGGTGGCATTGTCCGGCTCGGCCTCGACCGTCTTCTTGGACATCGCATAGGCCTTCTTGAGCTGCTTGCCCTCCTCGGACAGGTAGTAGGCGTAGTTATTCAAGACCGGCGCATAGTTCGGGTCGATCTTGAGAACCTTCTCATAGGCCTTGTACGCCTCCTTCGTATCCCCCTTCAGGTGGTACATGTCGCCGATCTGGTTCCAGGAGTTCTTCACCAACTCCGTGTTCTTGGGCTCGCGGGCGATGAGATACCGGCAGTTGTTGATGACGGCGTCGTAATCCTTCAGGTAGTAATTGGCGGTGTTCAGGTATTCCATGAAGCCGAGCTCCTGGAAGCGGTCGAAGGCCGCGATGCAGCGGGTCTTGACATCCTCCCAGCGCTCCGCCATCAGCAGGATCTGGATGCAGGAGACCGTCTGGCCCAGGCTCTCCGGATACAGGTCGGCGCTTTTCTCGAAGCATTCGATGCCCTTGTCCAAACGGCCGGTCGCATAGTAATATCCACCGGCGGTGGAGAGGGCGACGGTGTCGGAGGGGTGATGGAGCTGGAGCCGCTCGACCATCTGGTCGAACCCGACCCGGTGCTGGTTGACAATCTTCGGGTCCAGGCTGCGGATCACGTTGCTCACGTACATCCCCTTCGCCTCCACGGGCACGCTGTCATTGTCGATGAACTGGTACATCGTGGCGAAGTACTCGTTGTAACGGCGGGTGGTCCGATACACCTCGGCCATGCCCAGCATCGCGGGGACATAGTCGCTCTGGGCGCTGAGCGCCTCGTTATAGGCGTTGAGCGCCAGGGAATCCTTGAACTCGGAAAGGTAGTAGTCCCCCATCATCGACAGGACCGAAGGGGACGTGAACTGCTCGTTGAAATCCTCGAGGGCGGCGATGGCCTCCTCATCCCGGCCCAGCGACCGCAGGATGTCATAGCGGGTGCGGACGGCCTGCTCGCCGGGGCCGCTGACCTTCTCGATGTCGTCCAACATCTCCAGGGCCTTCTCATACTGCTCTTTCTTCAGATACAGGGTAAGCAGGTCGTAGAGGACGTCGGTCTTGTCCGGGAATTCCTGGAGGATGCTCTCGCACATCTGGATGACCATCTCGTCCTCGCCCGCCGCGGCGTAGAGATCCGCGAGGCGGCGCTTGTACCAATAGTTGTGCGGATCCAGCTCGACGGCCTTCCGCAGGTTGGAGATTGCGGCGTCGGCGTTGCCCAGCATCGCCTCGTCCAGGCCCAGGTAGTACCAGACGGCATCATTGTCGGGGGCCGCCTTGGAAAGGGTCTGGAGAAGGGTGCGGGACTGCCCGAAGGCGCGGTTGTTATAGAGTGCCACGGCGTCCACCAGCTGACTTTCGACATTCTGCGCAAAGGCGAATGTTCCCAGCAGCCACAGGAGCCCGGTCAGGAGTAACCTTCTTCTCATGCTTTTTGACTTGTCCAAAATGTTCAAAAGTCGGTTTACAAAAATAATACAATTCACGGAAAAAATTGCGAAATTTGTGTCTGTATACTTTTTTCCAGGGCTGGATGAAACATTTTATCGGCAAATTGCATCTATTAACCTGGACAACAACGGAAGATCCTTCTGCGGGCGGCGCCCTGGAACAACTGGTTCCGGCCTGCCGGAGCGGAGACAGGAAAGCCCAGAAACGCCTGTTCGACGCCCTCGCCCCGAAGATGATGGTCCTCTGCCTTCGCTATGTCGGAGACCGGACCACCGCTGAGGATGTCCTGCAGGACGGCTTCATTTCGTTGTTTTCCAGGCTCGACAGCTATTCGGGGGCAGGCTCCTTCGAAGGCTGGGCCCGCAGGATCTTTGTCAATACTGCCCTGATGCATTTGCGGAAGACGGACGCCCTGAAACTCAGTGACGACATCGGCGAGGCCCGAAGCCTTTCCACTGAAGAGGCTACGCCCGTCCAGAAGATAGGATACCGCGAATTGATGGCCCTCATCGCCCGGCTGCCCGCCGACGCCCGTACGATATTCAACATGTACGTGATTGAAGGCTATTCCCATAAAGAGATTGCACAGACGCTGGGGCTCAACGAAGCCACCTCGCGTTCCAAGCTCCAACGGGCGCGGATCAGGTTGCAGGAAATGATCAAGGAACAGGAAAAAAGATGAAAGAGAACGAATTTGACATATATGTGAGGGACCTGATGGCCGGGGCGGAGGAATCCGTCTCGCCGGATGTGTGGAAGGGCGTGGAGGCCGGCCTGGACAAGGCGGCACGGAAGCGGGTGGTCCCTGTGTGGGTTTGGAGAAGCGTGGCCGGCATCGCCGCCGCCGCGGCCGTCGTGGCAGCCGTAGTTCTGACCGCTCCTGAAAAGGAAATTAACCTTTCTAACCAACCAACTATACAAACTCCGGTCGCTTCGGCGACAGACGCCTCTCTTCCGGCCGCAACCCGGCCGGAAGGAGACGACGTCACCCCCCTTACCGAACAGGCAGCCCGTCTTCGCCGGCAGATCGCACAGGCGCAAGACATCATGACACCCGTGGTGACGGAAGAGGATGAGCCCCTGACCACCGAGGTCGTGACCCCGGAGCCGGAGCGCAAGCCCCATTCCGTCATCGATCCCCTTGCCGGGCAGCCGCAGGAATCCTACGCCTCCGACGACGAGGCGCTCCGCCAGCTCGCCTTCGAGGAGCACAAGACCTACCGCAAGGGTGAGTTCTCGATGAGCGTCCTCGGCAACCTCCAGTCCAACACCCGTCCGGAAAGCCCGGCCAGCAAGATGCGCCGCTCGCACAGTTCCTTCTATGCGCCCGCGCCCACCAAGGCCGGCATCGTCTCCGAAGGCCCCGAGTTCAGCTTCGGCCTCCCGGTTTCCGGCGGTTTCAGCCTCCGCTATGACTTCAATCCCCGCTGGGGCATCGGCACGGGCATCGTCTATACGAACCTCAGCCGTTCCTTCAACGCCGATTACAACAAGGAAGTCGGCGATGGTATCTTCACCACGCTCTACGACACCGACATCACCAACCAGCAGCACTTCATCGGCATTCCGGTGAACGTCTTCTTCAACATCGTGAACACCGGGAACTGGAACTTCCACGTCCGGATGGACGGCATGGCCGAAAAACTCATCGACAACCACTTCCTCGTGCACGACGGTGAGGGCGACATCCACCTCCACCAGAAGACGGAAGGCCTGCAGTTCTCCACCGGCGTGGGCATCGGCGTCGAGTTCAAGTTCTCCCCGAACGTGGGCCTCTACTTCGACCCGACCCTCCGGTACTACTTCGACTGCAACCAGCCGCGCTCCCTCCGGACGATCCAGCCCGTCCGCATGGACTTCGAAGCCGGCCTGCGGTTCTCCCTCGGAAGATAAAAAACCAACAAAATACCCCCTGAAACAACACAAGACCGATTCGGCTTGTGTTGTTTTTTGTTTTCCTGCGCTAACTTGGATGAAAAAAGACTATGCGCAGTACGATCGGACTCATCGGCCTCGCCCTCCTCGCGACGGCCTGCTTCCGGGACCCGCTGTTTTCCGGAACCCCCAGAAGCTCCCACGAACCCCCTTCCCCTCACCAGCG
>JAFYTP010000061.1 GCA_017558775.1 Bacteroidales bacterium | reverse complement strand
TCTGGACTGGCGCAATCAAGCGTCCCGCAGCAGCGTCGAAATGAAGGACAAGAACTCCCGTCCGGCTTTCGTGAAGGACCTGAAGGACGCCGACAGTTATGATCGTATCTTCATCGGCTTCCCGGTCTGGTGGTACACGGCACCGACCATCATCAATACCTTCATAGAGGCATACGGCTTTGAGGGGAAGACGGTCATCTTCTTTGCCACCTCCGGCGGCAGCACCATCGACAAGGCCAACAAGGACTTTGCCGCAGCCTATCCCAAAATCAACTGGAAAGCCGGCAAGACGCTGAACGGAGCATCAAAGGCCGATATCAAGGCTTGGGCTGAAGGGCTCAAATGACCGCAGAAGTCGTCTTAACAGATAAAGATGGCCGTTCAAGTCGTATCTCAAATACGTCTCAAACGGCCACGAAAGTTTCACCTATGTTTCACCTGATGTCGTAATACGTTAGTGTAAACACTTAATAATCAATGCTTTACAAAAGACAGTTCGAGTCTCGTTTTCCGCTCTGAGAGGCACCTGAAATGGCGCCTCTTTTCTTTTTATGTACAAGGTGTGTTTTTATGTCGGGCACCTTGTACATCGAATATCCTGTCTGTTTTTTTTCTTTACGGCTCAACAGTATTTTCTGTAGGGCTCAATTTCCAAACTTCTGAGCCGTAAACCATCATTTTTGAGCCGAATTTGAGCCGATTCCTCAAGAAAATAACTGGCGCTTGGGTTTAAGAGGAAAAGGATTATCTTTGCCAAAGACAAGGAGATAATCCATGAGCAAGACCCGATATAGCAAGAAAGAATACAAGCGAAAGGTTGCTCGATTGAGAAAGAAGCGAGAGAATACCGCCCGAGAGAGCGGGATTACATCGCTTTCTACGTATGAGCAATATCTTGGAGAGATTTACGAGACAAGGTCTCAGATGAGCCGCCATCCTGGCGGGACAAAGGCTGAGGGCTTGAGAAAGGATTATAACGGGTGGCAGAAGGTCTCCTTCGACCGGGAACGGTTCGGCGAGGCCGAGTGTCTGAGTTCACGGATGAGAAGGACGCGCCGGGCGGTCCTCCACGCGGCGAGGCTCAAGCGGAAGAAGGAGCTCACGGCGTTGCTGGAAGAATTGGAAAACAAATAAGACATGATAAAAAAGATTGTACCTTTCCTGTTGTCTTTCCTGTGCATCTGGAACGCGCAGGCGCAGGATACTTATTTCACGACCGAAGAACTGCCGGACCTGATCAAAAGTTTGCCGGCACCGCCGGAGAAGGGGTCGCCGGCGTTCAAGTATGACATCCAGCGGTACAAGTGGGGCAAACGGCAGCGGAACAATCCGGAGCGTGCCGCGATGGCCCGGCGGGACGCCGTATGGAGCTACGAAGCGCTGCTGGCGGAAATGAGCGTTCCGTTCGGGCTCACGCTGAGCGAAACGGGCACGCCGGAAATCTGGAAGGTCGTCGTGAACAGCCTCGCCACCACCGACCAGATGCGCGTGGCCCCCAAGGCCTATTACCACCGGACACGGCCCTTCGTCTATTTCAAGGAAAAGGCGTTCCTGGAAGATGACGCCCAGTTCAGCGGCGAAGGGAGTTATCCTTCCGGCCACACGATGCGCAGCTGGACGGCGGCCCTGGTCCTCGCGGAGATCAATCCCGCCGCGGCCGATGCCATCTTCGCCCGCGCCTGGGAATGCGGCATCAGCCGCGTCATTTCCGGCGCCCATTGGCAGAGCGATGTCGACGTGACGCGCATCGGCGCCAGCATCGGCTATTCCCGCCTCCAGACCAGCGGCGTCTTCCGCGCCCAAATGGAAAAAGCCCGGGAGGAGTTCCGGCGCCTGGTCAAGGCCGACGGCCAGCAGGGCCGGGAATACTTCGTCTCCTTGACGGAAGTCGTTCCGGACGCAATCCTGGAGATCCGCTATTTCAGCACCTACAATTTCGTGGGCGAGCGCATCGACGGATATCTCGCGCCCACGGCCCTGATGACGCGGGAAGCGGCGGACAGCCTGAAAGCGGTGAGCGACGACGTGATGCGACTCGGCTATCGGCTCAAAATCTACGACGCCTACCGTCCGCAGTGCGCGGTGGACCATTTCGTCCGCTGGGCGTCCGACGTGGCGGACACGACGATGCGCCGGTATTTCTATCCGGACGTGGACAAGAGCCGGCTTTTCATCGAGGGGTACATCGCGGAGCATTCCGGCCACACGCGCGGTTCCACCGTCGACCTGACCCTCTTCGACATGGCCACGGAGAAAGAGGTGGATATGGGCGGAACCTTCGACTGGTTCGGTCTGGAAAGCCACCCGGACTATCGGGACATCACCGAGGAGCAGTTCGCGAACCGGATGATCCTCCGCCAAGCAATGCTCCGCCACGGATTCAAGCCCATCGACGAGGAATGGTGGCATTTCACGCTCAAGAAAGAGCCTTTCCCTGATACCTACTTTACTTTCCCGGTTCGATAAATTTTACGATGAAAGAAAAGAAAGGTGGGGGGGGGCAATTTCTAATCGCGGAGGATGCAGAAGCCGGAAGCCGTGAATCTGGTCGGTTTGCCGGTGACGTCTTTCTTCAGCGAGGACTTGAAATCGACGATGGCGTCGGCACCGAGCTCGCGCGCCTTTTCCTCGACAATCCGCAGGAATCCCTCATAATCAAGCGATTCGAAAGGTGGCCTTCCCTCGGAGAAATCTTCGTGGCGATAGGTCGAAGGGGTGAGCACCACCTTCAGTTCGGCGATGGGGGTGAACCCTCCGGTCCAGGGCCGGTTGGGGATGAAATAGAAATCATCGTCCAGGAACGGACGGTAGTCGATATAACTTACAGGCTCCGAAGCGGACTCGAAGCCG
>JAFYTP010000060.1 GCA_017558775.1 Bacteroidales bacterium | reverse complement strand
TGGGTGAGGGCGAGGTTCCAGATAGGGAAGGTCTCGAACTTAGCGTAACCGGCCTTGACACCGCGCTTGTTCTCCTGATACAGCTGGCTCAGGCACACCGCCATCTTGCCGCTGCCCGGGCCGGGGGCCGTCACGACGACGAGCGGCTTGGTGGTCTCCACATAGTCGTTGCGGCCGAAACCTTCGTCGGAGTCGATCAGGGCGACGTTGTGGGGGTATCCCTCGATGGTGTGGTGGTAATAGACCTTGATGCCCATGCCTTCCAGGCGCTTGCGGTAGGCCTCGGCGCTGGACTGGCCGTTGAAGTGCGTGATCACCACGCTGTTCACGCTGAGACCGCGGTCCATGAACTCGTCCCGCAGGCGGAGGACATCGACGTCATAGGTGATGCCGAGGTCGCTGCGGACCTTGTTCTTCTGGATGTCCACGGCGCTGATGACGATGATGATTTCGGCGTCATCCTTCATCTGCATCAGCATTTTCAGCTTACTGTCGGGCTCGAAGCCCGGAAGGACGCGGCTGGCATGGAAGTCGTCGAACAGTTTGCCGCCGAATTCCATGTACAGTTTATCGCCGAAAGTGGCGATGCGCTCCTTGATGTGTTCCGATTGGATTTTGAGATATTTCGCGTTGTCGAACCCGTATTTCATATATAGAGATTGCTTGAATACGGGATACAAAGTTACATCCTTCCGATGGATTTTCCAAAGAAATTGAAACCCTACGGAAGTAGTTTTACAGCCGAAATCGTAACCGTTCCGGGCTTGTCGGATGTGAGTGTCTTCACCTCCAGCGAGTTGACGCCCGGCTGCAGATAATCGGCCGGAACGTTCAGCCTGTAGGGAGCTTTCCATGCAACTCCGAGGTCATGACCGTTCACCGAGACGCGGGTCAGGCTCTTCACGTCACCGAGGTAGATTTCGAAGGAAGCGACGTTCTTCAACTGCTTCTTTTTCAGGGTGAACGAATTCCGATAAGCGCCTCCGACGGGCATCCACGGCGTCTCCACCGTCACGACAGGCGTTCTTTGCGTAACGGGGATAAAGATTTCCTCTTCCTCGTTCTTACCGATGATGACGAAGAAGGCATCGTTCTCTTCCATTCCCAGCACGACCGACCGGTATCCTTTCGAGGAGGCGAATGACGGGGTTGGACGAATCTCACCCGTGGCGGGGTCAAGAATGCGCGGCTGTCCGGCGCCGGCGTGCACGCGGACGATGGACGCATCCGGCGCACCCGAGAAGTTCCGGATCCACCAGATGTCTTCGTCCTCCGTTTCCCGATGGACAAATCTCCACCCGTTGCGCGGCATGTAGTCCGGTTCGATATTCTTCTCCTGAAGGGCATCTTCCAGTGGCATTTCCAGGAAGAGAGGTTTCAGCTGGAGCAGCAAGAGGTCGAAGGATTCCTGCAGGTTCGACAGGGATGCGGATAGCTCGGGGAGGGTGCCGCAGACGGGGACGCCGGCCTGGGCCAGGTACACAATCCGGTGCAGCAGGTCATAGGACATGATCTTGCAGTTCGGCCCCAGCACGAGCATCTTATACTTCATCCCGGATTGCGACTCTAGGCAGTTGTCGATGGGAAAAACGTCGTTCTGCAGGCCCTCAGGGCTGATGAAGTCGAAGTCATAGCCGTCCGGAATCTCCGGCAGTTGATCCCCGAACAGTTCCGGAATGGTGTGGTCCTCGCCGTACAAGTAAAGGATGTCGGCCTTATGATGACCCTTTTGAAGATATTGGGAACTGCGGGCTAGATAGTTCTTCCAGTCCTCTGTCCAGGGATTATCGGTTTCCTTATCGAAGCTGAACTGGTTCACGCCATGCGCCATTTCAATATCGACCGTACGCTTTAAATCCTCTAGATTGCTGGAATCTGCGAAGGTTTTTGCGGTGACGATGTCCTGGCCGGAGAGATGGGCCCTGGACGCGGCTTCGCGGATATCGACCAGTCCGGGTTCCCGGTTAATGTCAATGGGATGGAGGTAGGTCTCTCCGAAGAGTTCCCCGAGCGTCCTCCGCCAGTCGAAAAGGAAGCGCTCGGTTTGCGAGTCACTACGGAGGGTTTCGCCCGTGATGGCAGGGAGCCAGGGAAAGAGGTTATAGTGCCGTTTTTCCTGGAATTCCTGGAACATGTTCTTGGTCCAGGTCAATGTCGCAGCGTCATCTGCACCGGTTTGTGTGGCGCCGAAACGGTAGATGCGCCAATGTCCGGCCGGGACGTCCCAGATCAGGAAACCGTTCTGATCGACCAGACTGAGGTCCTGGACAGCGGTGATAGGGGAAGGAAGCTTGACGGCCAAGGTGGCGACGTGCTCAATCCAGGATCCAGTGCTGTTTGCGAAGGGCATCCGAAGAATCTGGACGCCGGGGCCTTCCACATCGAGCGTCACCCAGGTGAGTTTCTTTACCTCGGGTGTGGTTTGCGCCCACGCACACTGCAGCATGGCCAGCGCGAAAAACATCATCAACCATTTCTTCATCCGCATATCATTTCTTTCTGGCCCTCAAATATACTATTTTTCCGCTAAATTCAGCCTCCCAGCAGGAAATCGGTCAGTTCTTCTCTGGTAAGGGCGTCGAAGCATTCATCGACCTTCACCGCTTGCAGGACGCTCAATATATCCTCCCGGGTGTATCGACAATCTTGCAGGGCGCTTTCGATGGTGTCCGGGGGCAGATTCCCCAGGAAATCGCCGCTGAAACGGAGTCTGTCGATGCATCCGTTCCGGAGGGAGAAGGCGGCCTCGACGGTACCGCAGGGGAATTTTTGACGAATCTGGAAGGATGCAGCGGGGGAGTGCCCGTAGTTCCATTCCCAAGTCCGGAATTTGCCGGCAGCATCGGCCTCGATCTGCGCGAGCTGGTCTTCCGTCAGGCGGATTTCCTCATCATCGCCTGCGAGAAGGGCTTGCAGGGCATCCTGGAACGCTTGGATGGTCGGGAACTGGGGAAGATACTCTTTCAGGTTCGCGACGCGGCTGCGGACGGAAGAAATGCCTGCGGCGGAAAGCTTGCTGCCGGGGACGGCGAGCGCTTTTGTGAGGGTGTCGATATCCACGTCGTACATCAGCGTGCCGTGGATCATCAGGCGGTCCTTGGACATCCGCTTGGCATAGCCGGAGCACTTGCGGCCATCGACAAGGATATCGTTGCGACCGCTGAGTTCCGCAGGAACGCCCAAAGATCGGAGTGCACGTGCCATCGTCTCAACATAGGCGGGATAGTCCGTCTCCAGGTCGCGGATGCGTCCGGTAATGGTGTAATTTAGGTTCTGGAGATCGTGGTAGACGGCGCCGCCGCCCGTGACACGTCGCGCCAGAACGATGCCTTTCTCCTGCAGATAGGGGAGATTAACCTCGGCATATGCGCTTTGGTTCAGGCCAATAATGACGGACGGCCGGTTCTGCCATAGGTAGAAAACCGGCTCGTCCGCCTTCAAGTGTTCCAGGCAGAACTCGTCGAACGCCATGTTGTAATGGGGGTCCGTCGAGCTGTTCTGGAGGTATTTCATTATCCGAGGAAGGCCAGCAGGATACCGGCCGCCACGGCCGAGCCGATCACGCCGGCCACGTTCGGGCCCATCGCGTGCATCAGCAGGTGATTCTTCGGATCGATCTCGCGGCCGACAACCTCGGACACGCGGGCGCTGTCCGGCACGGCGGACACACCGGCGTTACCGATGAGCGGGTTGATCTTTTTCGCGGGATTCTTGATGAAGAGGTTCATGATCTTCACGAAGCAGACACCGCAGGTGGTCGCGATCACGAAGGAAAGCAGACCAAGGCCGAAGATGAGGACGGACTTCGCGCTCAGGAACTTGTCAGCCTGCGTGGAAGCGCCCACGGTGAGACCGATGAGCATAGTCACGACGTCGATCATCGGACCGGCGGCGGTGTTCGCCAGACGGCGGGTAACACCACTCTCCTTCAGAAGGTTACCGAAGAAAAGCATACCCAGCAGCGGCAGGCCTGAAGGGACGATGAACGCACAGGTGAGGAAACCCACGATCGGGAAGATGATCTTCTCTTTCTGGGAGACGGAACGCGGGGCCGGCATCCGGATGAGGCGCTCCTTCTTGGTGGTCAGCAGCAGCATGATCGGCTTCTGAATCACCGGGACGAGGGCCATGTAGGAATAGGCCGAAACCGCGATGGCGCCCATCAGGTCCGGGGCCAGCTTAGAGCTCAGGAAGATAGCGGTCGGGCCGTCCGCACCGCCGATGATGCCGATAGCACCGGCTTCATTCGGCGCAAAGCCGAACGCGAGCGCCAGCAGGTACGCGCCGAAGATACCCATCTGCGCGGCCGCACCGATGAGGATGAGCCGCGGCTGGGAGATCAGCGCCGAGAAGTCGGTCATCGCACCGATGCCGAGGAAGATCAGCGGCGGATACCAGCCCTGGCGCACACCCTGATACAGGATGTTCAGGACCGATCCGTCCTCGTAGATACCGATGTTCAGCCCGGGGAACATGGGGATGTTGCCGATGACCATGCCGAAGCCGATTGGGACCAGCAGCATCGGTTCCCACTCCTTGACGATGGCGAGGGTGATGAAGATCAGGCCAATGCCGATCATCACCAGATTCTGCCACGAGCAGTTGGCGAAACCGGTATATTCCCAGAACTGGGAAAGGGATTGGAAAATGTGCTCCATAAGGGAACTAGGCAATCGTTACGACCGGGTCTCCCTCCTGCAGCGTGTCTCCCTTGTGTACGTGGATCTCCGTGATGGTACCGTCCTTCGGGGCGGGAATCTCGTTCTCCATCTTCATGGCCTCCAGGATGGCGACCTTCTGGCCGGCCTTCACCTGCTGACCCTCTTTGACGGAGATCTCGATGATGACGCCCGGAAGCGGGGAGGCCAGCTTTTCACCGGCGCCGGCGGGTTTGGCGGCCGGAGCGGCAGCGGCTGCGGGAGCCGCCTGCACGGGGGCTGCCACAGGCTGGGCGACGGGCGCCGCAGCGGGGGCGTTTTCAGCCTCCACCTCGTAGGTGGCGCCGTTCACGGTCACGTCGAAGAACTTGCCTTCCTTGGGGTTGACGGTCACGTTGTACTCCTTACCGCCGATCTTGAACTTGTACTCTTTCATATCTCTTTATTTGTTTTTATCTGGGTAATTTTCTGAAAATCTGCTTCTTGTCGTTCCAGGCAGAGCCCTCTTTCGGGCGCATCGTCAGGACGAAGGATTCGGTGTCGTGGACCGTGTCGTTGAAATAGAGGTCCATCGCCAGGGCGATTGCGGCATACACGTCGCCGCCCTGTTCCATATCCATCGCGAGGGCGATGACCGCGGCAATCTCGTCCGTTGGTTCTCCGGCCTTGAGGGCGGCCGCCTTCGTCTTGGCGGGCTTCTCCTTGGCCTGGGCGGCACGCTTGGCCGGACGGTCGAAGAACAGCCAGAAGAGGAACCAGAGGATGGCGAGGGCGCTGAAGACGACGGTGACCGCGACCAGGGAAAGAATGCCGCCGTGCGGGTCTTTCTCCTTCATGGCTTCGGCCTTCGTGGCGGCGTTCAGGTCGCCGTTATAGATGCCGGGGCTGGGAACGGAAGGATCCGGCTGCGGTTCGAACTCCTTCTGACGGAGGTCGAAGGCCCGCTTGCTCATGGACTTGCCTTCCGGCAGAGTGGCTGGAATGACCAAAGAGTCGATGACGGTACGTCCGTCGTTGGAAACCAGGTAGATGGTGCTTCCGTTGCGGACGGGGAAATCGATATAGAAGGTACCGTCGCTGCGGTCGCCGCTGGCGAAGAGGAGCGCGGTCTGACGGGGACCGAGCTTGGTGCGGAGGTCACCCTTCGGGATGATGCTTTTCTTCAGGTCGTTGCGGTCGTCCGTCAGGTAGCACCCGGCGAAATTGACCGTACCCTGGGAGGTGTTGAAGATCTCGACCCAGCCTCCGCGCCGGCCGTAGTCGTCCACGATGCCGGTGGAGTCCGGAACGGCCAGGGCCTCGGCGATGATGAGGTCGATGACGTTCTGGGCTTTCAGGCTCGTGAGACTGACCGCGAGGAGGGCCAGGATGAGGAGGACGCGCTTTCTCATAACGGAAGGTTGTCGTGTTTCTTGGCGGGAATGTCCTGCTGCTTGCCGGCGAGCTGCTCGAGCGCGCGGATCACGCGGAAGCGCGTGTTGCGCGGTTCGATAATGTCGTCGATGTAGCCCTTTTCAGCGGCCTGGTACGGGTTGGAGAAGAGGTCGTCGTATTCCTTCTTCTTGGCCTCGAAGACGGCCTGCGCGTTCTCGGGATCGGCCTTGATGTCCTTGGCGTAAAGAACGTTCACGGCACCGTCGGCACCCATCACGGCGATGTTGGCGGACGGCCAGGCGTAGTTGATGTCACCGCGGAGCTGCTTGCAGCTCATCACGATGTGGGCGCCGCCGTAGCCCTTGCGGAGGGTGACGGTCACCTTGGGAACGGTGGCTTCGCCGTAAGCGTACAGAAGCTTCGCGCCGTTGGTGATGATGGCGCCGTATTCCTGCTGCGTGCCGGGCAGGAAGCCCGGGACGTCCACGAGGGTCACCAGCGGAATGTTGAAGGCGTCGCAGAAGCGGACGAAACGGGCGGCCTTGCGGGAGGCGGCGATGTCCAGCACACCGGCCAGGACGGCCGGCTGGTTGGCCACGACACCCACGCTGCGGCCGTTCATGTGGGCGAATCCCACGATGATATTCTTCGCGAAATCCTTGTGGACCTCGAAGAAGCGGCCGTCATCCACGATGCTGCGGATGACACCGTACATATCGTAGGCCTTGTTCGGATTGTCGGGGATGATGCTGTTCAGGGCGTCGTCCGTCCGGTTGTAAGGATCGTTGGTGGGAACGGCCGGGGCTTCCTCCCGGTTGTTCTGCGGCAGGAAGGAGAGCAGCTCCTTGATGGTGGCGATGCCTTCCTGCTCGTTCTCGGCGGCGAAATGCGCCACGCCGCTCTTGGTGGCGTGGATGGAGGCGCCGCCCAGGGTCTCGTGGTCCACCTCTTCACCCGTGACGCTCTTCACGACCGCCGGGCCGGTCAGATACATATAGGAGGTATTCTTGACCATCAGGGTGAAGTCCGTGAGGGCGGGGGAATAGACCGCACCGCCGGCGCAGGGACCGAAGATGCCGCTGATCTGCGGCACCACGCCCGAAGCGAGGATGTTCCGTTCAAAGATTTCTCCGAAACCGGCCAGGGCGTCGATGCCTTCCTGGATCCGGGCGCCGCCGGAATCGTTCAGGCCGATCACCGGGGCACCGGCGCGGACCGCCAGGTCCATCACCTTGCAGATCTTCTCGGACATCGTCTTGGACAGGGAACCGCCGGTGACGGTGAAGTCCTGTGCGAAGACGTACACCACACGGCCGTCGATGGTGCCGCAACCGGTCACCACGCCGTCGCCGTCGAAGTGCTGCTGGTCCATGCCGAAGTTCGTGCAGCGGTGCTTCACGAACATGTCATACTCCTCGAAGCTGCCTTCGTCGAGAAGGAGCGCAATCCGCTCACGGGCAGTCAGCTTGCCCTTGGCGTGCTGTGCCTCGATGCGTTTCTCCCCGCCGCCGAGCCGGGCCTTCGCCCGCCGCTCGACCAGCTTCTGGATGTTCTCAGTTTGAATGCTCATAACGGAAATTTTCGGTAAAAATCTTAATTGGCAAATTTACAGAATCCCCTCGAAAAATACAACAAAAAAACGCCAGATAATCTGACGTTTTTTCGCTTTAAAAACCGATAGGTTTTACTCTTCGTCCGAGGGCTTCATCGTGGTGTAGACGTTGGTGACGTCCTCGTCGTCCTCCAGCAGGCCGGTGAGCTTCTCGAGGGTGGCGCGCTGCTCGGGAGTGACTTCCTTGAGATCCACGTTCGGGATCTGCTCGAAGCCGCCGGAAGCGAGCTCGTAGCCGTTCTCTTCGATGTACTTCTGGATCTGGCCGTAGGAGGTGTAGTCACCGTAGATGACGATCTCGCTGGTCACGTTCTCGTCCTCGTCCTCGACTTCCTGGCGGAAGACCTCGTCGGCGCCGAAGTCGATCAGTTCGAGCTCGAGCTCGTCCAGGTCGATGGGCTTGGCGGGATCCTCCTTGATGCGGAAGACGCACTTGTGGTCGAACATGAAGGCCACGGAACCGCTGGTCTGGAGGGCGCCGCCACACTTGGTGAAGTAGCTGCGGACGTTGGCGACGGTACGGGTGTTATTGTCCGTCGCGGCCTCCACAAGGTAAGCGATACCGAAGGGACCGAAGCCTTCGTAGATGATCTCCTTGAAGTCACCGGACTTGGCCTCGGTGGCTTTCTTGATGGCGCGCTCGATGTTCTCCTTGGGCATCTGCTCGGATTTCGCCTCGGCGATGAGGGCGCGGAGGCGGGGGTTGCCCGTCACTTCGGGACCGCCCTGCTTGACGGCGATGGTGATTTCCTTGCCCAGTTTGGTGAAGGTCTTGGCCATGTGGCCCCAGCGCTTCATCTTGCGCTCCTTGCGGAATTCAAACGCTCTTCCCATAACTTAGAACTCGATGCGGGTGATGTACTTGTCGATGTCGGAAGCTTCGGCGGACTCGGGATACTGGTCCTTGATTTTCTTGTAGAAGTCGAGGGCCTTGTCCTTGTTGCCCATTTCCTCGCAGACCTGACCGGCCTTCAGGAGATAACCGGCGGAATACATGTTGTCCGCGGTGGCGGCAGCTTTCTCGTAAGCGGCGAGGGCGTTCTTGTAATCCTCGAGGCCCACATAGGCGTCGCCGATACCGGCCTGGGCGCGGGAGAGGAGGATGCTGTCCTCACCGGCGTACTTCTTGAAATAGCGGATGGCCTTGTCGAACTCGCCGATCTGCAGGGCGCTGGCGCCGGCATACAGATAGACGGACTCGCCGCCCTTCTTGCCGTAGCGGTCGATGATCTCCTCGAAGCCCATGGTGTTGTCGTCACCATTGAGGGCCAGTTCGAAGTTGCCCTGGGCGAATTTCTGCTCGGCCTTGAACATTTCGGCCTGGGCCTTCTCCTTCTGGGGCTGGAGGATGAACCGGTTGTAGGCGAGGATCGCGAGGGCGATCAGCAGGACGGCCGCGACGCAGCCATAGACGATCTTTCCGTACTTCTGGAAAAACAGTTCGGATTTGGAAACGGCTTCAGCGAGGTTCTGCTGACGGAGTTCCTGTTCAGTGGGTTTGTTTGCCATATCTTGTCGTTTGTTATTAAATCTTGGGTGCCTGATGTGCGCTGTGCGCATATTCAGCCTGCAAAAGTAGTAAAAAAAATGTATATTTGCAATCAAGAACGCCACGCCATGCCTACGCTCAAGAAAATCGTCGTCCAGGACTTCCGTAACATCGCCTTCCAGGAACTCTCGTTCTCCCCGAACGTGAACTGCATCAGCGGCAACAACGGGGAGGGGAAGACCAACCTGATGGACGCGATTTATTACCTGTCGATGACCAAGAGCGCCTTCCCGGCCCCCGACCGCTACAACTGGCGTTACGGGACGGACGGATTCACCATCGGCGGAACCTATCTGATGGACAACGGCCTGGAATCCCGTTTCTCCATCAAGGTGTCAGAAGGGGAGAAGAAGCTGGTCCGCGATGACAAGCCCTACACCCGCATCTCCGAGCACATTGGCATTCTTCCCGTCGTGATGGTTTCCCCTGGGGACATCGCCCTCGTGAGCGAGTCCGGTGAAGAGCGCCGGCGCTTCGCCAACGGCGTCCTTTCCCAGATGGACCGGAGCTATCTGGCTGCCGTTCAGACTTATAACCGTCTGCTCGCGCAGCGGAACAAGATGCTCAAGGACGGTTCTGTGGACTGGGATCTGATGGAGGTGTTCGACGCCCGCATGGAGGCGGCCGCCCTTCCTGTGTTCGAAGCCCGCAAGCGTTTCACGGAGGAACTCAAGCCCGTTATCAAGTCCTACTACAAGCTCATTTCCGGGGGTGGGGAAGATGTGTCCGTGGAGTACCGTTCGGATCTGGCCAAGGGTTCATTGACAGAACTGCTGAAAGCCGGCCGCGACCGCGACCTGGCCCTCCGGTTCACCGCCTCGGGCATCCAGCGGGACGATTTCCTTTTCACGATGGACGGCCATCCGATCCGCCGCTGTGGCTCCCAGGGCCAGCAGAAGTCCTTCCTCGTGTCCCTCAAGTTCGCTCAGTACGAGATCATGCGCGAAAGCTACGGCTACGCCCCGATCCTCCTGCTGGACGACGTCTTCGACAAACTGGACATGAATCGCATCGGAAACCTCATCGGCATGGTGGCCGGAAGCGGCTTCGGTCAGATCTACATCACCGATTCCAACAAGGTCCGCCTGAGCGGCATCGTGGACCGCATCACCGACGACCGCGCCTATTTCGACACCGTGGGCGGCGTCTTCACCCAGCTGGATCAGGATGGCCGAGTATAAGAAACGCAGCTACTTCGTCCGCCGGAAAGAGGCGCTGACGATGGAGGAGGTGGTCGAGGAGTTCATCAAGTCCGCGAAACTCGCCTCGGGCCTCAATACGCAGCGCGTTTTCGCCGCGTGGGACGAATGTTCCGGCGCCGGTCCGTTCACGCTGAAGCGGTACTTCCGCAGCGGCACCCTTTACATCACTTTGAATTCATCCGTCATCCGCAACCAGCTCTCCTTTCAAAAAGAGGCGCTCATCGAGAAGATGAACGCCTATCTTGCAGGGGATGCCCTTTTCACGGACGACAACCGGACCGCCGGTTACGTCCAGAATCTTATTCTCCGTTAGGGGATGATGACCTTGTAGACCTTGTTGCTCTTGTTCGTCAACTTTTCGTCGCGCAGCCAGAGGTTCGCCTCCTTCAGCTTGGCGTAGGTCGTCTTGTGCTGGATCGCGAAGTCCACAAGACTGGGAATGGAATAATTGACGGTCAGGACATCCTTCGGCTCATTGTAAGGATACCGCTCGGACATGGGCACGTTGTAACCGAAGGCGGCGGGGTTCTCGAAGAACAACTTCACGGCCAGGAGGCGGAACATATAGCGAGCCGTCTCCTCCGGGAGCCACAGTTCCAGGGCCGAGGTCTGCTTTTGCGTTTCCCGACGGCGGGAGATGCCGCCCTGACCGGCGTTGTAGCTGGCCGCAACCGTCATCCAGTCTCCGTATTTCCGGTAGGCGTCTTTTAGGAACTTGCAGGCGGCAATCGTCTCTTTCTCAATGTTGTATCGTTCGTCCACCTCGGTGCTCACTTCCAGCCCGTAGGTCTGGGCCGTGGCCTTGGTGAACTGCCACAGGCCGGCGGCACCCGCGACGGAAAGGGCCTTCGGGTCCAGGCTGCTCTCGATGGCCATCAGGTATTTCAGGTCCTCGGGAACGCCCTGCTGGCGCAGGATCGGGACGATTTGGGCGAAATACCGCTTGGAGCGCTTGAGCATCAGCGTCGTGTTGGTGTGCATGTAGGTGAAGGAGATCAGTTCCCGGTCCATGCGTTCGTAGAAATCCGTACGGTCAAAACGGATAGTGTCACCGGCGAAGGCGACGTATTCCGGGACGGACGGGGCCTGCGGGTGCTGGGTCTGGACCCAAGCGGGCTGGGCATGGAGGGACAGGGTGGCGGCGGCCACAAGGAGGATGGACAGAAGCTTTCTCATACTGGGCAAATATACAAAAAAATCCGTCGTAAACTACGACGGACGGTTGCGTTGGTAGAGATATCTTTTGATACTGCCTTTTGGCGTCATCTCGAAGTCCTCCGGCATCAATTCCAGATGGGCGATGTGGGAGTAATTGGGGAACACGCGGTTCACTTCCTCGAGGTTCGCGTGGAGCAGTTCGTCCAGCTTCTTGACGGGGATGCCGTCCAGGTTCGCCTGTTTGTAGTCGGGATAGACCAGGCCCACCAGCTTGCCGTTGTCCTCGATGACGAGGGTATGGACCACATAGGGCATGTTGCTGATAGCGGCCTCGATTTCCTCCGGGTAGATGTTCTGGCCGTTGGCGCCGAGGATCATGCATTTGCAGCGCCCGCGCAGGTACAGATAACCGTCATTGTCCAGGATGCCCACGTCGCCGGTGCGGAACCAGCCGTCCTTCGTGAAGACCTCCGCCGTCGCGTCGGGATTCTTGTAATAGCCCAGGAACACGTTCAGGCCCTTGACCTGGACCTCGCCAGGAATCAGGTGCGGTGCCTTGGAATCGATCCGGATCTCGATGTTGGGAGCCGTCAGGCCGCAGGAATACATCCGGCTCTTGAACCAACGGGCATAGGAGATGATGGGGGCGCATTCGGTCATGCCGTAGCCGACGGTGAACGGGAACTTGATCTTGCGGAGGGCGCGCTCGACCTCGGGGTTGAGTGCGGCGCCGCCAATGATCACTTCCTCGAAGTCGCCGCCGAAGAAGTCCTTCAGGGCCTTGCACATATCCTCGCCCTCAGGGAGATACCGCTTGAGCGTCTTGTACACCTTCTCCACGATGAGAGGAACGGCATAGACGACGTTCGGGCGGATATCGGCGAAGGCCTCGGCCAGGACTTTCGGGCTGGGCGCCTTGGTGAGGAAATGGATGTGGCAGCCCATCACCATCTCAAAGAAGAATTCGAACATCATCCCGTACATGTGGGCGGACGGAAGGATGACGACCACATTGGAGGAGTTGTCGATCATCGGCAGGTTCTCGTGCATGAACATCACGTTGGACCAGACCGCCCGGTAGGGGATCATCACACCCTTGGAGAAACCGGAGGTGCCCGAAGTGTAGCTCAGGATGGCGAGCTCGTCGGGCTTATCCTCATAATAGTGCAGGTCCTCGGGCCGGATGCCGCGGGGGTATGCCCTGCGGTAACGTTTCTCCAACAGGGGACGCGCCTGCTCGGAGGCGCCTTCCTTCAGGTGCAGGATATCGTAATCTTCAATCTGGATGACGGCGGTGAGGCCGGGCATGTCCTCGGCGTTCAGGCCGTCCCAGATGGTATGCTCCACGAAGAGGATCTTCGCGTCGGAGTGGTTCACGAGATAATGGATGTTTCCCGCCTTGAACTCATGCAGCAGGGGGACCGGAACGGCCCCGTAGGTCATGGCGGCGAGGAAACAGACCGCCCAATGGGTCTGGTTGCGGGAGCAGATGACGACCTTGTCGCCCGGGACGACACCGTAGTATTCGTAGGCCATGTGCATCTTCGCGATGCTGCGGGCAAGGTCACTATAGAGGAGCGTTTCACCCTTGTAATTGGAGAGGGCCGGGCGCTTCCAGTTCGTGCGGAAGCTCTTTTCGAGCAGTTTATTGACGGATTCCGGTTTCAATTCAAAACAAATTTAGACGGCAAAGATAGGCATTTTTCGCCAGTAAAACGCGGTTTTACAAGCAAAAAATGTACCGTGAAACCGGAACCCGGTCAGTTTTATCGAACCTTGGAGTCGCAGTACCAGCAGCGGAGAACGTCGTCCTCGCCACGGCGGAACTTGTGCGGCGCGTGCTCGTTATTGCAGATGCACTTGGGATTCACGCAGCGGAGCGTCTCGTCGAAGACGGGCTCTTCCTGGGCAGGCATTCCGTGCTCCGGGTCGTCTTTCCACTCATGGAGCTTGACGATGAGCGCCTCGCGCACGAACTTGCCGTTCTCCACCTGGCGGAAATAGGCGGCGCGCGGGTCGGCATCGACCTCGGTGAGAATCTCGTTCACGCGGGGGAGCGGGTGCAGGACGGCCATCTTCTTCTTGGCGAGGGACATACGGGCGGCGTCCAGCACGAAGCTGTCCTTCACGCGGTCGAACTCGTCCTCGTCCAGGAAGCGTTCCTTCTGCACACGGGTCATATAGAGCACGTCGAGTTCCGGCATGACCTCTTCCATCGTCTCCACCTCGCGGTAAGGGATGCCCGTGCGCTCGCACACGTCACGCTTGATATAGTCGGGCAGTTTCAGCTCCGGGGGAGCGATCAGGATCACCTTGATGTCCTTGTAGCGGGACAGGGCCTTGATCAGGGAATGGACGGTACGGCCGAAGCGGAGGTCGCCGCAGAAACCGATGGTGATACCGTCGATGCGGCCGAGCTCCCGCTGGATGGTCAGGAGGTCTGTCAATGTCTGCGTCGGATGGCTGTGGGAGCCGTCACCGGCGTTGATGATGGGCACGCGGGATACCTCGGTGGCATAGAGCTGCGCGCCCTCGATGGAATGGCGCATCGCGATGACATCGGCAAAGCAGCCGACGACGCGGACGGTGTCCTGGACGGTTTCTCCCTTGCTCACGGAAGAGTTGCGGGCGTCGGAGAATCCCAGCACGTTGCCTCCGAGTTCCATCATGGCGGAGGTGAAGCTGAGCCGGGTACGCGTGCTGGGCTCGTAGAAGAGCGTCGCCAGCTTGCGGTGGGACATGCTGCCCTGGTAGCGTTCGCGGTGGGCGATGATGTCCTGGGCCAGGGAAATGATTTCGTCGGTCTCCTGCTTGGAGAGATCCATCGGGTCGATGAGGTGCTTCATATTCAGTCTAGTGTTATTTGATCCAGCTTTCGTCCGAAGGGTTGTCGCGGAAGGCGAGGATGCGCTCCTTCCAGCCCGCGCCGATGCGGCCTTCCTGCTCGGCCACTTCCACGAGAACGTCCAGATTGCAGAGGGAGTGGTTCTCGACGTTCGCGGCGGCGAGGCGCTCCAGGCCGCGTTTCATGCCGTAGGTGAAGATGCTGACGATGCCCAGCACCTCGGCGCCGGCTTCCCGGAGAGCTTCCACTACCTCGATGGCGCTGCCACCGGTGGAGATAAGGTCTTCAATCACAACGACTTTCGTTCCGGGGTCCATCTTGCCTTCAATCCGGTTCGTCCGGCCATGGCTCTTTGCTTCGCCACGGACGTAGCCCATCGGCAGGTCCAGCAGGGTGGCGGTGATGGCGGCGTGGGCGATGCCCGCGGTGGATGTTCCCATCAGCATTTCGCAGTCGGGATAATTCCGTTTCACCAGGAGGGCAAGGCCGTTCTCCACCTGCTCCCGCACGCGGGGTGCGGACAGGGTGAGGCGGTTGTCGCAATAGATGGGGCTCTTGATGCCGCTAGCCCAGGTAAAGGGCTGCTCGGGCCGCAGGAACACGGCGCCGATCGAAAGAAGAGAAGATGCGATTTGACTTTCCATATATTAGACGAATTCTTTCAAACAACGTTCATAAGCCGCGACGGGGTCCGCGGCGGCGGTGATGGGACGGCCCACGACGATGAAGTCCGAGCCGATTTCCCGGGCGCGGGCGGGGGTGGTGATGCGCACCTGGTCGTCCGCGGCGGCGTCCGCAAAGCGGATGCCCGGGGTGATGGTGAGGAACCCGGCGCCGCAGGCCTGCTTCACCATGCCGGCCTCCAGCGGCGAGCATACAACGCCGTCCAGCCCCGCCTCGCGGGCGTTGGAGGCGTATTTCACGATGGTATCATTGATGCCAGCTCCGATGAGAAGTTCCTTCTGCATGGCTTCCTCGGAGGTGGAAGTAAGTTGCGTCACGGCAATCAGCAGGGGCCTCGTCCCATCCGGACGGGTGAGCCCTTCCAAAGCGGCCCGCATCATGGCGACGGTGCCAGCGGCGTGGACATTGACCATATCCACATCGAGGTTCGACAGCACCTTCATGGCCTTCTTGACGGTATTGGGAATGTCGTGGAGTTTGAGATCCAGGAAGACCTTGTGCCCGCGGGCCTTGAGGTCGCGGACGATGGCGGGGCCTTCGGCATAGAAGAGTTCCATGCCGATCTTCACGAACGGCTTGCGGCCGGCGGGGAAGCGGTCCAGGAATTCCAGCGTAGCTTCGCGGCTGCTGAAGTCGCAAGCGATGATGACGTCTCTGTTCATACAGTTCCGATGATTTCTTGTAAAGTGTCGATGCCGAGTTCCTGCATCAGCGCGGGAAGTTCGGCGATGATTTCGGGGCAGGCGAAAGGATTGCGGAGGTTTTCCGCGCCCACCTGCACGGCCGTGGCGCCGGCCATCATCATTTCGATGACGTCCCGGGCCGATGCCACCCCGCCGCAACCCATTACGGGAATCACGCAGGCGTGGGCGACCTGATAGACCATCCGGAGCGCGACCGGGAAGATGGCCCTGCCGGAGTAACCGCCCATCTCATTGGCGATCACGGGCTTCCGGCGGGCGATGTCGATGCGCATCCCCAGGAAAGTGTTCACGAGCGTGAGACCGTCGGCCCCGGCGTCCTCGCAGGCGCGGGCGATGGCGACGATATCCGTCACGTTCGGGCTGAGCTTGATGAAAACGGGCTTTCGGCACACTTCCTTCACGGCCTTAGTAACCTCCGCCGCGGAGGCGGGATCGGTGCCGAAGGCCATGCCGCCATTGTGCACGTTCGGGCAGGAGATATTGACCTCGACAATGTCGATGCCCTCGCAGGCATCGGCCTTGGCGCAGCACTCCTGGTACTCGTCCAGCGAGAAACCGCTGATGTTGGCGATGACACAGCCGTTGTAGCTGTTCCGGAGGGCGGGGACCTTCTCGTTCACGAGCGCGTCGATGCCCGGATTCTGCAGGCCCACGGAATTGATCATGCCGCCGTCGCACTCGGCGATACGGGGCGTGGGATTGCCGTAGCGGGCCTCCCGGGTCGTCCCCTTGAGGGAAATGCCGCCGAGGACGTTCAGGTCCATGCTGTCGGCCAGTTCCAAGCCGAATCCGAAAGTTCCGCTGGCGGGAACCACGGGGTTCTGCAGGCGGATGCCGCAGAGATCGACAGACAGGTCTTTTACCATATCAGTTCCTCCTTTTTGAACACCGGACCGTCCTTGCAGACGCGCCGGGGGCCTTTTTTCGTCTGGATGCTGCACCCATAGCAGAATCCGGCGCCGCAGCCCATCCGTTCCTCGAGGCTGGCCTCGCCGCGCTTCTTGAGCGCCGCGCACACCGCCTTCATCATCACCATCGGCCCGCACGTGTAGAAGTAATCATACGTCGGCTTCAGGACCTTCAGGGCATCGGTGACGAATCCCTTCACCCCGACGGAACCATCGACAGTGGAAACCATCACCTCGTCGCACAGGTTCCGGAACTCGCTGGCCAGGATGATCTCGTCGGCCCGGTTGAATCCCAGCACCGCCGTCACCTTCTTCCCGCGCGCCTTCAACTCCTTCGCCAGCAGGAACAGCGGCGGCACACCAAGCCCTCCGCCAACCAGCAATGCCTCCTCCTGGCACGCATCCGGGTCAAACCCCCGTCCCAGTCCGGTCAGCACTTCCAAACTCGCTCCCGCAGGCATCTCCGACAGCACTTTCGTCCCCTCGCCAACAACCTTATATATCACCGTAAATTGCCCCTCCTCCTTGTCGCAAACCGACAACGGCCTCCTCAGGTAATACCCTGGAATCCCGATATTCACAAACTCTCCTTCCACGACACCCTCACCGCTCAAAACCAACTTAAAGGTCTTGGGCGCGATTGGCGTGTTCTCTACGATGGTATAGTGGGTTTTAATCATTACTTATATTCTTCGTCAATAGTTGAAATACCCAACGTAATCTCCTCCAGCACATCCAGCAGCACCCTCACAGTCTCCAGGGCCGTGAAGATCGTGACGTTGTTCTCCACCGCGCAGCGGCGGATACCGTAACCGTCCAGGTGGCTGGATTTCTGGTTCAGGTCGATCGTGTTGATGACGTATTTCACGTGGCCCTTGCGGAGCGCCTGGTAAATCTCGTCACTGCCCTCGCGGAGCTTCTTCAGCGTCTTGGTCCGGATACCGTGCTCCTTGAGGAACTCGGCAGTACCCTTGGTCGCCTCGATGTTGAAGCCCAGGTTGTAGAAGCGGCGGATCAGCGGAAGCGCCTCCTCCTTGTCCTTGTCCGCGATGGTCGCGAAGACGGTACCGTAAGACTTGATGTCCATGCCGGAAGCCTGGAGCGACTTGTACAGCGCCCGGTTCAGGGACTTGTCGTAACCGATGGCCTCGCCGGTGGACTTCATCTCCGGAGAGAGGTAAGTGTCGATACCCTTGATCTTGCCGAAGGAGAAGGCCGGCGTCTTCACGAAGTGCTTCTTCCGCTCCGGGAAGTACACCTCCGTGATGCCCTGGTCCTTCAGGGATTCACCCAGCATCACCCGGGTGGCGATCTTCGCCATCGGGATGCCCGTGCTCTTGGAGATGAACGGCACGGTGCGGGAGCTGCGCGGATTGACCTCGATCACATACACGTCCTCGTTCTTATCGACAATGAACTGGATGTTGAACAGGCCCACGATGCCGATTTCCTTGCCCAGCTTGATGGTGTCATTGATGATTTCCTGCTTCACCTTCGGGCTCAGGCTGAAGGAAGGATACACGCTGATACTGTCGCCGGAGTGGATACCGGTGCGCTCCACATGCTCCATGATGGCCGGGATGAAGACGTTCTCGCCGTCGCAGATGGCATCGACCTCCGTCTCCTTGCCCATGATGTACTTATCGACCAGAACCGGGGATTTCTCATTGATTTCCACCGCATTGGCCAGATAGTGGCGCAGGGTGGACTCGTTGCCGACGATCATCATCGCGCGGCCGCCCAGCACGAAGCTCGGACGCACGAGGACGGGATAGCCGATGTCCTCGGCCGCCTTCACGCCTTCTTCCACGGTGGTGACGGCGTGGGCCTTCGGCTGCGGGATGCCGGTCTTGCGCATGATCGCCTCGAAGAGCTTGCGGTCCTCGGCATTGTCGATGGCCTCGAGGCCGGTGCCGATGAGCGGCACGTCGAACTCCTCCAGCGGACCGGCCAGGTTGATGGCCGTCTGGCCGCCGAGGGTGACGATCACCCCGTCCGGCTTCTCCATGTGGATGACGTTCATCACGTCCTCCGTGGTGAGCGGCTCGAAGTACAGCTTGTCAGAGATGGTATAGTCCGTGGAGACGGTCTCCGGGTTGTTATTGATGATGATGGCCTCGTAACCGGCCTCGCGGATGGCCCAGATGGCGTGGACGGTGGAATAGTCGAATTCCACGCCCTGGCCGATGCGGATCGGGCCGGAGCCCAGCACCAGGATCTTCTTGCGATTCGAAGGGATGGACTCGTTCTCCTGCTCGTAGGTGGAGTAGAAGTAAGGGACATAGGTCTCGTGCTCGGCGCAGCAGGAGTCGATCATCTTATACACAGGGACGATATTCTCCTTGAAGCGGAGCCGGATGACGTCGGCCTCGGACCAGCCCCAGAGCTGGCCGATGAACTTGTCGCCGAAGCCCATCCGCTTGGCTTCCCGCAGCGTTTCCACGTCGCCGGGAGCGGCCTTGACCTTGCGCTCCATCCGGACGATGTTGTAGATCTTCTCCAGGAAGAGCATGTCAATCTTCGTGCGGTCGTAGATGCGGGACAGGTCGATCCTGAGGCGCAGGAGCTGCGCGATGGCGTGGATGCGGTCGTCGGTCGGCGTGGAGATGTACTCCAGCAGCTGCTCCTCGCTCCAGTCGTCGAATTTCTTCTTGTGGATGTGGCAGCAACCGGACTCCAGCGAGCGCATCGCCTTGAGGATGCTCTCCTCCAGAGTGCGGCCGATGGACATCACTTCGCCCGTCGCCTTCATCTGGGTGCCCAACTCGTTGGATGCCTCGCTGAACTTGTCGAAGGGGAAGCGGGCCACCTTGGCGACCACATAGTCGATGGCGGGTTCGCAGCAAGCGGGAGCGCCGGCCACGGTGATCTCGTCCAGGGTGAGGCCCACGGCGATCTTGGCCGTGACGCGGGCGATCGGGAAGCCGCTGGCCTTGGAAGCCAGGGCGGAGGAACGCGACACGCGCGGATTGACCTCGATGATATAGTACTTGAAGGACAGCGGATCCAGGGCGAACTGGACGTTGCAGCCGCCGGCGATATCCAGGGCGCGGATCAGCTTGAGGGCGCTGTCGCGGAGCATCTGGTATTCCTTGTCGGTAAGGGTGAGGGCAGGAGCCACCACCATGGAATCGCCCGTGTGGATACCCACAGGGTCGATATTCTCCATCGAGCAGATGGCGATGGCGGTGTCGTTGGCGTCGCGCATCACCTCGAATTCGATCTCCTTGTAACCCTTGATGCTCTTCTCGACCAGGACCTCATGGACAGGGGAGAGGTAGAGGGCGTTGCGCATCATGTCTTCCATTTCCTCCGGGTTGTTGGCGAAGCCGCCGCCCGTTCCGCCCAGCGTGAACGCCGGGCGCAGGATGACCGGATAGCCGATTTCCTCGGCCGCCGCGAGGCCTTCCGCGATGCTGTAGCAGATCTCGGAGGGAATTACCGGCTCGTCGATGGACAGGCACAGTTCCTTGAAGAGCTCGCGGTCTTCGGCCTTCTCGATGTTCTGGAAGGAAGTTCCCAGGATTTCCACGCCGCACTCCTCCAGCACGCCTTTCTTGGCCAGCTGGACGGCCAGGTTCAGGCCGGTCTGGCCGCCGAGGCCGGGCACGAGGGCGTCCGGACGCTCGTAGCGGATGATCTTGGCCACATATTCCAGCGTGAGGGGCTCCATGTACACCTTGTCGGCGATGTTGGGGTCCGTCATGATGGTGGCGGGGTTGGAGTTCACCAGGATCACCTGGTAGCCCTCTTCCTTGAGGGCGAGGCACGCCTGGGTGCCGGCATAGTCGAATTCCGCGGCCTGGCCGATCACGATCGGA
>JAFYTP010000059.1 GCA_017558775.1 Bacteroidales bacterium | reverse complement strand
TGCATGGTCCTGCAGGGCAAGACCTCCAATTACGAGACGGACGTGTTCAGCGGCCTGATCGGCAAGCTCGAGGAGCTCTCCGGTCACAAGTACCACGAGAACGACAAGGTGGAAGTGGCTATGCGCGTCTGCGCCGACCACATCCGCGCCATCGCCTTCTCCATCGCCGACGGTCAACTTCCTTCCAACGTGAAGGCCGGCTACGTCATCCGCCGCATCCTGCGCCGCGCCGTCCGCTACGGTTACACGTTCCTGGGCTTCACGGAGCCGTTCCTCACACGGCTGGTTCCCCAGCTGGTCGAGGACATGGGCGAGGCCTATCCGGAGCTCAAGGCCCAGCAGAAGCTCGTCGAGAGCGTCATCCGCGAGGAGGAAAACGCCTTCCTGCGTACGCTGGACCGCGGTATCCGCCTGTTGGAGGACACCATCGAGCGCAGCGCCGCCACCAAGGTGATCTCCGGTGTCGATGCGTTCGTCCTGTATGACACCTACGGCTTCCCGATCGACCTGACCGAGCTGATCGCCACCGAAAAAGGCTACACCGTGGACCTCGAAGGCTTCCAGGTGGAGCTGGGCAAGCAGAAGGAGCGCGCCCGCAGCGCCACCGCCAACGAGTTTGGCGACTGGGTGGAATTCGCGAGCGGCGACGAGGTGGAATTCCTCGGCTACGACCTGCTGGACTACGAAGGCGCGACGCTCCTGAAGCAGCGCATCGTCAAGCAGAAGAACAAGGAGCTCTACCAGCTCGTCTTCGACAAGACCCCGTTCTATGCCGAGATGGGTGGCCAGGTGGGTGACACCGGCTACATCGTGAGCGCCTCCGGCGAGAAGATCGCCATCCTCAACACCGTCAAGGAAAACAACCTCACCATCCACCTCGCCGAGCGCCTTCCCGCCGACGGCACCGAGAGCTTCGACCTCCATGTCGATGCCGCCCGCCGCGCGAAGATCGCCGCGAACCACTCCGCCACGCACCTCCTCCACGAGGCCCTGCGTGAAATCCTGGGCACCCACGTGGAGCAGAAGGGCTCCTTCGTGTGCCCGGATTACTTCCGCTTCGACTTCTCGCACTTCGCCAAGATGACCGACGAGGAACTCCTCGCCACCGAAAAGAAGGTCAACGCCCTCATCCGCGCCAACAACGCCCTCTGGGAGAAGCGCGACGCGACGATGGAAGAGGCCAAGGCGATGGGCGCGATGGCCCTGTTCGGCGAAAAGTACGGCGACGCCGTCCGCGTGGTCCGCTTCGGCGACTCCGTGGAGCTCTGCGGCGGCACCCACACCTCCGCCACCGGTAACATCGGCCTGTTCAAGATCGTGTCCGAGAGCGCCATCGCCGCCGGTGTCCGCCGGATCGAGGCCCTCACGGGCGAGGCCGCCGAGAATTATGTCCACACGATGGAGCAGATGCTCCGCGGCGCCCGCAGCTTCTTCAACAACACGCCCGACCTCGCCGCTTCCATCCAGAAGCTGGTGGAGGAGAACGCCGAGGCGCGCAAGCAACTCGAGGCCGCGGCGGCCGAGAAGGCCGCGCAGCTCGCCGAGCGTCTCTACGCCGAGGCCAAGACGGTGAACGGCATCCGCGTCGCCACCTTCGAGATGGGCGTGGAGCCGGGCTTCGCCCGCAACATGGCCCTCCTTTTGCAGAAAAAGGCCGAGAACCTCGTGCTCGCCGGCGCCTTTGAGTTCGGCGGCAAGCCCAACCTCCTGCTGATGTACTCCAACGACCTCGTCGCCAAGGGCAAGAACGCCGGCAAGGACATCCGCGAAGCCGCGAAGCTCATCCAGGGCGGCGGTGGCGGACAGCCGGGTCTCGCCACAGCCGGCGGCCGCGACGCCGCGAACCTCCGCACCGCCCTCGACACCCTCGTGGACCTGGCAACTGCGTAAATGAAGAAACTGGACCAGTTCATATTGAAGTCGTTCATCGGACCGTTCTTCGCGATCCTGATGATCGTCATCTTTATCCTGGTCATGCAGTTCCTGTGGCTGTACATCGACGAACTGGTCGGTAAGGGACTGGAGCTCAAGGTGATCCTAGAGTTCCTGATGTGGGGAAGCTGCCAGGTGCTGCCGCTGGCTTTGCCGCTGGCGACGCTCCTGTCATCGATCATGACCTTCGGCGACATGGGCGAGCACTACGAGCTGGCCGCGATGAAGGCGTCCGGCATCTCCCTCGCCCGCATCCTGGCGCCTGTCATCCTCGCCAGCGCCCTCATCAGCGTCGCCGCGTTCTTCATCGGCGACCGCCTGGTCCCCTACTCCATCAACCAGATCTATACGATGCGGGACGACATCGGCCGGACCAAATCCGAGATCAAGATCCCGCTGGGCACGTTCTACGACGGCATCGAAGGATACATCCTCCGCATCGACGACCGGAATGACGAGAACGGGATGATGTACGGGGTGATGGTGTACGACCATACGACCGACAAGGGCAATCTCCGCGTGACCGTTGCCGACAGCGGTATGATGAAGATGTCCAAAGCCAAGGACTACCTCACCTTCCAGCTGTACAACGGTACCAACTATCAGGAGACCAATACCAAGCGTTACCGCGACACGACCCTCGCCCTGCAGCGCATCCACTTCTCCCGCCAGGAGATGGTTATCCCGCTGGAGAACTACGCTTTCCAGCACTCCGACTCCGCCCGCTATGGCGACCAGGTCCGTTCCCGGAGCAACACCGAACTCGTTCCGTTCCGCGACTCGCTGGCCGAGAAGTCGAATCTGGGCGTGGAGAAATACCTGCACGAACTCCGGACCAGCTATGCCCTGGCGTGGCAGTCGCAGCTGGATTCGACTTGGAAAGATCCGGGAAAGAAGCCTTACGATTTGGAGAAGAAACCGGAGAAATGGGACGATCCGCACAAGCTCAAGCAGGCGTATGAATCGGCCTCTGCCGCGGCGTCGCAGATCCAGTCCACCGTCCAGACGCAGGGAATGGAAGCTTACGAGTACAGCCGTCTCCTCCGTCTGAGCGAGGTGGAAATCTGGAAGAAATACGCCCAGGCGCTCGCCTGCTTCATCCTCTTCTTCATCGGCGCACCGATTGGTTCGCTCATCCGAAAGGGCGGTCTCGGCACGCCGGCCGTGGTGGCCATGCTGTTCTTCGTCCTTTACTGGGTCGTGGACATCTCAGGCACGAAACTGGCCCGCGACGGTTCCACCTCTCCTTTCATCGGCAATTTCATATCGGCCTTCGTCCTGGTTCCCATAGGCATTTTCCTCACGTGGATGGCCATCCGGGAGAAGTCCATCAACCTGGACGCTTTCAAGACCTGGAGCCGCAAACTTACCACCAAGGTTATGTCCTTCTTCAAGAAGACCCGCATTGTCTATATGGGTACGCCGGAATTCGCGGTGGCCCCGCTCGAAGCCCTGATGCAGGGCCGCAACTATAAAGTGGTCGGCGTCGTGACCGTGGCTGACAAGCCCAGCGGCCGCGGCCTCAAGATGAACGAGAGCGCCGTGAAGAAATTCGCGGTGGCCCACGACCTTCCGGTCCTGCAGCCGGACAAGCTCAAGGATCCGGCCTTCCTGGAGGCTCTCGCGGCCTGGAAAGCCGATATGTTCGTGGTGGTCGGTTTCCGGATGCTCCCGGAGGTGGTTTGGAAGATGCCCAAGCTGGGCACTTTCAACCTCCACGCCGCCCTCCTGCCGCAGTACCGCGGCGCGGCTCCGATCAACTGGGCCGTCATCAACGGGGAGAACCTCACCGGTGTGACCACCTTTATGATCGACCAGAAGATCGACACGGGCGGTATCCTGCTGCGTCAGGAATGCCGGATCGAGCCGACGGACACTGCCGGTGACGTCCATGACAAACTGATGGCGATTGGTGCCGATTTGGTCGTCCAGACGGTCGAGGGTATCATCACGAAGGATGTCGAGACGCGCGTCCAGCGTAGTTTCGTCCAGGGTTCCGAGGTCCTGCATCCGGCGCCGAAGCTCTCCCGCGAGCTCCAGCACATCGACTGGAACGACACCACCCGGAACATCTACAATCTCGTCCGCGGTCTCTCTCCGTTCCCGGGCGCTTTCACCGAGCTGGTGAAGGATGGTCAGGCGACGCAGCTGAAAATCTTCTTCGGCGAGAAGCGCTCCGACCTCCACGCCGCTCCCGGTACCGTCCTCTCCGATGGGAAGAACTATTTGGCCATCGCCACTCAGGATGGTGCGCTCGCGCTTACCGACATTCAGCTTGCTGGAAAGAAGCGCATGGATGTGAAGGCCTTCCTTCTTGGATTCAGGGAGCCTGAGTCCTATACGACCTCCCAGGGTACGTCCAAAGCTGAAATTGATAAGACTAAACCTTCTGAAGACGAATAGATGGTGGATGGCAGTCTTTTTTCAAACCCCCGCTTCGCGGTCCCTCCCATCTTCGATGGGCCCCTCCCTCTTATAAAGCCGAGGGTGGCATAGGTTTGAAAAAAGACCGCCATCCACTAAAGCGTGTTTTCAAATGAAAAGCATCGTCATCTTATGTGATGGGGAGTTCCCGAGAAAGGCGTATCCGCTGTATTTGCTGGATAGTGCCGATGTGGTCGTGTGCTGCGATGGGTCGGTGGTGAAGTATCTGCGGTATGGGAAGCGGAGGTATGGGCAGGAGAGGATGCCGGAGGCGGTGGTCGGGGATATGGACACGCTGCCGAAGGCGTGGCAGAAAAGGCTGGAGGGCATTATCGTGCACGAGTCGGAGCAGGATGATAATGATCAGACGAAGGCGATGCGGTATGTGCTCACGCATCATCCGGATGTGAAGGAAATCCACATCCTCGGCGCCAGCGGGCGGCGGGAGGATCATACCATCGGCAATCTGGGGCTTCTGATGGAATATACTCGGATGTTCGAGCTCGGGGATATCCGGATCGAGGCGGTGTCCGATTACTCCACGGCGTTTCCGCTGACCGATTCTTGCGAGCTTCATGTGGGGAAAGGGAGGCGCGTTTCCCTATTCTCGCCCGATAATTCATTGACAATCAAGTCCGAGGGGCTGCAGTGGCCGACGGACGCCGTTGTGTTCGACAATTGGTGGCCGGCGACTTTGAACCGGGCCGTTGACGACGTCGTAAAACTTACATTTTCACATCCTTCCCTTGCATTGGTTGTCCTGGATTAAGCGATTTTTGCTATCTTTGTCCATACAACCAATAGAAGGTACCCCATGCTCAAAAAAATCCGCGTTGCGCTGGCCATCCTGTTCTGGCTGGGCATCACGTTGCTGTTCCTGGATTTCACCGGGGCTTTGCACGGATGGCTCGGTTGGATGGCGAAGGTGCAATTCCTGCCGGCCGTACTGGCCGTCAATGTCGCCGTCATCATCGGCCTTGTCCTGCTGACCCTGGTGTTCGGCCGGGTTTACTGCTCCGTCATCTGCCCGTTGGGCGTGTTCCAGGACGGGGTGGCGCACCTGAATGTGGCGCGCAAGCGTAAGAAGAAAAACCGCAAGCCGTATAGTTTCAGTCCCGAGATGAAGTGGCTGCGTTATGGGGTTTGGGCCTTGTTCGTCATCGCGCTCATCGTGGGCGTGCAGGCGCTTGTCGCCCTGCTGGCGCCGTATAGCGCCTGGGGACGCATCGTCCAGAACCTGTTCCAGCCGGTTTATATCTGGATCAACAATCTGTTCGCATCGATGGCGGAACGGGCCAACAGCTATGCTTTCTATGACAAGGAGGTCTGGCTGCGGAGCCTGCCTACCTTCATCGTGGCTATCGTTACCTTGGTTGTGGTTGTCATCCTGGCGTGGAAGAACGGGCGTACCTATTGCAATACCATCTGCCCGGTCGGCACGACGCTGAGCTTCTTCTCCCGCTTCGCGATGTTCCGCCCGGTCATCGACGCGGACAAATGCAAGAACTGCAAGGTCTGCGAACACAACTGCAAGGCGGCGTGCATCAATATCGCGGAACACAAGATCGATTACTCCCGCTGCGTAGACTGCTTCAACTGCCTCGAGGACTGCAAGTTCGGGGCGCTGAAGTATCGCTTCGCCTGGGGAAAACAGATTGCCGGTCAAGCCGGCAATGACGAAAAAACGCAAGCCGGCAATGACGAACGTCATGCCCGACCTAACAATACCCGTCATGCCCGACCTGATCGGGCATCTGCTGACACCGGCCGCAGGGCGTTCATCGCCGGGGCGGCGATGGCCGTGGGGGCAGCTACGCTGAAGGCGCAGGAGAAGAAGGTCGATGGCGGGTTCGCCACTCTCCTGGACAAGGAGGTGCCGGAGCGCGACATCCCCCTGACGCCGCCCGGATCGAAGAGTGTCATGGACTTCTACCGTCGATGCACGGCTTGCCAGCTGTGCGTGGCGGAGTGCCCGAACAATGTGCTGCGGCCATCGACAGACCTCAAGCATTTCATGCAGCCGGAGATGTCCTATGAGCGCGGCTATTGCCGTCCGGAGTGCACCCGCTGCTCCGAGGTTTGCCCCGCCGGGGCCATCCGGAAGATCACCAAGGAGGAAAAGACGCAATACCATGTGGGCACCGCCCGCGTAAATCCCACCCTCTGCGTCGTCGAGAAAGGCGTGGAATGCGGCAACTGCGCCCGCCACTGCCCCGCCGGCGCCATCATGCTCGTCAAGGACGAGGAGACCGGCTACCGCCGTCCCGTCGTCAACGAGGAGAAGTGCATCGGCTGCGGCGCCTGCGAGAACCTGTGCCCGGCGCGGCCCATCAGCGCCATCACCGTGAACGGACGTCACAGCCATTTGGATTAGATTTCTCGACAAGCTCGAAATGACAAGATTATGGAACGCAGAGACTTTATCAAGATAACGGGCGCCGGGGCGCTGGCTTTGAGTGCCGCCGCCGTGGGGTGCGCCCCGAAGAAAAAGGCCGTCGCGGTCGAGGAAGGAACCGGGGAGATGGTGTACCGCGTGAATCCCGTCAATGGGGACAAGGTGTCCCTCCTGGGCTTCGGCTGCATGCGCTGGCCGATGATCGACCAGGACGGGCAGATGGTCATCGACCAGGAAGCTGTCAACGAGATGGTGGACTACGCCATCGAGCACGGTGTCAATTACTTCGACACCTCCCCCGCCTACCTGCAGGGACAGTCGGAAAAGGCCGCGGGCATCGCCCTGAGCCGCCATCCAAGGGATAAATACTTCATCGCCACGAAACTGTCCAATTTCGGCGACCAGAGCCCCGAGGCATCCCTTCAGATGTACAAGGACTCCTTCGAACAGCTGAAGACGGATTACTTCGACTATTACCTCCTTCACGCCATCGGCAGCGGCGGCGTGGCCGCCTTCCGCCAGCGGTATGTGGATAACGGAATGATGGAATTCCTTGTCAAGGAAAGGGAGGCGGGACGCATCCGCAACCTGGGATTCTCCTTCCACGGCAAGCCCTCGGAGTTTGACGAACTCATCGCCCTGCACGACCGCGGGGAATACCACTGGGATTTCGTCCAGATCGAGATGAACTATGTGGACTGGACCCATGCCGACGCCCGGAACGCCAACGCCATCTACCTGTACAACGAACTGGACAAGCGCGGCATTCCCATCGTCATCATGGAACCGCTCCTGGGCGGTCGCCTGGCCAATGTCCCGGACGACATCGCGGCCCAGATGAAGGAGCGCGAGCCGGACAAGTCCATCGCGTCCTGGGCCTTTCGCTTCTGCGGCACCTATCCCCGCGTCCTGTGCACCCTGAGCGGCATGACCAACATGGACCCGCTCATCGACAATATCAAGACCTTCACTTACTTCAAACCCCTGACCGACGAGGAACTGGCGTTCCTGGAGGAGATGGTCTTCAAGATGAAGGCGTATCCGACGGTGAACTGCACCGACTGCAAATACTGCATGCCGTGCCCGTGGGGCATCGACATTCCCGGCATCTTCAAGCACTACAACACAGCTATCCAGGATGGACGCTATCCCCAGACGCAGGAACAGAAGGACTACAAGAAACTCAAGCGGGCCTATCTGGTCAGCTACGACCGGGCCATCCCGACCCTCCGCCAGGCCGACCACTGCATCCAATGCGGCGAATGCCTCTCCCACTGCCCGCAATCGATTCCCATCCCGCGGGAGCTCCAGCGGATCAACCGCTTCGTGGAGCAGTTGAAGCAGGATACGCTGTAAGCGGACGTTTGGATATAATACAAAAGAAGCCCGACCAGATGGCCGGGCTTCCTTTATGAATATTCAGGCTTATTTCCCCATGTAGAGGAGACCCTTAGGAGCAAGCATCGGAACCGGACGGGAAGCCGACTGTTCGGAAGCGGCCTCGAAGGAGACCGGACCCTGCTGGGCAGGAGCCAGCGCCGGAGCCGAAGCGGAAGAAGCCTTGCTGAAGGTCACCTTCGTGTTCGTCCAGGCCTTACGGGTATCACCATCGTAGAAAGCGATATTCGCTTCCAGATAGATGGTTCCGTCCGTCGTAAACATGAGCGAGATGTTATCACCGTAGAAATTCGCCAGAGAATAAGTGGTCGTTTTCACTTTATAAATCTCAGACTTAGCGTTGATGGTGATTGCACCCGTAGCGGTGTTGAAGTCGGGATAAACCGCAGAGACCTTTTTCACCGAGCCAAGGGGAGACAGGACCTCCGGGCAAACATCGGTAAACATAATCTCACCGGAGAGCGGATCGTCGCTTTCCTCAACGACGATGGTCATCGTAACCGGATTTGCCGTCCAGCCACCATTATTGTAATAGTTGGTCGCCGTGTAAGTACCGACGATATCCGCGGCAGTCAGCTGACGGTCCTCATCGGAACGGAAATAATCAAAAGGATCGGAAGCAAAGCCCAGGGCGCAGTTCGCGGTGAAACCTTCCGGAGCAACCGTCTTGACATAAGCGATATACTTTCCAGTCGGGGCTTCCGCCGGGAAATTCACCATGACGGTGGATTCCTCACCGGAAACCTCAACGCCCTTGCCGGCGGCGACCGCAGCCTCAGCGTCAGCCTCATTAGCGGCAATCACCACATAAGCACTCGGGACATCGTCGCCGAGTTTCACCGTAACCTGACCGACAGCCTGGCTGGCATTATCGTCAGCGATTTCGTCAAACGTCACGTCAGCAGACAGATCCAACTGGTCCTCGATGCCAGGGAACAGCAGCATCGTCCACATATACTTGTAGGAATCCGAATTGAAGTAATAGTAGTAACCGGTTCCCTTCTTGTACAGGTACAGCGAAGAGATGATGATGTTGGCAGGAGTACCGTCCTCCTGATATCTGGCTACGAAATTGTATGTATTGTCTCCGCCCCAATCACCCGGGCAGGCATTGAAGACGTCACCGTCGAGGCCGCCGTCACCATAACCCGAATGCATATCGTCATAAGTGACGAAGTTGTCCGGAGAAATGGTCAGCGTGTAATACTCAGGCAGCGGGAGATACGAGTCATTAATCGTATATTCAGCGGTTTCCGCAGCGACCGGATAAGGATTGTCAATCCGGTAAACACTGGGGTTGTTCTTATCCTTGAAGATCTCGACGGGAGCGAGATAGTCCGAGCCCATGTAGTAGAAGATCGGCAAATCATAGAAATAGCCGATACCGATAGACTCCCAATCGGACTGGGTGGAAAGGGAGGCCAGTTCGGTGATCTTGTTGCGGGGGATGACCACATCCTTCTGGAAAGCCCTTCTGTAAACGACATTGCCTTCAGCATCCATCAGATCGATCTCGGAACCGGCGGCCAGCGTACCGACCGGCATCGGAATCACGAAGGAAACCTTACCGTCGGAAACGGGCTTGAAATAGTACTCGCAGAAAGAGGTGGCATAGCGCTGGCCTTCATCGTCACACCAAGGCTCCGACATCCGGATTTCACCATCCTGGACCATCAGATAGTTGCCAAGGGCGCCATCGTTGGCGGCAATGATGCGGACATGGTCGACCGTCGCGTCGACATCCGTCAGGTTGAGCTTCAGGGCGCCCATCGCGGTCTGGAAGTAAAGGACCTCGTCCTTCGTCACAGAAACCAGCGGAAGGAGGGACAGCGGATTGTCGGAAGGAATCGCCACGGAGTTCCAATACGGCTCATTGCCGTCGGAGGCTTCCGTCAGGCCGTAGCCGTCCTGATGGTAGCTGATCGGAGCGACGACACGGACGGTGGACTCGTTATAGTAAACGGAACCCACATAGTTGGGACCCGGGACATAGACGGCGACGTCATAAGGCTCATAGCCGTCATCGACCTCACCGGTCAGATCGGTCGTGGCACCGGAAGACTGCGCCGCAAACTCGGCCCAATACCATTTTTCTTCCTCCTCATTGACGCAGCGGACATAGACGACGTCTCCCTCGACCCAGGAGAAGGTCTTGTTGTTGGCGTAGGCAGTCCTGGTCTCCCCTTCCTGCGCGAAGGCGGCTTTCAGGGTGACGGTGTGGGTATTCCCGGTGTGTTCGGGAGCGGCGACGGGAGCCTCGATTTCCTTGTTGCAGGATACGGCGAGAATGCCGGCGAGGGCAAGGACACTATAAAATAATTTCTTCATGATCTTCGTTCTTTGGGGAGTTAAACAATTAGTTCCAAGGATCGAAAGGATCATCGGGGTCGTCGAGGTCTTCTCCTCCTAACCCACCCAGGGTGATTCCCGAAGCGAGGAAATTCACTTCGAAGCCGATCTGTGCGATACGCACTTCGGGCTCAAGATACTCTTTCTTCATATTAGTAAGAATTAAATGTTTTTCTATCCAGGCGCTTATGCACCATTGGGCACATTTGGCTCCAAAATTAGATATTCTAATCTAGAAATCCAAACTCTCACCCGTTTTTTATATTGAATATTTATTCATCTTATTCATTTTCTTGCATTTATAGAGAATAATTACGACCTTTGTAGTCTTGCTTATTTTGTTTTGGACAAAAACAACGTTAAATAAACCAACAACAGACAACCGATGAAACAAAGGTTAATTGTGTTCCTGACGGCCTTGCTTTGCAGCGCGGCTCTCGCATCGGCCCAATCGACGGTCAACGGATCCGTCGTGGACGCCAATGGAGAACCCGTCATTGGAGCGGCTGTCTACGTGGAAGGCTTCCAGTCCGTGGGTACCCTGACGGACCTGGACGGTCTGTTCACGCTCAAGAATGTGCCTGAAAAGGCCAAGTATGTCGTTGCTTCCTGTATGGGTTACAAGGATCAGCGGCAGCCCATCAGCACCACCCTGAAATTCGTCCTCGAGGATGATTCCACCGTCCTTGACGCCGCCGTCGCTACGGGTATGCAGACGGTGGACCGCCGTCTGATGACCGGTTCCACCACCAAGGTCGATGCCGAAAGCGCCAAACTCGCCGGTATCGCCGATATCTCCCGTTCCCTGGAAGGCCAGGTCGCGGGCGTGTCGGTGCAGAACGTGTCCGGTACCTTCGGCACCGCGCCGAAGATCCGTGTCCGCGGCGCCACGTCCATCTACGGCTCCTCCAAGCCGCTGTGGGTCGTGGACGGAGTGATCATGGAAGACGTCGTGGACGTCTCCGCCGACGATCTCTCCTCCGGTGACGCTTCCACCCTGATTTCCTCCGCCATCGCCGGCCTCAACTCCGACGATATCGAGTCCTTCGACATCTTGAAGGACGGCTCCGCTACCTCTATCTATGGCGCGCGCGCTATGGCGGGCGTTATCGTCGTCACGACCAAGAAGGGTAAGGCGGGCCAGAGCCACATCAGCTACACGGGTGAATATACCGTCCGCCTGAAGCCGATGTACTCCACCTTCAACATCATGAACTCCCAGGACCAGATGTCCATCTACCAGGAGCTCCAGCAGAAGGGTTACCTGAACTATGCGGAGACGGCGAACTCGATGAACAGCGGTATCTACGGTAAGATGTACCAGCTCATCACCCAGTACGACGAAACCTCCGGCAAGTTCGGTCTCCAGAACACGCCCGAGGCCCGCGCCGCCTATCTGAGGGCTGCCGAGTACCGTAATACGGACTGGTTCGACCTGCTGTTCAGCAACAGCATCCAGCACAACCATTCCGTGTCCACTTCCGGCGGTACGGACAACTCCAACTACTACGCCTCCCTCTCCCTGATGGACGACCCGGGTTGGACCCTCCAGAGCTCCGTGCAGCGTTATACGGCGAACCTCAACACCACCTACAAGATCTTCCAGAACCTGTCGGTGAACATGATCGCCAACGCTTCCTTCCGTAAGCAGCGCGCTCCGGGAACCCTGTCCAGCGAAATCGACCCGGTCTATGGCGAGGTCAAGCGTGACTTCGACATCAACCCGTACTCCTACGCGCTGAACACTTCCCGCGCCTTGGATCCGGACGAGTACTACACCCGCAACTACGCTCCGTTCAACATCAAGGACGAGCTGAACAACAACTACATCGACCTGAACGTCCAGGACATCCGCGTCCAGGGCGAAATCAAATACAAGGTCATTCCGGAACTGGAACTGAGCGCCATCGCGGCCGCCAAGTACACCCAGACCTCCCAGGAGCACAACATCCTGGACGGTTCCAACCAGGCGCAGGCCTACCGGGCGATGGGCACTTCCACCATCCGGTCCCGCAACCCGTTCCTGTACACCGACCCGGACAACCCCTACGCCCTTCCGATCTCCGTCCTTCCGAACGGCGGTATCTACGAGCGTTCCGACAACAACATGCTCAGCTATGACTTCCGCGCGACGGCCAACTTCTCCAAGACCTTCGCCGACAAGCATATCGTGAACCTGTTCGCCGGTACCGAATGGGCCGACATCACCCGCCACAACACGTGGTTCCGCGGCTGGGGTCTCCAGTACACGATGGGTGAGATTCCGAACTACGCCTACCAGGTGTTCAAGCAGGGCTCCGAAGAGAACTCCAACTACTTCTCCTACGGCTGGCTGTTCGACCGCAGCGAAGCTTACTTCGCCAACGGTACCTATTCCTATCAGGGCAAGTACGTGCTCAATGGCACCTACCGTTACGAAGGTACTAACAAACTGGGCAAGTCCCGCAGCGCCCGCTGGCTCCCGACCTGGAACATCTCCGGTGCCTGGAACATCAGCGACGAGCCGTTCTGGCGCCCGCTTCAGGATGCCATCTCTCACCTGAGCCTCAAGGCCTCCTACTCCCTGACCGCCGACCGCGGCCCGTCCTACGTGACCAACTCCATGGTGGTCATCAGCAGCAAGACGCCCTGGCGTCCGTTCGCGAACATCCGCGAGGTTGCCCTGGACATCGACCAGCTGGCCAACACGGAGCTCACCTATGAGAAAAAGAACGAGCTGAACCTCGGTCTCGAAGCCGGTTTCTTCAACAACCGCGTCAACTTCACCTTCGACTGGTACACCCGTAACAACTTCGACCTGATCGGCCCGGTCAACACGCCCGGTGTCGGCGGCGAGGTCGTCAAGTACGGTAACGTGGCCGAGATGAAGTCCGACGGTTTCGAAATCAGCCTCACCACCCAGAACATCAAGACCCGTGACTTCAACTGGACGACGAATATCATCTATTCGCACTCCCACAACATTGTCACGAAGCTCCAGAACACCACCCGCGTGATCAACCTGATCACCGGCTCCGGCTTCGCCCAGCAGGGCTATCCGGTCCGCGGTATCTTCTCCATCCCATTCATGGGCCTGAACGAAGAGGGTCTCCCGACTTTCCGCGACCAGGATGCCATCTATGAGCTGAACAACATGACGGGCAAGTGGGACCTCAAGGAAGACCACGTCTCCGTGAGCGACATCTACTTCCAGACCTCCGATCCCGACAAGCTCCACTTCCTCGAGTACTCCGGCAACGCCGATCCGACCGACGTGGGCTCCATCGGCAACGTCTTCACCTACAAGGGACTGCGCCTGAACGTGTTCATCACTTACTCCTTCGGTAACGTGATCCGTCTGGACCCGGTGTTCTCCAGCTCCTACAACGACCTCGACTCCATGCCTAAGGAGTTCAACAACCGCTGGACGGTTCCGGGCGACGAGAATATCACCGACGTTCCGGTCATCGCTTCCAGCATCCAGAACCGCACGAACACGGAACTGGCGTTCGCTTACAACGCGTACAACTACTCCACGGCCCGTATCGCCCGGGGCGACTTCATCCGCATGAAGGAGATCTCCCTCGGCTACGACTTCCCGAAGAAGGTCACGAACGCCCTCCACGTGGGAACCCTTTCCCTCAAGCTCCAGGCCACCAACCTCTTCCTCCTGTACGCTGACAAGAAACTGAACGGCCAGGATCCCGAGTTCTTCAACACCGGCGGTGTCGCCGTTCCGGTTCCGAAGCAGTTCACCATGACGTTCAAGTTTGGATTCTAAACAGAAGCAAGTCATGAAAAAGATTCAATATATCCTCTGCCTCCTGGCGCTCGCCGGCTGCGACAGCTTTCTTGACAAGATGCCGGACAACCGGACCGAGATCGATTCCCAGGAAAAGATCCAGGCCCTCCTGACGTCGGCCTATCCTCCTACCGATTATATGCTGATCACCGAGTTCATGTCCGACAACGTGGACGACTACGGTGCCAACAACCCCGAAACCGACCGTTTCATCGACCAAGTCTTCGCCTGGGAAGATGTGACCGAGGGTGACAACGAGGACCCGGAGTCCGTCTGGGAATCCTCCTACCACGCCATCGCCTGCGCGAACGAGGCCCTCGCCGCCATTGACTCCCTGAGCAAGAAGGGTGCGGTGGACCTCTCCGCCGAGCGCTCCGAGGCGCTCCTGTGCCGGGCTTACAACCACTTCATCCTGGTCAATGTCTTCTGCATCGCCTACAACCCGGAGACCAGCACCAGCGACCTCGGCATCCCCTACAGCGAGAAGCCGGAGACGCAGCTGACTCCCGAATACGACCGCAGCAACGTGGCCGAGGTGTATGCCAAGATCGAGAAAGACCTCGAAGCGGCCCTCCCCCATGTCTCCGACAAGTACTACACAGTCCCGAAGTACCACTTCAACCAGAAAGCGGCCTACGCTTTCGCCGCCCGTTTCTATCTGTACTACGGCAAGTTCGAGAAGAGCGTGGAATATGCGACCAAGTGCCTTGGTTCCGAGCCTTCTTCCATGCTCCGTGACTGGGAGTATCAGTCCAAGATGACCCAGAAGTACACCGCGATCGTGGAGCACTACATCGACGCCAGCCTCAACTGCAACCTCCTGCTGATGACGGCGTATTCCAAGATGGGTCTCGCTTTCGGTCCGTACTCCGTCTATTCCCGCTATGCCCACGGCAACTACCTCGCCGAATACGAGACCGGAGAGGCTGTCCCGAACCTTTGGAACGGCAGCAACCGCACCTATTGGATGAGCATGAAGGAATACGAGGCCACGAACCTGGACAAGACCATCTTCTGGAAACTCCCCTATCTGTTCGAGTTCACGGACCCGGTGGCCCGTATCGGTTACTACCGCACGGTGTATCCGGCTTTCGCCGCCGACCAGGTCTTGCTGGAACGGGCCGAGGCCAATTCGCTCCTGGGCAACTATGACGCCGCGCTGAGCGACATGAACCTCTGGATCAAGAACATCGCCAGCGGCGACGAAGAGCATCTGCCGCGCGAGCTCGATCTCGACCGTGTCAACAGCTGGTTCAACGACACTCCTTACCATGTCTGGGACACCTCCCGCGTCAAGAAGCACCTGAATCCCAAGTTCATCCAGCTGGAAGAAGGTTCCACGAAGGAGAACATGGTCCAGTGCGTCCTCGCCCTCAAGCGGGTCGAGACCCTGGGACAGGGACTCCGCTGGTTCGACATCAAGCGCTACGGTATCCAGCTGGAGCGCCGCATCATCAACGCCGAGGGCCGTCCTTATCGCAAGACCGGCACCCTGGAGCCGTTCGACAAGCGTACCGCCGTCCAGATTCCGAGAAAGGTCCGCGACGCCGGCATCACTCCTAACCCGCGTGACAATCAGTAAAGCATGAGCCTTATGAAAAGATATATCCTTTCTATAGCCATCATTCTGGCCGCTCTTTCCGCGGCGTCCTGCGTCAAGGAAACGATGAGCGAGAACAGCGTCATCAAAGTTACCCAGACCAAGCAGAATGACTTTGACCGCTGGCTGGAAGCGAACTTCCTGCTGCCGTACAACATCGACTTCAAGTACCGCTTCGAGCTGAACGAGTCCGACATGAACTATTTCACCATCCCGGCCGATTTCGAGTATTCCATCGTGATGGCCCACCTGGTGAAGTACCTCTGCGTCGAGACCTACGACGAGGTGGCTGGCATTTCCTTCACCCGCAAGTATTTCCCGAAAATGTTCTTCCTCACGGGAGAATGGGAGTACCGCAACAACGGCACCATCATCCTCGGTACCGCCGAGGGTGGCAAGAAGATCTTCCTCGCGGGCGTGAACCTGCTGAAGGAGACCATGGAAAAAGGTTATGGCGATTTCGCGGGCGACCCTGTCGAATCCCTCAACCATTACTTCATCAAGACCATCCATCATGAGTTCACCCACATCCTGAACCAGACGATCGATTATCCGGTGGACTTTGCGATGATTACCGGTACGAGCTACGTGGCTGACAGCTGGAGCGACTCTCCTTATAACAAGGAGTATCTCCAGAACGGTTACATCACCGCCTACGCCCAGCATTCCGACGGCGAAGACTTCGCCGAGATGCTATCCGAGTACATCACCCACAATGAGGCCTGGTGGAACGAACAGATCGAGAAAGCCGGCGCGAAAGGGTCCTTGATCAACGCCAAGCTCGACATCGTCCGGAATTACATGCTGGATTCCTTCAACATTGACATTGACGTGCTCCGCGCCACGGTCATCCGCCGTCAGCAGGACGTTTTCAACGGCCACGTGGACCTGCACAGCATCGAGATCAAATAAAGGAGGGCTAAGAAAATGAAACTCAACAGAATTCTTTCAATCACCCTCGCGGGACTCGTCGCTCTCAGCGCCCAGTCCTGCCTGAAAAGCTATGTCGCTTATTTCGACGACTCCTCGGCCGAGCGTATGACCTCATACCTGTCCGACCTGGAGAAAATGCTGGGCGACGAACAGTACGGCTGGCGGATGGAATACTTTGTCGGAAACGAGGACTACAATCTCGGCGGCATCAACGTCGCCCTGAAATTCGATACCGAGAAAGGTGAGGTGATCGCCATGAGCGAAGAAAACGCCACCGAAGCCTACAAGAGCCACTATGTGCTGACCACCGACAGCGGCCCCGTCCTCTCCTTCGACACCCACAACCCCATCCTTCACAAGTATGGAACGGCCAGCTCCGAGTACTATGAGGGTCGTGGCGGTGACTATCAGTTCTTCATCATCGGCTATGACAAGGAGAACAAGGTCGTGAGCCTGAAGGGCAAGCGGAATGGAAATACCTGCACCCTCCACCCCCTGACCGAGTCCATCGAGTCCTACAACGCCAAGATGTACGACATCCAGCGGAACTTCTACGTCAGCACCTTCGACGGCTTCATCAACGGAAGCAAAGTGACCGGTGATATCGATATCCGCAACCGGCAGTTCATCGCCTATGAGATGAATGAATACGGTAAGGACAAGGACGGAAATCCGCTGTATGACATCGCCAATACGATTTCCACTCCTTATATCCTCACGGAAGGAGGCCTGTCCTTCTACACCCCCGTCGAGGTCTTTGGAGAGACCTTCAGCGGTCTGGACTTCAATTTCAACCTCGCCCAGAGCGACACCACCTTCCACGCTCCCGCCAACGGAATCACCTTCAAAGGCCACATTCCTTCGGACTGGCTGCCTTATGAGTTCTTCGAGGGAACCTATTCCCTGACCTATGGCTCGTTCGGAAGCACTTCGACCATCAACAACATCGAGCTGGTCCCTGAGGAGCCGGGTGTCAACTACCGGGCGAAGGGACTGGGCAAGCAGTTCGACGTCCTCATGGAGTACAACATCCGTACGGGACGGCTTGAGCTCCGTTATCAGGCGGTTCTCAAACCCGGCACCAACGATGTCATCATCGACGAAGACCGTTACATAGTGGTCCTGCTTCCTTGGGCGCTGGGTCCCGATTCCGGCGGTCTCTGGATGAATTCCGACCTGGGTATGGCCACCGAGTGGAACGGTAACCGGGAAAATCCGTCCTTCAACTGGGTGGACAATGGCGGTTCGAGAAAATTCAATACCACCTCTTTCCTGCTCTACTACTATGACACCGACGATACGGCCGACAGCCCCTATTACGATTCTGCCGAAAAGTATTCCTTCGCCGGAAGCGGAGGCTCCTACCAGCTCCCGTATCTGAAGACCTTCCGTAAAACCAAATAAGAATAGGAGATATTGCCATGAAAAGATACATTGCTTGTTTCGCAATTCTCGCGACACTTTTCTCCTGTACGGAAAAGCCCAATTTTGAACAGATCGTTCCCCCGACCGTCGATGTGACCGCCGGTGCCAATATCGCCTTCAAGGCCATTGGCGGAAGCGGATACATTGAAGTCGCCCCCGCGGACGGACAGCTTCAGGCCACGACGGCCCAGGCCGACTGGTGCCACCTCTCGGTGTCCGGAAACCGGATTGACGTCACTGTCGATCCCTACGAGGGTCTGGAAAGCCGCTACGCCGTGGTCAACATGACCGCCGGCAACGCGACGGGCAAGACCATCGTCCAGCAGTTCGGTCTCATCGTCAAAGGATATTCCTGGAAAGACATCACCGTCAAGAACCAGGCGCAGGACATCACTTTCCCCTATGACGCGAATGAAACTCCGGTCGTTCCGACCTGCTCGGCGGACTGGATTACGTTCACGGTCACTCCGGAGAACCTGGTGGCTCACGTCCAGGCAAATGCCGGCAAGGAATATCGCGAAGCTGAGGTTTCCTGGAAACTCGGCTCCATCAACGGTTCCTTCACCATCGGACAGTTCGACCTGGCCGATGCCGGTCTGCTGGGCAAGTGGACCTGGCACGGATACCACAACGGAAAAACCGACTATCCCATGGAGGCCACCCTCTCCGAAAGCGGCGACGGATTATACAAGCTGAAGATGGATTATTCTTCCAGCACCTCCTCCACCACCGTCACCATTGACCTTGAGGTGAATGGTCTTTACCTGGAGAAGAACCAGCTCATGCTTCCGCTTGGCGCTTATGCGGGCACCTATACGACCGTTGGCCGTACGGGCACCACGACCACCTATTACGCATTCCCGCTGTATGCAGGTGGTACCGGCCGTCTGCAGTACGACAACGCCGTGACCGAAGGCGCGCTTCCGCTCGTCCTCCAAAAGGACGACCAGGGCGCCTGGCAGGCGGTTGCCGATCCGGAAGCCTATCCTTCCATGACCTTCCGCTTTGAGATGTGGGACAACAACAACCACGAAGGAACTTCCCGTTCCGGTCTGATTCTCTCCAACATCTCCATGGACAAACAATAAGCGACTTTTGGAAAATCCCACAAAATCTTTACGGTCTTGTGGGATTTTCTAATTTTTTTACTACCTTTGCAGTCCGGTTTTGACCGAAAGGCCCCGGATACGTATTGGAGAGATGCTCGAGTGGCTGAAGAGGCACGCCTGGAAAGCGTGTGTACCCCAAAAGGGTATCGCGAGTTCGAATCTCGCTCTCTCCGCAACCAGTTGCAGCCCAGCGCGTAAGCGCCGGGCTGTTTTGGTATACGGCGGACGGAGAGCTTGCTCGCCGGACGACGGATACCGAAACAGGCCGAACGACCGTCAGGTCGTGGGCTGCAACGTGGTTGCACGGACCCCCCGGGAGGGCCCCGAGATAGCGGCGGCCCCCGGCCGCCGGAATCTCGTCCCATTGCAAAAATCGATAAAGCATATGAATATATCGACAAAGCTCTTCATCAAATAATTGATTATAATAGAAAAATCGTATTTTTATCCAACCAATAAACTAGCCATGAAAAAGTTAATAGCATTTTTCGCATTTCTGTGCCTTGCGGTGGGAACCACCATCGCTCAGATAGATACCAAAAAGCTCGAGTATGCCATCCCGTATATTCCGGTGGAGGAGCGCTCCGCCATCCTGCCGAAGCACAATATCTGCTCCATCGCCCCCGCGGAAGAATCTTCGGACGATTTCATCACCGGCAACGGTTCCCTGCGCATCCAGGCATCTGGCCAGCCCTATAACGAGGTGATGTCCTATACCCAGGAGCTGCTCTTTGAGCCGAAATGGGCGGAGACGCCCCTGCCTCCGGATTTGCGCCCCTATATGCCCCGCATCCGCCAACTGCTGCTGGAGGGCAAGCCGGATGAGGCGAACGCCCTGGTGGACGAGGCCCAGAAAAAGGCCGGTTTCGACAAGTACATGAATTTCGACAACAGGATTCTGTACCCCGAAGCCGGGCCACGAAGGCACACAGCCTTTACGCTCACCTTCCGCCGGCCGGAGCAGCCCGATACCCGGGACTATTTGCGCTTCCTGGACTTGCAGAACGGCATGATTACCGCCATGTGGACGGATGCGCGCGGTTCTTTCCGGAACGAATGCTTCTGCGCCTATGACGGGGACGTCACCGTGAACCGCTTCACGGCACCGAAGGGACAGCTGGACCTGGACGTGGAGATG
>JAFYTP010000058.1 GCA_017558775.1 Bacteroidales bacterium | reverse complement strand
GATCATGCCGTACCAGCAGGCCCACAACATGGGCTGGTACGCCTTCTTCCAGATCCCGATGGCCACCAACTGCCAGATGATCTTCTACAAGAACAAGAAAGGCGAGGTCCTGACCAAGGTCCTCTACAACGAAAAGGAAGTTCTCATCCCCGGCATCGAGCCCGTTTCCGGCCCCTACTATCGCTGGGATGAACTCAAGGCGCACTTCCTCGAACTCATCGACAAGGCCTCCGAGCCTTGGAGAAGGGCCGAGGCCGCTTAAACTGACATTAGAATGAAATTGACGAGAAAACTTTTGCTGGCCGGGCTCGCCGTCGCGGCGGCCGTCGCCTGCCAGCCCACCCCGGCGGAACTGAAGATGGAAACCTTCGAGCGCGCCGATTCCACGGACCACGTCCACATGAGCTTTAATGCCGAACTGCCCGTCCCTTCGAAGGGCCCGGCGTCTCTGATCCGCGCGAAGCTCATCGAGGTGATGGACGACCAGCTCAGCCACGTCGGCTCCTTCGGGGATGACGTCCGCCTTTTCCCCGCTTTCGAGGGCTATTCCAACGATTCCAAGGCGCTGATCGACTACTACTGGAACCAGTCCATGGAAGCCTTCGGCGAAGCCGCCGAGGAAGACTATGCCGAAAGGGTGGCCAGTGTCGATGAAAACGACGGACTCACCGAGGAGGACCGGAATTTCATCCTCTTCAGCATGCCCAAGTGGGAATACGACTTCTCCCTGATCAAGACCGATGAGACGGACCGCTATGTCGTGTTCGTTTCCGAGGATTACACCTATCTGGGCGGCGCACACGGAGGCATCGTCGGCCATGGCCCGCTGACCTTCGACAAGAAAACCGGAGAACTGGTGGAGAACTTCCTCGATCCCGGCTGCCTGAAAGAGATCCAGCCGCTCATCAAGAAGGGCCTGGTGGAGTATTTCAGCGACTACGGCGAAGAGATCAGCCTGGAGAACATCGGCGAAATCCTGATAACGGACAGCGAAACGATCCCCTTCCCCGCCTGGGCCCTGTTCCCGAGTGAGAACGGACTTGGTTTCCTCTATCAGCAGTACGAGATTGCATCCTATTCTGCCGGCATGCCCGGCTTCACGCTCTCTTACGACGACATCCTCCCCTACCTGACTCCGGAAGCGAAATCCATCCTGGGCCTGTAGCCATGAAACGGTTCTTTCCTATCCTGCTCGGCATCCTCGCCGCCGTCTCCTGCGCCGACCGTCCCAAGGTCGTCTGCGAGACGCTGGATACCGACGCGCTCACTTGTGAAGTGACTGTATACTCGCCCGAGATCGTGCGAGTGGTGAAATATCCCCTCGACGGTGTCGGCGCCGCGCAGAAAAAGAGCTATTCCGTGGTGATGGAGCCGCAGCCGGTCCTGGTAAAGCGCTCCGAGACGGAAATGGCGGTCGTTCTGAACACCGGCAAGATGGCCGTTTCCATCGACAAAACCACCAGCGACATCACTTTCATCGACCCCGTCACCGGGGAAACCTTGCTGCAGGAGGGCGGAACGACGTTCGAGCCCAGGCCCGCGGGCGATGTGGATGAAGGCCGGTACAAGGTCTCCCAGCGCTGGCATCCGGAACCGGACGAGTTCCTGTACGGCATGGGTCAGCGGCAGGATCCGGACCTGAGCATCCGCGGGAAGCAGATCCACCTGTGGAACGAGAACATGCACATCTACATCCCTTTCTTCTGCTCGGAGAAGGGATACGGGCTCTACTGGGACAACCCCGGCATGAGTGATTTCGAGGATACTGTCGATGCTACCGTCCTCACGAGCGAGGTCGCCGACTGTTCGGACCTCTACTTCCTGTACGACGGCGGCAGCCTGGACAAGATGGTCGCCGCGGAGCACCAGCTCGGCGGCAAGCCCGAAATGTTTCCGCTCTGGCTGCACGGCTATTGGCAGTGCCGCGAGCGGTACCACAGCACCGAGGAGCTCTGCGAGGCGCTCCGCACGCACCGGGAAATGGGCATTCCGCTGGACGGCATCGTCCAGGACTGGCAGTACTGGGGCGAGAACGAGAAATGGAACTCGATGCGGTTCGACAACCCGCTGTATGAGCGGGCGGACACGATGATCGCGTATGTCCATGACAACAACGCGCACCTCATCATCTCCATCTGGCCGGACTTCGGCCCCGAGACCCCGCAGTTCAAGGAACTCGAAGCCATCGACGCCCTCCTTCCTTTCAAGACCTGGCCGATGACGGGCGGGGTGAAGATCTACGACCCGTTCAATCCGCAGGCCCGGGAAATCTACTGGAAGTACCTGGAAGGCCTGGTCGATCAGGGCGTGGACGCCCTCTGGAGCGACTCCACCGAGCCCGACCACTTCTGGCCGACCAAGGAAGACGATGATTACCCGACGGCCGACGGCAGCTGGCGGAGCGTCCGGAACGCGTTCCCGCTGGTCACCAACATGGGCATCTACGAGAACTATCGGGCAAAGGGCTATGCGAAGCGGGCCGTGCAGATGACGCGCAGCGCCTCCTTCGGGATCCAGCGCTATGCAACCTTCAGCTGGAGCGGCGACGTCCAGTCCCGCTGGGAGGTGCTCCGCGCGCAGATTCCTTCGGGCCTTGACTACTCCATCTGCGGTATCCCCTACTGGAACACCGACATCGGCGGATTCTTCAACTATTGGTACAAGGGCGGCACGGACAATGACGCCTTGAAGGAGCTCCAGGTCCGCTGGATGCAGTGGAGCGTCTTCGTTCCCGTGATGCGAAACCATACCTCCGGACCGCTGACGACGGAAATCTATCGCTTCGGCAAGCCGGGCGAATGGGCCTTTGACGAGCAGCTCCGCGCCATCAAGCTCCGCTACAAGCTGATGCCTTACATCTACTCCCTCGCCGGAGCCACCGTTCTGGAGGACGCGCTGATTATGCGCCCGCTGGCAATGGACTTCGCCAAGGATCGGAAAGCATTGGCCCTCAGCGACGAATATCTCTTCGGACCGTCCATCCTGGTGCATCCGGTCACCGTTCCGGTGCTCACGGAACCCCATGAGGACGGCACCGCTTCCCTGACCGGCGTTACCGACGCGCCGTTCGAGACTTATCTCCCGGAAGGCACAATCTGGTATGACTTCCACACGGGAGAGCGGCTGGAAGGCGGGCGGACCTTCACCCGCAACTACGGCATCTCCGAGATTCCCGTCTTCGTGAAAGCGGGCGCGATCCTGCCGATGGGTCCTGCCGTGCAGTACACTTCCGAGAAGCCGTGGGACGCGCTCGAAATCGAGATTTATCCCGGCGCCGACGGCCAGTTCACCCTCTACGAAGACGAGGGCGACGGCTATGGTTATGAGCAGGGCGCGTACTCCACCATCGACCTTACCTGGAACGATGCTTTGGGTTGTCTGGGGATCTCCGCCCGCAAGGGTTCCTTCCCTGGAATGCTCAAGGAGCGCGACTTTATCGTCCATGTCCAGGGCCGCGAGCCCGTGACCGTGCATTACACGGGAAAGCAGATTGAAACCGACTTATAATAACCTCTAATAACTGATATGATGAAAAAAATGCTCTTCTTCGTGGCCGCGGTGCTCTGCGTGAGCGCCAACGCCCAGGTCAAGGAGGACTTCGTCCCCTCTCCCAACAACCAGCCCGGCAAACAGTATCCGATGGTCAATTCCGAGCGCTGCGTCCGCGTGCGCGTGGAAGCTCCCGACGCCCAGTCCGTGAAGCTGGACATCGGTGGTGTGAAGTACGACCTCGCCAAGGGAGAAGACGGCGCGTGGATCGGCGAATCCGCCCCGCAGGATGAAGGATTCCACTACTATCAGCTGAATATCGACGGCGCCAACGTCCCGGATCCGACCAGCCTCTACTATTACGGCGCCAGCCGTTGGGGCAGCGGTATCGACGTCCCGGCCGCCGACCAGGATTTCTACGCCGTGAAGAACGTTCCGCAGGGCCAGATGCGCGAGATCTACTACTGGTCCGAGACGAACAAGGCGATGCGTCACATCTTCGTCTATACCCCGGCCGAATATGACCAGAACCCGACCAAGCGCTATCCGGTGCTGTACCTGCAGCATGGTGGCGGCGAGAACGAGTACGGCTGGCCGCAGCAGGGCCATACCGCCCAGATCATGGACAACCTCATCGCCGAGGGCAAGTGCGTTCCTTTCATCATCGTGATGGAGAACGGCACCTGGACGATGCCGCGTCCGGCCATGGGCCAGGGCGGTCCCCAGGGCCAGCGCCCGCCGATGGGACAGCGTCCTCCGCAGGGCATGGGTCAGCGCCCGCAGGGAGCACCGCAGGGTGCGCCGCAGGGCCAGGGCCGTCCTCGCGGCGGTTTCGGTATGCCTTCCGGTTGGGCCGATGGCTTCGCGAACACCCTCATCAAGGACTGCATCCCTTACATCGACAGTCACTTCCGCACCATCGCCGACAACAAGCACCGCGCGATGGCCGGCCTCTCCATGGGCGGCATGCAGACCAAGTCCATCACCGTCGCGCACCCGGAGGTCTTCTCCTCCCTGGGCATCTTCAGCGGCGGCACCATCACCGTGGAGGACACGAAGAACAATCCCGATTTCGCCAAGGGCCTCCAGCTCGTTTTCGTGAGCTTCGGTAGCCGCGAGCTCGAGAACCGCGTGCAGGGCTTCGGTGACGGAACCAATCCTCAGACCGAGACCGAGGAGCTCGCCAAGTCCGGCGTGAACGCGCACTTCTACGTGTCCCCGGGTACGGCCCACGAGTGGCAGAGCTGGCGTCGCGCCCTGTACCAGTTCGCCCAGCTCCTGTTCAAGTAATGGCTATGCAACCCTACAAGGAGATACGGGACATCTCCCAGTTGCCTCCTCCGGACGAGACGGGATACATTTCCCGTTTCGTCTTCCAGTACATCGACTTTTTCAACGCCCCGCAGTATGTCGCCGCCGGGCACCGGTTCGTCGACTGCTGCTTCCTGGGATGCACCATCCCCACCGCGATGGAGGACCAGATCGGCAGCACCTGCTTGATCTTCCCGCGGATGGGACGCACCTACAATGTGTTCCGGGCACAGCTTTACAATGGCGAAAGCTTGTACGCGGGGTTCGATCCGGAGGACAGCGAAAGCTATGAAAACTGCTTCGACGCCCGCGTCTACGCCGAATATGTGGAAAAGGGGCAGGAGTGCGACGATATCCGGGAGACCCTGGGACGCACGCTCCATGACCGCGCGGTGACCAGCGCGATGCGGGAGTTCCTGTGTCGATATGATGAGAAACAGATCGTGGCCATCATGGGCGGTCACGCCCAGCTCCGTACCGACGAAGGCTACCGGAAGGTGGCGCTGATCAGCAAGGCCCTCACCGAAAAAGGCAAGCTGATGGCCTCGGGAGGCGGTCCGGGCGCGATGGAAGCGACGCATTTCGGCGCCTGGATGGCCGGACGGTCGCAGGAAGAGTTCGACAATGCGATGGACATCCTGTCCGTAGCACCGAACTACTGGGACGAAGGCTGGCTGAAGACTGCGTTCGAAGTCCGGAAGAAGTATCCGCAGACCAAGTACAACAGCCTGGGCATCCCGACGTGGTTCTATGGACACGAGCCCGCCACGCCGTTCGCGACGCACATCGCCAAGTACTTCTATAACAGCGTGCGGGAGGACACCCTCCTGTCCATCGCCAAGGGCGGCATCATCTACTCCCCCGGCTCGGCCGGCACCATCCAGGAAATTTTCCAGGATGCCGCGCAGAACCACTACGAGACCTTCGGCATGGCCAGTCCGATGGTGTTCCTGGGCAAGGAGTTCTTCACGAAGGAGATACCCATCTACCCCCTGCTGGAGGACCTCCTGCAGCGCGGAAAATACAAGAATCTCCTGATCTCCATCACGGACGATCCGCAGGAAGCCATCGACACACTGCTGTCGTTCTAAGAATAAGCGCCGCCCTTTGAGGACGGCGCTTTTCGTTGTTACAGAGCGTGTTCGTGCACCCCGGCGACAGCCCGGCCGCTGGGGTCGTTGAGGTTCTTGAACGCCGCGTCCCATTCCAGGGCGATGGCGGTGGAGCAGGCCACGCTGGCCTCGCTCGGCACGCATCGGGCGGCGCTGTCGCTCGGGAAGAGTTCGGAGAAGATGCTCCGGTAATAGTATTCCTCCTTGTTCTGCGGTGGATGGATCGGGAACCGTTCCGCCGCCTTCGCCAACTGCTCGTCGCTCACGGCATCGGCAGTGATCTTCTTGAGCGTGTCGATCCAGGAATACCCGACACCGTCGGAGAACTGCTCTTTCTGCCGCCAGGCGACTTCCGCCGGGATCAAATCGGCACAGGCTTCCCGAACAATCTTCTTTTCGATGGTTGTACCAGGGCACATCTTCGCCGCCGGGCTCAGGCGCATCGCCACGTCCAGGAATTCCTTGTCCAGGAAGGGCACGCGACCTTCCACACCCCAGGCGGAAAGGCTCTTGTTGGCCCGCAAACAATCGTAGAGATGGAGCTTAGAGAGTTTTCGGACCGTCTCCTCATGGAATTCCCGCGCGGACGGGGCCTTGTGGAAGTAGAGGTCGCCGCCGAAGATCTCATCGGCACCCTCCCCCGAGAGCACCATCTTGATACCCATCGACTTAATCACCCGCGCGAGCAGATACATCGGCGTGGAGGCGCGGATGGTCGTGACATCGTAGGTTTCCGTGAAATAAATCACGTCCCGAATCGCGTCCAGGCCCTCCTGGATGGTATAATTAATCTCGTGATGGACTGTGCCGATATATTCTGCCACCAGCCGCGCCTTGTCCAGGTCCGGGGCGCCTTTCAGGCCGACGGCGAAGGAATGCAGCTGGGGCCACCAGGCCCTCGTCTTCGAGTCATCCTCGATACGCATGGCGCTGTATTTCTCGGCGATGGCCGAGATGACGGAGGAATCCAGGCCGCCGGAGAGGAGGACGCCGTAAGGCACGTCGGACATCAGCTGGCGCTTGACCGCCGCCTCCAGCGCGGCGCGGAGCTGCGCCGGATCGGCGGTGTTGTCCTTCACGGCATCGTAGTCCATCCAGTCGCGCTGGTACCAACGCTTCATCCCCGGCTCCTTGCTCCAGTAGCAATGGCCCGGCAGGAAAGGCTCGTAACGGTCGCATTGACCTTCCAGGGCCTTCAGTTCCGAGGCGATATAGACGGTACCATCGGCATCAAAACCAATGTACAGGGGAATCACGCCGATGGGGTCCCGGGCAATCAGGAAGGCATCCTTCTCCGCGTCGTAGAGCGCGAAGGCGAAGATACCGCTGAGTTCCTCTAGGAAATCCGGGCCTTTGTCGCGGTACAGCGCGAGGATGACCTCGCAGTCGCTGCCTGTCTGGAAATCGTAATTCCCGGCATAGCGGCGGCGGATATCCTTGTGATTATAGATCTCGCCATTCACGGCCAGCACCAGTTTCCCGTCTGGAGAAAGGAGCGGTTGTCCGCCCGACTTCGGATCCACGATGCTCAGCCGCTCGTGCGCCAGCACGGCGCTCCCGCCACACCAGATGCCACTCCAGTCCGGCCCGCGGTGCCGGATCCTGCGGCTCATCTCCAAGGCCTTCCGACGCAACGCGTCAGACTGCTCCCGGACATTGAAAATTCCAACGATACCACACATAACCTAATCAATTGTAGCAGCTTTCACCGTGTTCGTAAATGTCGAGGCCTTCCTCTTCCACACGCTTGCCCACACGGAGACCATGGAGTTTCTTGATGCCGTAGAAGAGCAGGATGCCGGTAGTGGCCGTCCAAAGGTCGATGACCAGGATGCCCAGGCACTGCACGCCGAAGAAGTGCCAGCCGCCGCCGTAGAAGACGCCGCCATCGGTCGCCAGCAGGCCCGTCAGGAGCGTGCCGAGGATACCGCAGACACCATGGACACTGGAAGCGCCGACCGGGTCGTCGATATGCAGTTTACGGTCGATGAACTCAATGGAGAAGACCAGCACGACGCCACAGATCAGGCCGATGATGACCGCGCCGAGCGGGGAAACCAGGTCGCAGCCCGCCGTGATGCCGACGAGACCGGCCAGGATGCCGTTGAGCGTCAAGGAGAGAGACGGCTTGCCGTATTTCCACCAGGTGATGAACATCGTCGCCACACCGCCGGCCGCCGCAGCAAGGTTGGTGGTCAGGAAAACGTGCGAGATTGCCACGCGGTTCACCTCACCGGACGCAGCCAGCTGCGAGCCGGGGTTGAAGCCGAACCAGCCCATCCAGAGGATGAACACGCCGAGCGCGGCCATCGTCAGATTATGACCGGGGATAGCCCGGCTCTTGCCGTCGGAAGAGTACTTGCCGATACGCGGTCCGAGCGCGATCGCGCCGATCAGCGCCAGCACGCCGCCCACGCTGTGGACAATCGCTGAACCGGCGAAATCGTGGAAACCGAGTTCGTTCAGCCAGCCGCCGCCCCAGGTCCAATGGCCTTCAATCGGATAGATGAACAGAGAAATAAAAGCGCTGTAAACCAGATACATGGAGAACTTCGTCCGTTCCGCCATCGCACCGCTCACGATCGTGGCGGAGGTGGCGCAGAACACTGTCTCGAAAATCAGGAAGCCCTCAACGGGCAGGTCGCTCTTATAGAAAGACAGGCTGCCCCAGTTGGGCATGCCGATGAATCCGGCGCCCTCGCTGCCGAACATGAAGCCGAAGCCGAGGAACCAGAAAAGCAGGGAGCCGAACATGAAGTCCACAAAGTTCTTCATCAGGATGTTCGCCGTGTTCTTGCTACGGGTGAATCCCGCCTCGCACAGCGCAAAGCCCGGTTGCATAAAGAAGACCAGCATCGCGGCCAGCAGCATCCAGACAGTATCGAGGGAAATAGCTATATCGTTCATTTTACATACGTTTTAGAGGTTCTACTTCTTGTCCCGGAGCACCGTGTCGCCGTGCTCTCCCGTGCGGATGGACCAGGTGTCGATGACGTCGCTGATGAAAATGCGTCCGTCACCGATCTCCCCCGTCGAGGCGGTCTTCAGGATCACCTCCACGGTCGGATCCACGAACTGGTCGCGGCAGACGATGGTCAGCGCGACGCGCTCGATTACGTCCGTGGAATACTGGACGCCACGATAAATCCGTTCCTGGCGGCTCTGACCGATGCCGTGCACATTGTGGTACTCGAACCAGTTGATGTCCGCTGCGAGCAAGGCCTCCTTGACCTCCTCGAACTTCGTCTTTCGGACGATGGCTTCAATCTTTTTCATACACTACTACTATTTTGGTTAAGTTGGTTTGTTTTCAAAAAGGTATAAAGTCCCCCTGACAAGCGAACTCAGAGAATTCGCAAGCGATTAATAATCAGTGATTTAAAGAATAGTTATCAGGCCTTCTGCTTTCGGCACCAAGCGTCCAGGGCGTTGGCGGCGGCATGGCCGGAGGCCATCGCCCGTACGACCAGGGAAGCACCGCTCTGCACGTCGCCAGCGAAGAACACGTTCTCCTTCACTTCCGGCAGCTGCGGCTTCAGGAAGCCCATCGCCAGCAGGACGATTTCGGCCTTCACCACTTCCGGATCGCCGGCGGGAACCATCTTCGGACGGCCTCCGTTCGGATCCTTCTCCCAGTCGATGGGCTGGATCTCGACGCCGGTCAGCTGACCGTTCTCGCCGAGGAAGCGGAGCGTGTTGATGTTCCAGCGCCGCTCGCAGCCCTCCTCATGCGAAGAGGAAGTCTTGAGCGTCCGCGGCCAGTTGGGCCAGGGATTCGCCGGATCGTCCGGTCCCACGGGGGGGTTGGGCATAATCTCGATCTGCATCACGGACTTGCAACCCTGCCGGTGCGCCGTGCCGATGCAGTCGGATCCGGTGTCGCCACCGCCGATGACCAGCACGTTCTTGCCCTTGCAGGTCACGCGGTCCTCAGCGCTCACCTCCGCGCCGTACAGGACACGGTTCTGCTGTGCAAGCAATTCAAGCGCGAAGTGCACTCCTTTCAATTCCCGCCCGGGAACGGGCAGGTCGCGCGCCGTCGGCGTGCCGGTGGCGATGACGTAGGCGTCAAAGCCATTCGGCAACGCGTCCGGCGCAATCTGCTCGCCGTAGCGGAAAGAGACACCTTCCGTCTCCATCACCGCGATGCGGCGGTCGATCACGGACTTGTTGAGCTTGAAGTTCGGGATGCCGAAGCGGAGCAGGCCGCCGGCTTTTTCGTTCTTCTCGAACACCGTCACGGTATAGCCCTTCCGGTTGAGCTGGTTCGCGGCGGCCAGGCCCGCAGGGCCGGCCCCGATCACCGCTACCTTGTGGCCGTTGCGCACCGGCGACACAGGGCGGACATAGTTCTCCCGATAGGCGATTTCGGTAATCGATGCCTCATTTTCCCGGTTGGTCGTAGGCTCGTGCATCGTCAGGTTCAGCACGCAAGCCTTCTCGCAGAGGGCCGGGCATACGCGTCCGGTGAACTCCGGAAAATCGTTCGTAGAATTGAGCAGGCGGTAGGCCAGTTCGAAATCCCCTTTATAGACCGCGTCGTTCCACTCCGGCGGGCGGTTGCCCAGCGGGCAGGCCCAGTTGCAGAACGAAACGCCGCAGTCCATGCAGCGGGACGCCTGCAGCCGGCGGTCTCCTTCATTGAGCGTCTGCTCCACTTCCCCGAAATCATGGATGCGGTCGTTGACCGCCCGGTAACCGGCTTCCTTGCGGGGTATCGTCAAAAATGCTTTGTAGTCTCCCATAACGCGTCAATATTGGATTTGGAGATGCTGTACTTTCTCTGCCAGGCTGCGCAGGCGCTCCTGTTCGAGGACATGCTTGTATTCGATCGGAATGACCTTGACGAAATCGTCGATGGAACGGGCCCAGTCATCCAGCAGCGTGCGGGCCAGGGCCGAACCGGTGTAGAGATAGTGCTGACGGACCATTTCGTGCAGTTCCTTGCGGTCGAGTTTGTCGTCCACCAGGGAAATCTCGACCATGTCCAGGTTGCAGTAGTAATCGAACACATGGGCGGGGTCGTAGATATAGGCCACGCCTCCGGACATACCGGCGGCGAAGTTACGGCCCACGGGACCGAGAACGACCACACGGCCGCCCGTCATATATTCGCAGCAGTGGTCACCCGCACCCTCGACAACCGCCTTGGCACCGGAGTTACGGACCGCGAAGCGCTGTCCCACGCGGCCGGCGACGTACATTTCGCCGCCCGTGGCACCGTAGAGGCAGGTGTTACCGGCGATGGTGTTCTCTTCCGCCTTGAAGGTAGCGCGCGTGGACGGGCGGATGGCCACCCGGCCGCCGCTGAGGCCCTTGCCCACGTAGTCATTGGCCTCGCCCTCCAGGCGCACATTGACACCCGCGGCGAGGAAAGCGCAGAAGCTCTGGCCGGCGGAACCCTTGAATTTGATGTTCACGGTCGAATCCGGCAGGCCCTCGGCGCCGTACTTGGCGGCGATCCGGCCGCTGAGCATCGTGCAGGTGGCGCGGTCGGTATTGGCGATCGGGTATTCGAGGCTGATTTCCTCCTTCCACTCGATGGCGGGCTGCGCCGCCTTGATGATTTCCATGTCGCGCACAATCGGTAGATCATGCAGCGGGCCGCCGGCCCAGCAGCAGGAACCGTCCTCGCGGAAAAGCAGGCGGGAAAGGTCGATGTACGAGGCCTTGGAGGCCGGGACATCGGGCTTGCGCACCAGCAGGTCCGTATGGCCGATGATGTCGGACAGTTTCGTGAAGCCCATCTCGGCGAGGTATTCGCGCACTTCCTGAGCCAGGAAGGTGAAGTAGTTGACGAGGTAATCCGCCTTGCCGAGGAAATGCTTGCGCAGCTCGGGATCCTGTGTCGCCACGCCCGTGGGGCAGGTATTCAGGCTGCACTTGCGCATCATCACGCAGCCGAGCACAATCAGCGGTAGGGTGCCGAAACCGAACTCGTCCGCGCCCAGCAGCGACATCAGGATGACGTCGCGGCCGGTCTTGATCTGGCCGTCCACCTGGAGGCGGACCTGGCTGCGCAAGCCGTTGCGGACCAGCGTCTGCTGCGCCTCGGACAGGCCGATCTCCGGGCTGATGCCCGCAAAACGCATCGAGGAGGCCGGGGATGCACCGGTACCGCCCTCGGCACCGGACACGACGATCAGGTCGGCCTTGGCCTTGGCCACGCCGGCGGCAATCGTACCCACGCCGCTCTCGGACACCAGCTTGACGCTGATGGCGGCGGCCGGGTTGACGTTCTTGAGGTCGAAGATCAGCTGGGAGAGGTCCTCGATGGAATAGATGTCGTGGTGCGGCGGCGGGGAGATCAGCGAGATGCCCGGGATGGAGTTGCGGGTCTTCGCGATGATGGCGTTGACCTTGAATCCAGGCAACTGGCCGCCCTCGCCGGGCTTCGCGCCCTGGGCGACCTTGATCTGGATCTCCTCGGCGTTGACGAGGTATTCCGCCGTGACGCCGAAGCGGCCGGAAGCCACCTGCTTGGTCTTGCTCGACAGCGACACGCCGTCCACCTCGGTGTGATAGCGCTCGTTGTCCTCCCCGCCCTCGCCCGTGTTGGAACGGGAACCGAGGCGGTTCATGGCCAATGCGATAGCCTCGTGGGCCTCGATGCTCAGGGCGCCGAAACTCATAGCGCTGACGACAAAGCGCTTCACGATGGATTCAACGGGTTCGACCTCGTCGATGGAGACGGGCGTTTCCCGCTTGTAGTCCAGTAAGTCACGCAGGAAGATCGGGTCCGCCTTGCCATCGACAGCGGCGGTGAATTCCTTATATTTTTTGTAGCTGCCCAGGCGCGTGGAAATCTGCAGCGACGAGATCGTCTCCGGGTTCCAGGCGTGCTGGATGCCGCCCTTGCGGTAATGGAACAGGCCCACGTTGGGCAGGAAGTCCGTGGTCTCCGCATTTGCGTATGCCTGCGCATGAAACCACATCGCGTCACGCGCAATGGTTTCCAGGCCGATGCCGCCGATGGTCGAACGGTCCGTGCCGAAGTACTCGTGCAGCAGGCCCTCGTCCAGACCGACGCTCTCGAAGATCCGGGCGCCGCGATAGGAGCGGATGGTGGAAATGCCCATCTTCGCCATGATCTTCAGCAGGCCTTTCTTCATCGCCTCGATGTAGTTGGCGCGTGCCGTGGCGTAGTTCAACTGCATCTTGCCGCCGTGCGTCAGACTGGAAATGATGGCGAAGGAGAGGTAAGGATTGATGGCGGAGGCGCCGTAGCCGAGCAGCAGCGCGGCGTGCATCGTCTCGCGGATTTCACCGCTCTCGACGATCAGCGCCGTCTGCACACGCTTGCCGGTGGAAATCAGGTGGTGGTGCACCGCGCTGACAGCCAGCAGCGAAGGGATGGGTGCGTGGGTCTCATCGACCTCGCGGTCGGACAGGATGATATAGTTCACGCCGTCATCGACACACTTTTCCGCCTTGCGGCAGAGGTTGGTCAGGGCCCGGCGCAGGTTGGAGGCCGCCGTGGCCGTATTCGCCGCGCACTCGAAGAGCATCGGCAGCTTGACGGTGTTAAAGCCTTTATAACGGATGTTGCACAGCAGGTCGAGCTGCGTGTTGGTCAGGATCGGATGCGGCAGGCGCACCATCTTGCAGTTGTCTTCGTCCGGGGTCAGGATGCCCGTGCCCACGCGTCCGATATACTCGAACAGGGACATCACCATCTGCTCGCGGATGGAGTCGATGGGCGGGTTTGTCACCTGGGCGAACTGCTGGCGGAAATAGTTGAAGAAGCTCTGCGGGCGCTCGGTCAGCACAGCCAGTGGGGTGTCGTTGCCCATCGAAGAGGTGGCCTCGATACCGCGCTCGCACATCGGCCTGAGCGTGTTCTCGACATCCTCCGAGGTGCAGCCGAACAGGAGTTCCTTGTGCAGGAGGTCGGCCTCGTTGTGCTCGATCTTACGGCCGCTGTGCAGGTCTTCCAGCTGGATACGGCCGGCGGAGAGCCACTTGCGGTACGGATGCTCCGATGCCAGATGTTCCTTGATTTCAGCGTCGTACCAGATCTTGCCTTCCTTCGTGTCCACGAGCAGCATCTTGCCGGGCTCCAGACGGCCCTTGCACTCGATTTCCGTCGGGTCGAAGTCCAGGACGCCCACTTCACTGGCCAGCACCAGGATGCCGCGCTTGGTGATGGTGTAGCGACCGGGGCGAAGACCGTTGCGGTCCTGGATGCCACCGGCGTAACGGCCGTCGCTGAAGAGCAGCGTAGCCGGGCCGTCCCAAGGCTCCATCAGGATAGAATGGTACTCGTAGAAAGCGCGGAGGTCTTCCGAAATCGGGTTCGTCTCGTCGAAGCTTTCCGGCATCAGCACGGAGACGGCCTGCGGAAGGCTGAGCCCGCTCAAAGTCAGGAATTCCAGGACGTTGTCCAGGCTGGCGGAGTCGCTCATGTCGGGCTGGACGATCGGGGTAAGGTCGCCGATGTCGCCCAAGCGTCCGGAATTGAGCACGCTCTGGCGGGCCTGCATCCAGCTCCGGTTGCCGCGGATGGTGTTGATCTCGCCGTTGTGGCAGAGCATCCGGAAGGGCTGCGCCAGGCTCCACTGCGGGAACGTGTTCGTTGAGAAGCGGGAATGGACAATGGCCATCGCGCTCGTGAACCACTGGCTCGTCAGGTCCGTGAAGTATTCGCGCAGCTGACGGCTCGTCAGCATGCCTTTGTACACGATGTTCCGAGTGGACAGGGAACAGATGTAGCAATCCTCTCCCAGCCGCTCAATATGCTTGCGGATGCGGTAGAGCTTGCGCTCGAAATCGGCATCCTCGATAAACTCGGCGCTGGTCACAAAAATCTGCACGGTGTAGGGCTCCCCTTTCGCCGCCTCCTTGCCGAGGCAGGCGGAATTGACGGGAACTTCCCGGATATGGCTCAGGATGCAGCCCTCGTATTCCACCTCCGCGCGGACGGATTCGAGGATCCGTTCGCGCTTGGATGCGTCTTTGGGAAGGAACATCAGACCGGTGCCGTAGCGGCCCTTTTCCGGGACGGGAATGCCCTGCAGCAGGATGAACTCGTGGGGAATCTGGACCAGGATGCCGGCTCCGTCGCCCGACTTGCCGTCGGCGCCCTCGGCGCCGCGGTGGCTCATGTTCTCGAGCACCGTCAGGGCGTTGTCAACCAGTTCGTGCGTCTTGTCACCACGAATGTTGACGACCATACCTATCCCACAGGCATCGTGTTCCGATGCCGCGTCGTATAATCCGTATTTCATTGTCTGATTAGCTGATGAAGAGCAGTTCGCGATACTTCGGCAGCGGCCAGAGCTTGTTGTCCACAATCTCCTCGAGCTTGTCGATGGGTTTGCGCAGAGCATACAGGCTCTCGGCGATCTCGTGGTATGCGAGCGCGCGCTCGTACTCGCCCTCGATAGCGTTGGCGGCCTTGCGGGCTTCCTTCATTTCTTCAGCCTTGATACCCACCTCTTCCACATACTTGTTGATGCGGTCGAGAATCTTCACCTCGGTGGAGCAGGTGTCCAGGTTTCCATAGATTTCCTTCGCGAGGGCCAGCTCCTTCATGAGCTTGGTCTTGTAGGCGATGGCGGCAGGGATGATATGGTTGATGGCCATACGGACCATCACGCGGGATTCGATCTGGACCTTCTTGACATAGGTTTCCCACTTCACCTCGTTGCGGGCGATCAGTTCCTTCTCGGTATAGACACCCGTCTTGGTGAACATCTCCACGGAAGCGGGCTTGGTGAATTCGCAGAACATCTTGGGCACGCTGGTCTCCACGTCGAGACCGCGGCGAATCGCTTCCTGCTTCCATTCCTCGGTATAACCGTTACCGTCGAAGCAAACCACGTCGATGACGGACTTGATGATGGGCTTGAGGGCATCCATGATGGCGACGTTCGTCTTCTTGCCCTTCGCGATCTCCGCCTCGACGGCGGCCTTGAAGGTGATGAGCTGCTCGGCGACGGCGGCGTTGAGGGTGGTCATCGCGCCGGCGCAGTTGGCGCAGGAACCCACCGCGCGGAACTCGAAGCGGTTGCCGGTGAAGGCGAACGGCGAGGTGCGGTTGCGGTCGGTGTTATCGACAAAAATCTCCGGAATCTCCACCAGACCCACGCTCTTGCCCTTCTTGCCCGCGATCTCGATCGGGGTGTCGGAAGGAACTTCCAGGAGCTTGTGCAGGACGTCGGTCATCGTGCGGCCGAGGAAGGCGGACACGATTGCGGGCGGAGCCTCGTTGGCGCCCAAACGGTGGGCGTTCGTGGCACTGGCGATGGAGGCCTTCAGCAAGGCATTGTGCTTCTGCACGGCGGCGAGGACGTTCACGAAGAAGGTGACGAACTGCAGGTTGCCCTTGGCGTCCTTGCCGGGCGCGAGCAGCTGCGTGCCCTTGTCCGTGCCGAGCGACCAGTTGTTGTGCTTACCGGAACCGTTCACGCCGTCGAAAGGCTTCTCGTGGAGAAGCACCACGAAACCATGCTTGCGGGCGATGAAGTTCATCAGGTTCATCACCAGCTGGTTCTGGTCATTGGCCAGGTTGCACTCACCGTAGATGGGCGCGAGCTCGAACTGGTTCGGAGCGACCTCGTTGTGGCGGGTCTTGATAGGAATGCCCAGCCGGTGGCCGGCGATCTCCAGGTCACGCATGAAAGCGGCCACGCGCGGCGGGATGGCGGCGAAATAGTGGTCGTCCAGCTGCTGGTTCTTGGAAGAGTTGTGGCCGAACAGGGTGCGTCCGGTAATCATCAGGTCCGTGCGGGCGGCATAAAGGCCCTCATCAACAAGGAAATACTCCTGCTCCCAGCCCAGGTAGGAATAGACCTTGGACACGCTCGGGTCGAAGTATTTGCAGATGGGGACGGCCGCGTCGCTCACGGCCTTGAGGGCTTTCTTGAGCGGGGTCTTGTAGTCCAGGGCCTCGCCGGTATAGGAAATAAAGACAGTCGGAATGCAAAGGGTATCCTCCAGGATGAAGACCGGGGAAGTCGGGTCCCAGGCGGTGTAACCGCGGGCCTCGAAGGTGGCGCGGATGCCGCCGCTCGGGAAGGACGATGCGTCCGGCTCCTGCTGGGCGAGCATTTTTCCGTCGAAGGTTTCGATCACGCCGCCCTTGCCGTCATAGTCGATCAGGGAGTCGTGCTTTTCAGCGGTACCGTCGGTCAGGGGCTGGAACCAGTGGGTGACGTGGGTCACGCCATGTTCAAGAGCCCATTCTTTCATGCCGCGGGCGACGCCGTCCGCCGTCTTGCGGTCGAGCGCTTTGCCGCCCTCGATGCAGTCGAGCAGCGCGTGGAGGCTTTCGGCATCCAGATACTTGCACATCTTCTTCCGGTCGAAGACCAGCTCACCGAAGTAATCGGAGGGTTTGCCAGCGGGGGCTTCAGCGGGAACTTCCCTTTTCACGAAGGATTCCTTCACTAAATCAGATCTGTCCATAATAATGATACCTAAAGAATTTAACTACTATAACTAACTGTCTTAACAAGAAAAGAGGCTGAACCCCTGGGGGCCAGCCTCAAATCTATTAAAAATTGTTTGCTTCTTTGTTTTGGATGCGTTGCATAAGGCTGGGGTTATACACACGCAGAAGCGCCCTGGACCTGCTGGTTCTGGGACTGCTGCTGAGAGCGATTATTAAGGGTAAATAACACGGGTTGCCTTATGTTTTCCGAGTGCAAGTTACAAAGAAATTTTAAAAAGCCAAAACTTTTTCAAATTTTTTACTACAACAGGATGTTCACGCCCAGGCCGATGAGGACGAGCCCGCCCACGATTCGGGCGGAATACCCGAGCTTCCGGCCCACGAAACTGCCGCAGAACATACCTATAATAACGGAGAGGGCAGTAAAGACCAGGACGGACAGGGCCGTAGGCGCGATATCCGCCCATTTCGCCTCGTCCATCGCCATCGACAGACCGACGACCGCCGCGTCGATGGAAGTGGCGACGCCGCCGATGACGATGCTCTTGAAGCCGTCCAGGTTCAGATGCTCCGACTTGCTCCGGACGCCGTCCAGGAACATCGCGCCGCCCACATACAGCAGGAGCAGGAAGCCGATGACATGGGCAACCTTCTCAAAATGGCCCACATATTCGGAAATGATGCCCGTGGCGAAGGTTCCGAGCGCCCATCCGCCCAGGAACAGACCCGTCTGGATGACGGCGAAGACCGCCGCGACGGTCCATACCTTCTTCTTCATTTCCTCCCGCGTCAGAAGGAAAGACGAGCACAGGGAGACGGCAAAACAATCGGCACAAAGGGAAATGCCCAGCAGGATGGCACTGATCCAGATATTCATGGTTTAAATTCTTGACG
>JAFYTP010000057.1 GCA_017558775.1 Bacteroidales bacterium | reverse complement strand
ATGACCATGCCGATGCCGTTCAAGCCGCCCCAGATCATGAAATTCCAGCTGGCACCGTGCCAGAGGCCGCCGAGGAGCATTGTGTCCATCGAGTTGACCTGCGTGCGCAGGAACTTCCGCTGGTCGGGCCGGCGCCAGCCGTACAGGAGGAGCACCAGGGCAATGACCGCTACGGCGAAGGCAACCCACCAGGAGCCGCTCAGGAACGAGCCGATGACCGCAACGGCAATGATGATGATATAGGAACCCCAGGTGGCGTTCCGGTTACCGCCGAGGGGGATGTACAGGTAATCCCGGAGCCAGCGGGACAGGGACATGTGCCAACGGCGCCAGAATTGCTGGGCGTTGATCGCCTTGTAGGGGGAATCGAAGTTCTGCGGCAGGTAGAAGCCCATCAGGAGGGCGACGCCCGTGGCGATGTCGGTGTAGCCGGAGAAATCGGCATAAACTTGCAGGGAGTAGCAGAACAGGGCCGCGAGGTTCTCGAAGCCGGTGTACAGGAGCGGGTTCCCGAACACGCGGTCGCTCAGGTTCACGGCGAGATAATCGGCCAGCACCAGTTTCTTGATGAGGCCGTTGAGAATCCAGAAGATAGCGATGCCGAACCAGCGCCGGCTCAGGTTGTACGGCTTATGGAGCTGCGGGAAGAACTCCGGCGCCCGGACGATCGGGCCCGCCACCAGCTGCGGGAAGAATGTCAGGAAGAAGCCGAAATCCAAGTAGTTGCGGATCGGATCGACCTTCTCCCGCTTCACATCCATGATATAGCTGATGGCCTGGAAGGTAAAGAAGGAGATGCCCACCGGCAGGATGATGGCATCCACCCGGAACGCCGTGGTCCCGGTAAGGTGGTTGCACAGTTCCCCGAGTACGTCCCGGACCTCGATGGAGAGGCCAAACAGGTCGTTTAGGAAGTCCGCCAGGAAATAAGCGTACTTAAAATAGGCCAGGACGCAAAGGTCGATGACCACGGAAAGGAACACCCAGAAGGTCCTCCAGCCCGGCCGAGCGCGGCGAAGCGCGCGGGCGGCGAAGTAGTTGTACGTCACGACGAAGAGCAGCACCAACAGGAACAGGCCGCTGGTCTTGTAGTAGAAGAACAGGCTGACGAAGAAGAGGTAGGCGTTCCGGAGGACCGGCTTCGAATGAATCAGCGAGAAGCCGGCGAAAACCAAGGCGAAGAACGCCCAGAAATAGAACTGGGTGAACAGCAGGGGGTGCGCGCTGTCAAAGGAAAAGTAAGCGTGCAGGAAATCCCGTATGATGTCCCAGAAGGTCATCGGACCGACGCCGTGTACGTGTCCATCAGGGCGTTGAACAGGAGGTTGCCGAGGATCGTGTAGCCGTCCGGCGTGAAGTGGATGCGGTCCGTCCGCGCCAGGTTGGCATTGACCCAGGCGTCCATGGAACCGGCCCCGCCCATGATGTCATACAGGTCCCAGTAGGCCCCGTCGCAGCCGGCGGCGATTTCCTCGAAGGCCTTCGCTGCCCGGGCGCCGAAGGGGTTGGAACGACCGTTCTTCCAGCTATCATTGCAGGAGGTGAACAGGAACGCGCAGTGCGGGTTCGCGCGCCGCACCATTTGAATCAGCTTGCCATAATTGGATATAAAGCGGCGGCTGTCGAAATCCGATCCCTGAAGATCGTTGATGCCGATGGAGAAGATTACCAGGTCCGGTTTTATCAGTTGCAGGTCCCGCGTGAAATCCTCGCATTTGAGGAAGGAGGACGTCGCGGCGCCGTTCACACCTGCCTCGCTGACAGTCAATCCGTTACCGGGATTATCCAGATACACGCCCTTGAGGGTGAAACGGCCCGGGAAGCCCAGGAAACCGATGCGGAGGTAGTCCACGTAATACGGCAGGTCGAAGCGCCAGCGTTCGTCCAGCTTCCGCCCCCGGAGCGTATCCTTTCCGGCGATGATAATGGGCTCAAGATCGCCGTAACCGAGAACGTCAATGCTGCGGACCGTGAAGCGCAGGTCCCACTGCTTGCGCTCCTCCGGGACCAGGTCGAAGGAGACCGTCGCGGAGGTGTCGGCCGTGGACACGGTCATTCCGGACACACCCATCACGGTGTCCGGCTTCAGGCAGCGGCTGGTGGTCCAGGTGCCCGTATAGGAAGTCTGGTAGCCCACCGGGGTGTTCGTCCCCGCGGCGGCGTAGGGAAAGACGAGGCCGCGGCCACCGTCCATGCCGTAGCGGAGGGACATCAGGTTCTTGCGGAAAGAGTTCGTCCACATGCCGCCCTGGACATGCGAGCCGCCGATGTGCAGGATGCGCACATCCCCACGGCCGGACACCACGAGGGAGTCCAGCTTGCGCAGGAACAGGTTGAAATCAGCCGAAGGGCCGCCCGGGAACTGAAGGGCGTTGCGGTTGATATGGGCGTATGGCATCGACGGAATCCGCCGGTGATACCGGTTCTGAGCTTCAGACGGCAAGAATGCCGCGAGCAGGGTCAAGAGGAGAAGTAATCGTTTCATCATCTTCCCATTTGTTGCTGGACCGCGGATTTCGGAACCGACTTCCGCAGGTCGTAGAAATCATAGTATGTGAGGAGGGAGCGGGACAGGGTCTCGCCCACCACCTTGGCGCCGGCCGGGGTGAAATGGATGTAATCCGGGCCGGCATAGGGCGGACGGTGCCGCACCCACTGGGTCATCGAATTCTGCCCGCCCATCATCCGGTACAGGTCCCAGTAGGCGGCGCCGCTGTTCAGCGACACGGCCTTGAGAGAGTCTACCAGTTCCGGGAGGCGGCGGTAGGAAACGATGCGGCCGTCCTCGGTGGAAATCGCCATGTCGGACGGGCCGATGAACAGGATCTTCGCCTGGGGCGCCGCGGCCTGGAACCAGGCAATCTGCTCCCGGACCTTGTCCATGTAGCCGGAAATGGCCTTGGAGGATTTCGCGGCGGGAACGAAGTTGCCGCCGAACTGCAGGATCACGAGCTGGGTGTTGTCCAGCTCGAAGGAAGCCTTCATCAGGTCCTTGTCGATGTTGGTGAGAATCGTGCCCGTACTGCCCCGCATCGGCACATTGTCAACGGTGACACCGCCCGTGCCGTCGGTGGAGACGCCGTATATCTCGGCCTTGCCGGTGACTTTGAGCGTCGCCTTTTCCACCGGGTTCCGGAAGGTCCAGGTGGCCCAGCGGACGCCGTCTTTTTCCCGGACGACGGCCTTCGGCTTGACCGTATCGGCCTGGACCGTCACCATGAAGTCATCCGACGCCTTGCCGTACAGGATGGACACGCTCTGGAAATACCGCACGTGGTCCGGGGTGGATTTCTCCTTGCGGGCGCGAAGGCCGATGGTGCCGTTTCCGTTGAAACCCGTCACCTGCGCGAGGGGGCCGTAGCGCTTGTGGCCCGCGCGGCGGGTGGTGGAATCGCCGAACATCGTGTAGGAGATGAAACCGCCGGAGGCGCTGTGCGAGACGGAGGCCATCGGCGTGTTGGTGAGGGCCGGGAACATGCCCGTGCCGCTGCCGCCGAAACGTGTTTGGAGGGCTTCCCGCAAGTCCATCGAGATGCGGTCCAGTTCGATCTGGGAATCCCCGTAATGCGCCACGCGGACGGTCTTTCCTTCACGCTTTGCCCGCTCGAAGGAGCGGAACAGCGGATCGAAGAAGGTGTAGTCGTCGTTCGGGAGATAGATGCGGTCGGGATTCTCATAGAAGAATTCCTTGTAGAAGGCCAGCGTGTCTCCGTGCATGGAGAATCGGTTGTCAAGGGCGTCAAGCACCGCGTCGACATCGACCTTCTCCTCCATCGCATCCCGCAGGCGGCCCTGGAACGAAGCGAAGCGCAGGGTTTTCCCGGCTACACGGACCCCTCTTGCCGGGAACGCGGCCCATGCCGTGCCCAGCAGAAGGAATACACCACAAATAAAAACCAGAACCTGCCTTGCCTTCATTCCGTCAAATGTGAAATCTTACAAAGATACGGAAATTCCCCGGCTTCGGCAAAAAAGGCGCTAGTGCAGCATCACGGTGAGGCCAGCCATGACGATGGAAACCATCGACATCAGCTTGATCAGGATGTTCAGCGAAGGACCGGAGGTGTCCTTGAAAGGATCGCCCACGGTGTCACCCACGACGGTAGCGTGGTGGGACGGGGAGTTCTTGCCGCCGAAGTGGCCTTCCTCCACATACTTCTTCGCGTTGTCCCAGGCGCCGCCGGAATTGGCCAGGAAGATGGCGAGGACGAAGCCCGCGCCGAGACCGCCGGCCAGCAGGCCGATCACGCCGGCCGGGCCGAGCAGCACGCCCACCAGCATCGGCACTACAATCGCGAGGATCGACGGAAAAATCATCTCGTGCTGGGCCGCTTTGGTGGAGATGCGCACGCAGGAGGTATAGTCCGGGCGCTGCT
>JAFYTP010000007.1 GCA_017558775.1 Bacteroidales bacterium | reverse complement strand
TGTTGGACAGGCTCACGGTCTTGCCCTTGGCGATACGGTCGTCGAAGATCAGGCGGGTGACGAAGATGGAGGTCAGCACGGAGGTGATGATACCGATGATGAGCGTGGTGGCGAAGCCCTGGACCGGACCGGAACCGAACACGTAGAGGATGATACCGGTGAGGAGGGTGGTCACCTGACCGTCGATGATGGCGGAGTAGGCGTTCTTGTAACCGTCGGCGACGGCCTTGGAGAAGCCCTTGCCGGCGGCCAGCTCTTCCTTGATACGCTCATAGATGATCACGTTCGCATCCACGGCCATACCGAGGGTCAGGATGAGACCGGCGATACCCGGGAGGGTAAGGACGGCGCCGAAGGACACGAGGGTACCGAAGAGCAGGAGGACGTTGCAAAGGAGGGCGACGTCAGCGATCAGACCGGCACCCTGGTAGAAGAACACCATGTAGATGAGCACCAGGATGAAGGCGATCAGGAAGGAGATGAGACCGGCGCGGATGGAAGCGGAACCCAGGGACGGGCCCACGACCTGCTCCTGGATGATGGTCGCAGGAGCCGGGAGCTTACCGGACTTGAGGACGTTCGCAAGGTCCTCGGCCTCTTCCATGTCGAAGTTGCCGGTGATCTGGGAGCTGCCGCCGGTGATCTCGTTCAGAACGTTCGGATAGGAATACACCAGGCCGTCCAGGACGATAGCAATCTGCTTGCCGATGTTGTCCTTGGTGAGGTGGGCCCAGGTGGAAGCGCCTTCGGCGTTCATCGTCATGGAGACGTGCGGAGCGCCGCTGCCGCCCTGACGGCCGCCGTCGAATTCGACGCGGGCGTCGGTCACGGAACCACCGTCGAGCGGGGCCTTGCCGTCGCGGGAAGTGGCCTTGATGGCGACGAGCTCATACACGTTCGCACCCTGGACGAACTCGCTCGGCTTCACGGTCCAGAGGCCGCGGAAGCCCTGCGGGAGGACATCCTCCGCCATGGCGAGGTACTTGTTCACGGTCACGGTGTCGACACCGTTGGCGAAACCGATGCAGGCGTTGTTCCAGCCGCTGGGCTGCAGGACGCTGAGGAGCGGGTTCGCGACGGCGGTGCTGTCACCGAGGTTCGCGAGGATCTCCGCGACGCGGGCGTCGGCGGCATAGAGGTTCACCTCATTGGCGGTGAAGGTCGGCCAGAACTCGAGGGAGGCGGTACCCTGGAGGAGCTTGCGGACACGCTCAGGGTCCTTGACGCCCGGGAGTTCGATGAGGATCTTACCGCTGTTCTCGATGCGCTGGATGTTCGGCTGGGTGACGCCGAAGCGGTCGATACGGTTGCGCAGGACGTTGAAGGAGTTGTCGATGGCGCTCTTGGCTTCGCCGCGGACGACGTCGATGACCTCCTTGTCGCTGGACTCGGGCTTGATCTTGTCACGGAGCTCGTAGGTACCGAAGATCTCGGCGAGACGGCGGCCGTTGGCTGTCTCAGCCCAGGCGGCCTCGAACAGGCCGATGAAGTCCTGGCTGGAATTGACATTGTTCTTTTTCGCGAGCTCGAGCGCCTTCACGAAGTCGGGATCGGAGCTGTTGCCGGCGAGGGCCTTCACGAGATCCTCGAGCTGGACCTGCAGCATGACGTTCATACCGCCCTTGAGGTCGAGGCCGAGGTTGATCTCCTTCTCCTTGGCAGACTGGTAGGTGTATCCCAGATAGACCTTCTCGCTGCTGATGGAGTCGATGTAGGCACGGTTCCGGATGGTGGCCACCGAGTCGAGGACAAACTCCCGCACCTCGGCGGCGACATTGTTCGCATCGACGAACTGCTGGGCCTTTTCGGCGGCAACCTTGGCAGCTTTCTTCTCCTGGATGCGGGTGACCGCGGTGAAGGAGAGCTGCCAGATGCTGGCCAAGGCAAGCAGGATGGCGAACAGTCTGATTAAGCCTTTGCTTTGCATGTTTTTAAGTTTATTATAATTAGTTTTTTCACAACTTAAGGCCGTGGCTGTTCCGGCCGAACCAGACAGACCTCGGCAAAATAAGGGTACAAAAGTACGAATTATTTTGGATATACGAAGTTTTTTACAACTATTTCTTTATTTTGTGCCCGCTGGACGAACAATTTGTGCGGATCAGGAGGCACAAACCGAGGAAAGTCAACCCCGCGTTGAGCAGCAGCAGTTCATAGCTGAACTTGTATCCCCCGAACCACCGTTCCGAATTAAGCTGGAGGACGAGGCAGATGACGGGCGCGAGGATCGCCACAATCGGCACATACTTGTCTTTCACCTGTTTCTTCGTCAGAATTCCGAACGCGAAAAGCCCCAGAATAGGGCCGTAGGTATAGCTTGCCAGTTTATAGACCGCGTCGATGGCGCTGGTGCTGTTGAGGGCGTTGAACACGAGAATCGTGACAACCATCAGGACCGCCATCCCCAGATGCACCGCCTTCCGGACCTTCACCGCGTCTCCCTTCCGGAGGATGTCCACCGTGAAAGAGGTTGTGAGTGAGGTCAATGCCGATCCACCCGCGCCGTATGCGCTGGCAACGAGCCCGAGGACGAACAGCACGCCCACGACGGCGGGCAGCAGGCCGCTGGTCGCCACCGCCGGGAAGATCTTATCCCCCGTCTCCGCGATGCCATGGACAGCCGCAAACTGGTACAGGAGCGCGCCCAGGCACAGGAAGAGGGCGATGACCACGGTCTGCAGCAAACTGCTCACAACGAGGTTCTTCTGGGAATCCCGATAATCCTTGCACGCGAGCGTCCGCTGCATCAGGTCCTGATCCATGCCCGTCATCGCAATGACCGTGAAAAGCCCGCCCAGCAACTGCTTCCAGAAGAACTGGGGGTGATTGACATCGTCAAAGAAAAACACCCGCTCCTGAATCTTGACGCCCCCGAGGTCCCTGCCGATGAGCACGACGCACAGCGTCACCGCCACGATCATGCAGACGGTCTTGAGGACATCGGTCCAGATGACTGATTTCACCCCGCTACGGAAAGTATATGCCAGACAAACGCCCACATTGCAGAGGACATTCAGCCAGAAGGGCAGGCCCATCGGCCCGAACAGGAGCAGCTGCAGCGTCAGGCACACCAGGAACAGCCGGACCGACGCGCCGAGCATCTTGGAGACGAAGAAAAACCACGCCCCGGTGCGGTAGGCGCCCATTCCGAAACGCTTCTCCAGATACTGGTAGATGGACACGACGTTCAGCCGGAAATACAGCGGCGTGAGCACGAAGGCGATGACAAGATAGCCCAGGAAAAAGCCGATGCACATCTGCAGGTAGCCGAAACCGCTCGTCCCGACCATGCCCGGCACGGAAACGAAGGTGACGCCCGACATGCAGGAGCCAATCATTGCAAAGGCGACGACGGCCCAGTGCGTCTTGCGGCCGCCGGTATAAAAGACATCCTGCCCGCCCTTGCCGCGGCCGGACAGCCAGGAAACGAGCGCCATCGCCGCGAAATACGCGACAATGGTGACAAAAACTGCGACAGGGGTCATTTCAGATTCTCCTTATGCGCCCGCCCGACAGGCAGGGGCGTGTCCACGCCCATCAGTTTTACGGTCGTGGCTTTCTTGCTCTCGATCCGGTGGACCGGAACGATGAACGACCGGTGGATCCGGACGAATTTCCCTTCCGGAAGCTGTTCCAGGAGGGCTTTCATCGTAATTTGGGAGACTAAATCGTCCTGGTGGTCCAGGTGGATGCAGGCATAGTTGTTCCGCGCCTCGATGTACTGGATGGCGGACAGGGGGACCGTCACGTCCTTGTAATCGACCTTGACGGTGACCGTCGCGCCGGCCACGGCCTCGGCGGCCCGGGCCTCCAGGGCTGCACGGGCGGCCTGCGTCGCGTCCTCCTCTTCCTTTGCATCCTCCAGCCGGCGGATTTTCTGCGCCAGCAGGCCGGTCGTGAGGCCGATTCCCATCGCGGCGATGTAAAGGACCCACACCGCCTGCTGATACAGATACAGTCGTGGCGGACGGTCCGCCACGACATCCATCGGAAACGACACTTTATGGAGGCCCATCAGGAAAGTGAGCACGACGGTGAATAGCAATATGGCGATTCCGGTCCAGTTCCGGTTGCTTCCTTTCCGGAACATCTTGGGGAGCGTGTACCGTCCGAGATACCAGCAAAGGTAGGTCCACATCAGGTAGACAATAACGTCACCCGCCCGCCAGATGACCCATTCCTCCACGGGAAACACGGCCACAAAGCAGGGCAGGATAACCAGGCAGACCGCAAGGTCCACCCAACCTTCAAGTTTTCCTTTCATACCGGCAAAAATAGGGATATTTCCCGAATTTCGGTCGATGATGAACGAAAAAACGTCGTTTGTCCGTAAAAGAACCTAGTTGATTTCCTTGACAATACGCTCCAAACCCACGTAATCCCGCAGGATCCAGAGGACGTAGCGGATGTCCACGCAGACGCATTTGTTGTAGTCCTGCGTGAAGGAGAAATCAGAGGCGAGGGACTCCTTGTTGCCGTCGAAGGCCAGGCCGATGAGTTCACCGCGCGCGTTCAGCACGGGCGAGCCGGAATTGCCGCCGGAAATGTCGTTATCCGTGAGGAAATTCACCGGACCTTGGTAGCGGTCGAGGGCCGCGACGAAATCGGCCGGCAGCGCATAATCGTACTGCGCCGGGTCGTATTTCTCGCGAAGGCCGCGGGGCGTGGAATACCAGGAGGTATAGACAGCGTCCCAAGGCTCCAGCGCAGAGACCACACCATAGGTCAGGCGCATCGTGGAGTTCGCGTCCGGATATTGGACCTCGCCCTGCGCTTCGCGCTCGTGATAGAGCGCCCGCGTGTAGCGGTGCGTCAAATCCGTCAAATCCCCCGTATGCTGTTCCCTCTCGTTAAAGGCCGAAATTTTGACCTCCGTGACGAAATCCATCAGTTCGTAAGGATGGTCCCACAAATGCGCCGCAAGGGCCTTCCAGTCGCCCGCAAAGGCCTTCCGCAGGGAATCCTGCCGATGACCGACGACGTCGTCAGGAAGATTCCCGAAGTATTCCTCCAGCGCATAGGCGATGAGGTCTTTCTCCACGCGGGGATCCAGCTCCCCGACGTCCTTCCGGTAGATTTCCATCCGCCGCTCGTCGTCCTTGGCGTTGGACATCCGGAGCATCGTAGGGGTAATGCGCATTCCACGTACGATGGTTTCACGGTAGTAGGCCTTCTCCCGTTCAATGTCCTCGATGGCGGCGTATTCATCGGCCAGACCCTGCAGGATGTCCGCAGGGAGGTTTTTCTCCTTCTGGCGCTTTTCATCGACCACCCCGAAACGCTTGACACACTGGACTTCGCCCTCCTGGAGCTCTTGCACGTTAGACAGGGAGAAGAACCAGTCGGAGTATTTCCCACGGACGGCCGGATCGGCGTCCATCCATTTCCGGACGATTTCCATCTGCTTGCCGCGGATGCGGTTCGTCACCGGGCGTTCCACGCGCGTGAGATAATCGACCTTATAGGAACTGCTGTAGCGGTCGGTGCGGGCGGGGTAGCCGAGGACCATGGAGTAGCTGCCTTCCTGATATCCTTCCTGCGAGATGCGCAGGTGCCAGGGGGATTGAAGCGGCTCGCCGTGGTCATAGATGCGGTATAGGGCGAAATCGGCCTTGTGCTGCGGCCATTCCCAGTTGTCCTCGTCGCCACCAAAGGCCGCGACGGACACCGGAGGAGCGCCCACGAGGCGGATGTCCGTGAATTTCTTATATAGGGCGATATAATACTTCTCTCCGGCCCACATCACGTCCAGGGAGGCCTCCAGGCCCGTTTGGTTTGCATACTTCCGCTCCATCAGGGCGGAAAGCCGGCGCGAGCCGAACGGAACCCCGGCGGTCTGCAAGGAATCCTTCAACGCCTCCACCTCATCGGTCACATCCAGTACACGCTTCAGGAAATACACAGCCTTCCCCTCCAGCGGAATCTCGTCCTGGCGGTTGAAAGCCCAGTAACCGTCCTTCAGATAGTCCTTTTCCGGCGTGGAAAGGTCGAAAAGATCGCTGTAGGCGCAGTGATGGTTGGTGATGAGCAGGCCTTCGTCGGAGATCACGCTGGCGGTGCAGTAGAACCCCAGCGACACAATAGCGTCGGCGATAGTGGCCCCTGGCGCATCGGCGTTGTAGATTTCCCCGGCGGAGAGCTGCAATCCCCGCTCCTGCATCTTCTTTTCCAGGGCCGATGAGATCGCGTGGACCATCCACATCCCTTCATCGGCCATCGCCGCCAAGCTCGGGAAGAGCAGGGCGGCGATGAGTAAAAGGCGCTTCATCTTAGTTGCGGACACAACGCAGCGGAGCGGCGATGCGATAGCTGACCTTGGTGCCGTTGCAGGTGTACTGGGCCTCGGTGGCCTTGTTGGTCATCGGCATGAAACCGAAGAACTGGAGGTTCTTCACGCCGGACTCCGCGTTGCCGGATTCATTGTAGGTGACGCTGGCAAAAGTGGAACCGCAGAACATTCCGGAAGAGATCTTGTCCGGATAAGCGGACGCCCAACCCATGAACGTGCCGTTGGTCTTGGTGTTGTCCTGGATGGAAATGGCGCCGAAAGCGTCCATGTTGAAGCCGTCCTCGTTCAGTTTGACGATGGAACCGTTGGAACCGTCATAATACGGGGCATCGGGGTTGTTCTCGAGCGGGGAAACAGCCTTGCCCACCAGGTTGATGATGTCGGAGCCCGTCGGCACGTGCCAACCCTTCGGACAGATGCCCTGGGCGCCTTCCAGCGCCTTGGCGTCGGCTTCCGAGGTCAGGTCTCCAACCTTCAGGCCCAGGGCGACTTCCGCCTGGTACAGGTAGCCGTTGGAGGCGATGACGGCCGGGTCGGTCGTGAATTCGGCGGCGGTGTGGCCTGCATTGACCTGGATCGGCGCGAAAACGCCGGCGGTCACAGCGGTAAGGTCGGTCGCAGGGGTGTAACCTTCGGGCAGATAGGCCAGGTTCTGCGCCATCCACCACTTGCCGTCCTTCATCTTGACCACGTTGTACTTGACGCCGTCATAGGTGAAATAACCTTCTTCCAGCTTCTCCTCGAAAGCGGGGCCGTCGCCGGTGAGTTCACCGCCGTCCGTCCAGTTCTCGATTTCGCCGGCGAGGACGACCTTGATCTCTTCCTTGTTCACGACGACGGAGATGGAATACTGCTTGCCGGGCTCGAGGGTGGCTTCGGCGAGCTGCTGGGAGAGTTCCTTGCCGGCCGCGGTCACGACCACGACGGGGGCGACCGTCTGGCCCGGGACGATGGCGTAGTACTTGTCACCATCGGCAAAAGCGGTGATAGTCTGCCATTGGGCGTTTTCATCGACCTTGGCGGTCAGGTCCGCGCCGATGTTGGCGACGGGGATGATTTCCTGGAACTGGACCGACTCGATCGCGGCGCCGGAGTTGTTCTGGATGGTGACGACGAGGCGGGTGAGCTGGTGCTTGAACACCATCGCGACGGCGTTCGCGGTCGGAAGGACATTCTCCTTGACGGCGGAAACGAAATCGGAGGAAGTGGTTCCCTGGGACTGGTCCGACTGAACCGTGAACCGGGTGGGAAGCGCCTCGCCTTCCTTGTACGGATAATAGGCCTTGAGCGTGCTCTCCTCGGCACCCTCGTCATACCAGTTGAGGCTGCCGGAGAAGGCGGTTCCGTCGTAAGTCAGCGGTGCGTTGGTGGCATGATCGCCCGCAGCGCGGACTATGGACAGGCCGATCTGGTCGCCCTTCTCGAAATTGGTTTCGGTGGCGCGGGTGATCACCGGCTCCACGCGGACGGCGTACTGGGAGAAGTCGACCGGCTGGGGCTCGACCTTCGGGTTTTTGTTGCAGGCGGCCAGGGTCAGGAGGGCCAGGCCTGCGTAAATCATACTCTTTTTCATATCGTGTGTCTTTAGAACTTATAACCGACTTTAAGCGTGGCAATTTCGCGGTTCATGCCGGGAAGGCGGGTAATCTTGAGCGCGTGATGCCAATAAGCATAGAGCTGGACAAACAGGGCGTCCGTCGCGCGGACCGTGAGGGTTCCGCCCATGCCAATTCTGGGAGCCGTGCGGTAATCCATGTTCCGGAACCAGTCATCCCCGAGCCAGGTCTCCCCGTTCACGGCCTCATCGGCCTTGGCGCGGCCCTTCCACCACCCCTTCGCAGCCAACATATTGACGTCCAGGTCGATGCTGCCGAAGGAGAAGGAGGTCAGGAACGTCGCCGCTCCGTCATACCACTTGTTCGTATCATAGATGGGAGACTGCAGGAAGCGCTCCGTCCACTGGTTGCCATTCAGGTCGATGCCGACGCTCTTCACGACGCCGCTGAGGAAGCGGGCCTCGTATTTCAGGTCCAGATTCCGGCCCTTCCGGTCGGAAAGCGCCTGGACATCCTCCCGCAGCTGGTCGCGCTGGCGCTGATAGGAGACGCGATAGACATGGTCCATCTCATCGACCAGGAACTTCTGCTCCACAAAAGCCTTCAGAGTGCTTCCCGGAATCTTGAAACGGGTGTAATCGTCCCCGGCCATACCGCGCTTCCACGTGATTTCCAGGCCAACGGAAAGCTCGGGGTTATAGAGCAGCTCGTTGAAACCGTGGGCGAATTCCATCACCGGGAAGGGGCTCAGGCCCTCTTCATAGGAGCCATAACGCATTCCCAAGTCCAGGAACGGCTGCGCTTCGCCGCTCGCCTGTACCTTGTAATTCTCTGTCCGCAAACGGATATGATAGGAGGAGACCAGGCCCATGTCATCGTCCATCACATAGGTAAGCACGGGCTCCAGCAGCAGGTCCAGCCCGAAGCCGGAGTGCGGAATCTCCTGCTTTTTCGACACATTGATCCCCTTGAGGGACGCTTTCATGCCGGCGGCCCATTCATAGCCGAAATCCGTCAGGAAGGCAGCTTCCATCTTGAAGGTCTGGCGGGATTTCGTTCCCTTGACGGTTTCGACGATGTCCAGCGGGAAATAGCCCGGCTCCAGGAACATCGACGATCCCATCTTGTTTCCCATCATCTGTTCAAAGGAGATGGATCCCGTCCAGGAGGTGAATTTCCCGTGACGGACGGTCTGTGCCTCCGCGCCGGCGGTCCACTGGAGGGCGGCCGCGTAGGTGGGCCGGTAACCGCCCTCTTCAATGCCGCCCCAGACAGCGGCCACACTTCGGTTTACGAGGGTGTCCAAATTCATTCGGAGCAAGCCGGCGTCCTGGCCATGCAGGAGCGCCGGAAGGAGCATTCCGAAGAGTAAGCTTTTCAGTTTCAAATTCATAGGTAGTGTTTTAGTTATCCTTATTGTTGTTAGAATCCATATCCGATTTTCAGCGTCGAGCTCCAGCGGTCGGCCCCCGGCAGCAGGACGATGTTGAAGCCGTGGAGCCAGGTTCCTTCAGCCTGGATGGTCATTCCCTTCACCGACTTCATGTGATAGGTCAATGTCAATCCTGTCCCGAGCTTGGGCGTGGAGAAATATTCCATCTTGCGGTCCCAGTCGCCCTGGAGGCGGAAAGGTTTGGTGAGGACCTCGTCCGTCTCACCCTGGAGCCCCTGATCCTTCCACGTTCCGGCACCTCCGTTAACCCGGACATTCATGTCCACAGGGCCGAAGCCAAAGGCCGCCACGAGGGTCGCCATGCCATTGAAACGTTCCGTCTGGTCCTCATGCGGGTACATCAGATAGGATTTCTCGTCCCAAAATCCGCCATGCAGAACAGTTTGCAGGCGTCTCAGGCATCCTTGGCGGAACCGGACGGCATAGGTCAAGTCCATGCTGCCCCAGGTGCGGTCGGAAACCGCATTGTAACCGTAAATCTGGGGTGTCGTGACACCGCCTTCGGACACCTTGTCCAGCACGGCCTCTTCCAGCTGGTCAGACTCTAACGACATATCTATCCGTAAAGAATGACCGCTTTCCCAGCGCCGTTCCGCGAACAGCGACACGGAACGACCCGGATACCGGAACCAGTCATAGCCTTTCTCGCCGACGGTGCCGTGTTTCCAAAGCCATTCCATGCCAAGGGCAACGATAGGGAAATCCACGACATAGGCGAAGCCATGGGAGAACTCCCGGACCGGGAAAACGCCGACGCCCGCTTCGTCCAGATGAATGCCGTCGCCGTCCCAGACCTGGTAGGTTCCATACCGCATACCTTTGTCCAGGAAAGCGTAGTAAGACTGATCGGTAGCGGCACCAACCTGCTCTGCGTCAATGGATTCTGTTCGCTTCTGGAAGATATAGGCCAGGGAAACGCCTCCGACCTCGGTTGTTACGAATGAGATGGTCGGTTCAACCCGCAGCGACATACCATAGGTCGTATGGCGGATGTCCTTGCGCTTAGCATAATTCGAGGCGGAATAATCGGCCTTGGCGCCGAAGACAAACTCGTCCGTTAAATCTGCGGCAAAACCGCCGCTCAACTTGTAGGTCTGGCGCGTCTTGTTTCCCGGGGTGAGTTCCACGACATCGACCGGGAAATAACCCGGCTCCAGGAACATCGACGTAAACATCTCCTTTCCTTCCATCTGCTCGAAAGAGAAGGACCCGGTATAGGAAACGTCCATCCCGTGGTGGGTTCCGCTGGCGGAGGCGCCGGCCTTCCAGAGCGAGGACGCCTGGAAAGCGGGCTTGTAGCCGCCTTCTTCGAAACCGCCGTACACCTGGGCGCTCCCCCGGTTGTCGGCATCCGGGTTCACGCGCAGCAGGCCGATAGTCTGGCCGTGCAAGGCCAGCGGCAGCAACAGGCTAAGGATGAAGACTTTGTATCTCGCTCTCATAGAAATCATTTGTTGAATTGTTGGTGTCCACGAGCACCTCGAAACCCTTCTCGGACGAGGCCTTCTCGTCCACTTTCCGCCGGAGCGTATGCCCCTTGTAGATGTCGCTCTGGATCACGAATCCCGCATCGGCGGCCGGCGAAACGCGCTTGCCGTTGTTGCTGGAACGCCCGTCGAAAACCTCCACGGCGTCCACGACCCACTCGTACGGAACCGCCACGATCCGATCGGCACTGTTCCCCGGCGTCACCCGCACCACATCGGGCTGCAGGACGAACTCTCCCGCTGGCATCGGCGTCCGGAACAGGACCACCGTCGGTGAGGAAATGGAGAAGGTATTGGCGTTGGACTGGCCCGTCTTGATGACAACCTGCGCGTACCGCTCGGGCTTCACCTGGTCGCCCGGCGCGGGATGGTAGGTCGGATTCGGGAAATAGGTCGGATTGTAGCAAGCGAACACCTCCGGCAGGTTCAGATTCACCGACAGCGGATACTGGAGGGTATGGTCGATGGCGCCACGGAGGGCCACGACGGCGTCCGCGCCCGGCTGCAACGGGAAGGATTTTCCGTTGCCGGGCAGCTGCCAGACCACCGTCACGACCGGCGCGAAGTCCGGGAAGATGGACTCTCCGGTGACGGGATCCCGGTCGACCCAGTTGTTCACGGAAGTGCTGTTGTACGGGGACAGGGTGCCGAAACACAGGCTGTCCAGGTACGCGATCTCGGTGTCGTTGTTATGGATGATGAAATATTGGTCACTCTGATATGTACCCTCCTGCGGGGCCTTGCTGCAGCCGCCGCAGTAGATTTCCTTGACGACGAGACCGCCCGCCAGGGAATGCGCCAAAGCGAGGTCCACGATGCGGGGCTCCGTGACAATCACCTTGTCGGCCGCGCCGTTGAAGAGGTCCTTGCCCACGCGGTCGCTGCAGGAAATGCGGTAGATCCCCGGCGGAATGAGAATCTCCGCCAGGCCGCGAGAATCGGTCTTGGCCTGGTAAGCGGCGCCGGAAGAAACATCCTCGATGCGGATGACGGCGCCCTCGTGAACGGCGGCGGCATAACCTTCCGGATACACGGCGTTCACCGACAGCTGCTGCAGGCCCTCCGGCCAGGGACTCTTATAGTCCTCGGCGTTGCAGGCCACGAGAAGCAGACTTAAGCTGATGAGCAGTATCTTTTTCATAGCTTGATCCGGCAGGTAAGTCCATAATAGAAGGCCGGGGTGAAGATGGCGCTCACGCCGGTGGCCCAGCTCTTCCGGTACGGACGGGCGTTGGTGAAATTGTTGGCGAAGAAGGACAGGGACACGTGGTCGCCGATCTCCTTGGTCAGGCTCAGGTTCGCCGACAGGTACGGATTGTAACCGTCCCGGGCGAAGGTGTAAATATTTCCGGAGCGGAGGATGAGCCGCTGCAGGGCCGGGTCATAGGCCGAAGCCTCCGTCCAGGCATGCTCGTTTCCCTCCAGGTCAATGTAAGCGACGGGGTAGACGGCGGTATAGCTGTCCCCGTTATAAATGTTGTCGTTCGTAGGAGTCAGGCTGTTTTTCGAGACCGTGAAGGCGTGGGTGGAGAGGTTCTGCGCGTTGCGGAGCAGCGTCGCTTCCACCCGGCAGGTCAGGATGAGTCGGACGGCCGGAATGTGGGTGATGGTTGTCAGGTTGGCGTCCAGCCAATCGGTCTTGCGACCATTGGAAACGGATGTGCCGCCCGCATAGATGCCGGCGTACTGGTAGGACCGTCCGGGCAATTCCGTGTGCGACCAGCCGGCCTGGTAGTAGGCGTACCGGTTTTCATCCAGCGTGTAAGTATGCGTATAAGAGGCGTCCAGGCGGAGACGGGTACGGAGTACGGCGATCTCCGGGAAATCCGCCGTGAGTTCCACGCCGGTGCGGACGACATCGGCGCCGCCCCGCTGTCTCCGGCTCCCCACAAAGGTCCTGTCCTCCACCCGAAGTGCCATCGGCGTAAAGTATTCACCCTCGTCATTTCGCAGGTAAACGGCGCCAGTTTGGTGGTCAACGACCATTTCCGGGCTGGAAGGCATCTCAAAGTCGGAAGGGACCTGAAGGGCGGTGTAAGTGATGGGCGTGTAAAGGTTTTCCATCTCGTACGGGTCCTTCGTCACGTTCCGGAATCCCGCCAAGCTGACACGAAAACCATCGAATTCATAGTCGATGCCGACCTCCGCGTTGCGATTGGACTGCCAGCGCAGATCCGGATTGTAGGTCATCGTGTAAGGGATGGTGTAGTAGATGTAGGACGCTCCGCCGCCGTGCGAGAAGGCGAAAGTCTGGATGTCACGGTATTCCTGCTTCGGGAACAAGATATAGAAGCCCGGCAGCTTGCGGGTGACGCCCCAGCCGCCGCGGACCGAAAGGCTCTTGGAAATGGCGTAGCGGGCGTTCAGACGGGGCGACAGCGTCCGAAGGTTCTCATACTGAGTACCCTCAATAAAGGTCTGCTCCCCGCGAAGTCCCATGCTGAGATCCAGATTCCTCCACGTGATCTTCTCCTCCAGATAGACCGCCAGGTTGTGCATGTACGGATAATCCGTGTAAGGCCGGGGGCGGTAGCCGTTGGCGGCTAGGGAAGGGTCCTCGTAGTACTCGCCGGCACCCACGTTGCCATCGGCCTTCCACTGCACGCCGGCTTTCAGGGTGCTTTTCACGTCCCCAAAATGGTGCAGCCAGTCATACTTGAAGGAGGCGGCATAATCCAGTTCGCGGGAGTCCGTGATACGGTCCGCATAGAAAGTGAGCGGGAGCGCCGTAGCGAGGAAATAGCCCTCTTCCTCCGCGTGTACGGCCGGTTGGGAGGAGCCGTAGGAGTTATACAGATGCTCGTGCGTCTGATTGTCGTGATAATAGACCGACCCTTCCAGGCTCAGGTTCGTGACCCAGGACTTGCCGAGCATCCAAGTGAGCTTGACGTGCGGCGTCAGGAGGTTGTCGCGGGCCTTCGTGAATTCCTCCGAGAAGGCGTCCGGATCGTCCTTGCTGTTCATACCGCCGATGTTGCCGGTAATGCCGGCCTCCAACCGCAGCACACGGGCGAAAGTACGGCTGTATTCGGCCGTGAAACCCCGGCGGGTATAGGAAGTATAGGGCGATGTAAGCTTCTGCGTGGCACGGGTCCATTGGCCGCTGACGTTCAGGACGCCCTCGCCGATGCCGATGCCCTTGGAAACGGACACGTCATAAGTGCGCGGATTGACCGAAAAAGCGGCCTGTACGGGCGTCCGGCCCTTCCGGGTGGTAACACGCACCATCCCGCTGCCCAAATCGCCGTATTCGGCCGAAGGAACGCCCGAGATGACCTCCACGGACTCGATGTTCTCCACCTGGAGGCTGCGCGTATCGACTCCGGCCAGCCCGCCGAAGGCGGCATTGTCGCCCATCCGGACACCGTTCACTTCCACGGCGGTGCCGAAAGCGGCGTTTCCCGCGCCGGATCCGCCTCCGCGGACAGTCAGTTCCGACGCTGCGGTAAGATCCGGATTGATGGTCTTTCCGCCGGGCATCAGGGCCGCAATGTTCGACAGGCCAGACACTTGCAGATGGTCCAGCGCCGTTCTTTCAATCTTACGGGTGGTATTCAGGTTCTCTTTGGAAAGTTCGGCCGTGACAACGACCTCGTTCAGGGCGAGCGTCTGCTCCTGCAGGATGATATTGAGATTGTCGATGGCAGCCGCCACCTTCAGCGTCCGGATATCGGACGCGAAGCCCAGGCATTCCGTTTCCATCCGGTAAGAACCGGCCTCCACGGACTCCAAGACAAACTCGCCCTTAGTATCGGTAACTGCCCACAAATAATTCTCATCCAGATGCACGACCGCGCCGGGCAGGGGCTGCCCGTCCGCGTCCGTCACCTTGCCCCGAACACGAAATCCGGCCGCAAACGCGTCGGCGCCTGCAGCCAGAATAAGCAAAATGCAAAGAATCCGTTTCATATCGATGGACAAAGATAGCCATTTTCTCCGCCATCGACAATCCCTATAAATGGGGATACCCATTTATTCGCCCGTATAGACGCCTTCGAAGAGGATGGTTCCGGACTCCTGTTCGCCCAAGACGAAGACGAAGGGGTGGTCGGCGGTGAAATCAATCACCTTTTCAGGCATGGACGATTTCTCGGCCATTTCTACGACCGTGACGGCGGCGGCCTCCGTACCCCATTCGGCGACGGTAATTTTCGCCTTCTGGAGGACGCGGCTGATGTAGAAGCCGGGAGTGGGGCCGTCGAACATGCCGTCGAACTCGGCGAACACGTCGTCAAAGGCCTTCACCATGCCCATGGCCTTAAGGGCCTTGCTCAACTCAAAGTCGCCGGAAGTCTCGAATTTAGGCATGCACAAACGGACTTCATAATCGGCTTTAAGGCTGGAAATCAAGTTGTTCCAAGAAGTATTCTGCAAGGTGCCAATCATCGCGTCCAGCCCATCCCGCTTCTTGGGAAGCAGGATATACATGAAGAATTTGCCGGAGGCATACGGCAGCGCCACGATCTCGTAATCACCCTTGTCGGCATAAGGGAAATTGCGGTGGGTGGTCATATAAGGGACCTTGACCGTGGAACCATCGGCCTTGGCAAACTTGTCGTCATACGTCGCCCGGCTGTTGAACATCGGATTCCGCTCGCCACCCGCCCAGCGGGCCTTGAAATACAGGGCGTTCATCAGGAACGCGGCGGCGTTCGGGTTGATTTCCTTCAGCATCGGGTCAATCAGCCCCTCAGTGTTGCGCCGGGCCCATTCATTGACCTGATCCAGCACCTTCTGGCGGTCGTCGAAAGACATGCTTACGGCCGGGGCATAATAGTAATTCCGAAGCGTCTCCTGGAAGCTCGCGTTCAGCGGATATTTGTCCGTTGCCAGGAGGGCGTCGGCCATCTTGATCTTCACGTCCAGATCCACCGCCGGCAGCTGCTCGATGAGGATTTTGGCGTATTCGTTCAGCGCCGCCATCCCCTCGCTGCCGTAGCCGAGGACGTTCAGCATTTCCTGCAGCGTCTCCCCTTCCGCACCGTTCGCGGTCATCGCCAGGGCCAGTTGCAAGCTCAGCGGAGAGCACACGAAGCTTTTCTTGTTCTCCGTGGAAAGCTGTTGCAAGAATTTGAAAGACAGCTTGTTCCCTTCGCGCACATACCCCTTTTGCGTCTCATTCAACGCCACGCGGGTAAGTTCTTTTTTGGGTGTGGGCTGCTCGATGGCGAAGGCCTCGTCCAAGTCCACCGGCTTATTCGCCTTATTGCACGCGGCCGCCACAAGGGCCAGCGCCAGCATCAGATACCGTGTTTTCATCTTTCGTCAGGTTATGTCCGTAAAGATAATCCAAAAAACGCGAAATCTTGCATAAAAAAGCCCGACCTCGTGGCCGGGCTTATTGTCTCTAAAGGTTTCTCAGCAGGTTCGTCAGCGAAACCTTCTTCTCGATCATCGCGCGCAGGTCCTCGATCTTCACGCGCTCCTGGGTCATCGTGTCGCGGTCGCGGACGGTCACGCAACCATCGTTGATCGTGTCATGGTCGATGGTGACGCAGAACGGGGTTCCGATGGCGTCCTGACGGCGATAGCGCTTGCCGATGGAGTCTTTCTCATCGTACTGGTAGGAGAAGTCGTACTTGAGCTCGTCGACCACCTTCTGGGCGATCTCAGGCAGGCCGTCCTTCTTCACGAGCGGCATCACGGCCACCTTGATCGGGGCGAGCGGGGCCGGAATCTTCATCACGATACGGGTCTCACCGTTCTCCAGGGCCTCTTCCGTGTAGCTGTGGGCCAGGACGGCCAGGCACATGCGGTCGACGCCGATGGAGGTCTCGATGACGTACGGAGTGTAGGACTGATTCTCCTCGGGATCGAAGTACTCGATCTTCTTGCCGGAGAACTTCTGGTGGTTGCCCAGGTCGAAGTTCGTGCGGCTGTGGATACCCTCGAGCTCCTTGAAACCGAACGGGAAGTTGAATTCGATATCGGTGGCGGCGTTCGCGTAGTGGGCGAGCTTCTCGTGGTCGTGGAAACGGTAATTCTCCGCGCCCATGCCGAGGTTCACGTGCCACTTCATGCGGGTTTCCTTCCATTTCTTGAACCAGTCAAGCTCGGTGCCGGGCTTGATGAAGAACTGCATCTCCATCTGCTCGAACTCACGCATGCGGAAGATGAACTGACGAGCCACGATCTCGTTACGGAAGGCCTTGCCGATCTGCGCGATACCGAACGGAATCTTCATGCGACCGGTCTTCTGGACGTTCAGATAGTTCACGAAAATGCCCTGGGCGGTCTCCGGACGAAGATAAATGATGTTGGCGCCCTCGGCGGTGGAACCCATCGAGGTCTGGAACATCAGGTTGAACTGACGGACGTCGGTCCAGTTGCAGGTGCCGCTGATGGGGCAGACGATGTTATTGTCGATGATGATCTGACGATACTCGTTCAGGTCGTTGGCCTTCTCGGCGGCCACGTACCGGTTGTGCACCTCGTCCCACTTGGCCTGCTCACGCAGGACGTTGGGGTTGGTGGCGCGGAACTGGGCCTCGTCGAAGCTCTCGCCGAAGCGCTTGCGGCCCTTGGCGACCTCCTTGTTCATCTTTTCTTCGATCTTACCGAGGTAATCCTCGATCAGGACGTCGGCGCGATAGCGCTTCTTGGAGTCCTTATTGTCGATGAGGGGGTCGTTGAAAGCACCCACGTGGCCGGAGGCCTCCCAAATGCGGGGGTGCATGAAGATGGCGGAGTCGATACCCACGATATTCTCGTTCAGACGGGTCATCGCCTCCCACCAGTAATTCTTGATGTTGTTCTTGAGCTGGACGCCCATCTGGCCGTAATCGTACACGGCGGCGAGTCCGTCATAGATCTCGCTGGACGGGAAAATGAACCCATACTCCTTGCAATGGGCCACCAGCACCTTGAAAAGTTCGTCCTGTGTCATATCTTTTATATCTTGTTTTCTCTCGTCATGCCCGACCTGATCGGGCATCTAGCTCGCAAAATTACATAAAATATTCGGGAAACGCGGCGCGGAGGGAGGGTTTTGCGATTTCCGCCAGGGGAATCTTGACGAAATCGCGTTCCGCGATAAGCGGATGCGGCACCGTTAAGTCCTCTGTGTCAATATATTCCTTCCCATAAAAGAGAATGTCGATGTCCATGGTGCGGTTGTGGTAAATCCGCTTGCCGTCGGCATCGAATTCGGGCGCATCGTCCCGGCCGAGGGCGCGCTCGATGTCCTTGCAGAGGGCGAGGATCTCGTGCCCCTGCTCCTCCGGCGTCCCCTTCCGGTAAATCCGGTACAACACGCAGGCGTTCAGGAACTTATCGCCCTTGAACCCCCAGGCCTTGGTCTCGATGAGCCGGGACAGCGCCGTGTAGTGACATCCGAACCCCTCGTCCAACAGCTCCAGGGCCCGTTCGATGTTCTTCCGACGGTCCCCCAGGTTGGACCCCAGGCCCAGATATACGCTCACAAACGCCATTTAACTCAGTTTCCCGTATTCGTCTTCCTCATAGTCCAAACCGAGGTCCACCCGGGCCTCTTCGGACAGCATGCTCCGGTCCCAGACCGGCTCGAAGGTCAGTTCGATGGTGCATCCGGTCACGCCGGGCACCCGCTTCACGCTCTCTTCCACCTCGTGCAGCACCTCATCCGCCATCGGGCAGTTCGGGGCCGTGAAGGTCATCACGATGGACACCTTCCTTTCCTTGTCAATGTTCAACTCGTAGATGAGTCCCAGGTCGTAGATATTAACCGGAATCTCCGGATCATACACCTGCTTGAGCGCAAGAATCACGTCCGTATACAGCGGCTGCAGGGCCGCAACGTCCTCAGCGGTAAGCACTTCCTTGGAGAGATTCCGGGTCGAGCCCGGAATGACATTGTTTTCTCCGTTGTCATGGCGGGCTTGACCCGCCATCTCCGCGGCGGCCGCCTTGATGGTCTCAATCATCGACACAAGGCCGTTGGCGCGGGTCGGAGAGAGGTTTTCGCGCAGGCCGATGGCATCGACAAAACCGAAATCGTCGGCCGCAATCTCCGCGGGGGTGCGGCCGGAATAGACGGAAATCAGCAGGGAGATGATACCCTTGGTGATGATCGCGTCGCTGTCGGCCCGGAAATACAGTTTTCCGTCCTTCACCTCATAGTCCAACCACACGCGCGACTGGCAGCCCTTGATGAGCTTCTCCTCGGTCTTCTCCTCCTCCGGGTACGGCTCCAACGCCTTCCCCAGCTCGATCAAGTACTCATACCGGTCCAGCCACTCTTCATACATCGAGAACTCCTCGATGACTTCCTGTTTCTTTTCTTCTAAAGTCATTCTTCCGTCATGCCCGACCTGATCGGGCATCTAAACTAACATTGCAATAGCCTTATTCAAACACTTCACAAAATACTCCGCCTCTTCCAGCGTGTTGTACGGGGCGAAGGAGGCGCGGAGCATGCCCGTCACGCCGAAACGGTCCATGAGGGGCTCGGCGCACATCTGGCCGGAGCGGACGGCGATGCCCATCTTGTCCAGGATGAGCGCGAGGTCCTCGTGATGCGCCCCTTCCACGGTGAAGGAGAAGATCGGGGTCTTCTCCGCCGTTCCACGGGGAACACCATAGAGGTGGATGCGCGGGTCGCTGGTCATCACCGTCAGCAGATATTCCGTTATATTCTTTTGGTTCTCAATCACTTCCGCATCCTCCTGGAATTCTCGGGCCAGCCGGAGCGCTTCCTGGAGGGTGGGGACGGCGTTGAAATTCTGCGTGCCCGCCTCGAACTTGCCGGGTACGGGAGCGAAGGTCGTTCCGGAGAACCGGACGGTCTCGATCATCTCTCCCCCGCCCATGTACGGCGGCATCGACTCGAGCCATTTCTTTTTCCCGTACAGGACGCCGGTGCCGGTCGCGCCGTACACCTTGTGTCCGGAGAACGCGTAAAAATCGCAGTCCATCTCGCGGACGTCGATTTTCTCGTGAACGCTCCCCTGCGCGCCGTCCACGAGCACCGGAATGTCGTGATTGTGCGCTATCTGTACAATTTCCCGCACCGGATTTACAAGGCCTAACACATTGGAAATGTGAGAGATAGCTATAATTTTAGTGCGCTGAGAAATCAATTTTTCCAGGGAGTCGACCATCAGGCCGCCAAATTCGTCAATCTCAAAGACTTTCAAGACGGCCTTTTTGCGCCGGCAAAGCAGCTGCCACGGGACGATGTTCGAATGGTGCTCGGCGACCGAGACGATGATCTCGTCCCCCTCTCCGACGAAGGCTTCACCGAAACAGGTGGCGACGAGGTTGATGGACATCGTGGCTCCCGAGGTGAAGACGATCTCTTCCCTGCTCCCGGCCCCCAGGAAATCTCGGACAGCGTCGCGCGTCTTCTCGTACTCTTCCGTCGCGTCGACCGCAAGCTTGTGGACGGCGCGATGAATGTTCGCGTTGGACTTGGAGGCCAACACGAACTCTTTCTCGAGCACGGCAAGCGGCCGCTGCGCGGTGGCCGCGTTGTCCAGGTACACGAGCGGTTTGCCGTATACCGTCTGTGCGAGCGCCGGGAACCGGCTTCTGATTTCCTGTACCGTCATACTTCTTTGATAAGTCTGCAAATTTACATAATTTTGCGTTATGATAGATTACATCAAAGGACAAATCATCGAACTGACGCCCACGGAGTTAATCCTTGAGTGCGGCGGCATCGGCTACAGCATCCTCATCTCGCTCCAAACCTACGAGAAGATGCAGCTTCAAACCCAGACCGTCGCGTACATCCATCACTACATCCGCGAGGACGAGGAGCTCTTTTACGGCTTCGCAACGAAAGACGAGAGGGAACTGTTCCGTCTGCTGATCGGCGTCTCGGGCATCGGTGTCAATTCCGCCCGCATGATGCTCTCCTCGCTGACCTCCGATGAAATCCGTCACGCCATCCTCGCCGAGGATGTCAACAAGATCAAAAGTGTCAAGGGAATCGGCCTCAAGAGTGCCCAGCGCCTGGTTTTGGAGCTCAAGGACAAGATCGTAAAAGGTGCCGGAACCGACTCCACAACCATCTTCAAGGCCGATACTAACGCCCTGGTCGATGAAGCCACCACGGCTCTCGTGATGCTCGGCTTCTCCAAAACCGCCATCAACAAAGTCATGCCTTCCATCCTCAAGGACAACCCTGGCGCCAAGGTGGAAGAAATCATCAAAGCGGCTCTCAAGAAGCTTTAATCTGTTATTCGGAGAGGGTATACTTCCGGAAACCGTCTCCGCTTCGCTCCGACCCCTCCCAAATCCGGCTTACGCCGTCTTCGGGCCCTTCCCTCTTATGTGGCCGAGGGTGGCCACAGGTTTCCGGAAGTACACCGCTCTCCGAAAACGACATTTTGTTCCATGTGGAACAACTACCGCCCAAAGAAAACTAATAAGACAGCGATGTCGGCGGGGGAGACGCCGGAGATGCGGGAGGCCTGGGCAATGGTTTCAGGCTTGTAGCGCTTGAGTTTTTGGCGACATTCGATGGAGAGAGACTGGACTTTGTCGAAGTCGAAGTCGCTGGGAATCTTGATGTACTCAAGGCGATTGTTCTTTTCCGCTTGCTGTTTTTCACGCTGGATGTAGCCGTCGTATTTGATGGCGATCTCAACAGCCTCGATGACTTCGGGAGAAAATGTTCCACATGGAACAATTGTCATCAAATCGGCCAGAGAGAGCTCTGGACGGGCGACAAGTTCGGAAAGATGGCGCGAATCAGATAGGGGAGCGGAGGGCACGGAGGCCAAATAATCATTAACCTTATCGGCCCGAACTTTCTTGGATTCGCAGATTTCCTGCAGCTCTGCAATCTGGTCCAGCTTGCGGCAAACCGCAGCGTAGCGCTCTTCCGAGGCCAATCCAATCTCGTGAGATCTCGGCGTCAGGCGCACATCGGCATTGTCCTGTCGCAGCAGAATGCGGTATTCTGCGCGGGAGGTGAACATGCGGTAGGGCTCGTCGACACCCTTGTTGATGAGGTCGTCGATGAGGACGCCGATGTAGGCTTCGTCCCGGCGAAGCACAAAAGGATCCTTCTCCGCGAACTTGAGATGGGCGTTGATACCAGCCATCAAGCCCTGGGCGGCGGCCTCCTCATAGCCCGTAGTACCATTGACCTGACCGGCCAGGAAGAGGTTTTCGACGATACGGGATTCCAGGGAATACTTCAGGTATTGCGGGTCGAAGTAGTCGTATTCGACTGCATAGGCGGGCTTGAAGACGACGGCGTTTTCAAGTCCGGGGATGGCGTGCATCGCCTCGATCTGGATCTCTTGCGGCAACGAAGAGGAGAAACCCTGAAGATAGTATTCGGGATTGTTGCGGCCTTCGGGCTCTAGGAAAAGCTGGTGGGAATCCTTGTCGGCGAAGGTGCGGAGCTTGTCCTCGATGCTCGGGCAATAGCGCGGGCCGCGGCCGTGGATGATACCCGTGAACAGGGGAGAGCGGTCGAAGCCGGAGCGCAGGATGTCATGGACATTCTCGTTCGTATGGAGGATGTAGCAGTCCATCTGAGGGGCGCCGGACTGGATGGCGGAAGGACGGTCGAGGAAAGAGAAGCGGGCGGGGTTGTCGTCGCCGACCTGGACCGGAAGTTTCGAGAGGTCGAGGGAGCGGACGTCGATGCGCGGGGGAGTGCCGGTCTTCATCCGGGCGGTCGGGACACCGAGCGAAGCGATCTGGTCGGAGATCCCGTAAGCCGCCGGCTCGCCGATGCGGCCTCCCTCGAAGGAGTGAGTGCCGATGAACATCCGACCGTTCAGGAAGGTTCCGGCGGTCAAAACAACCGCGCGAGAATGGAAAATTGCCCCGGTCACTGTACGGACGCCCGCCAAAACGCCATTCTCAAAGAGAAGATTTGCCGCAAAATCCGCGTAAACGCTTAAGTTAGAGCAACTTAACAACACTTCGCGCCATTTCAGCGAAAAGGCGAGTTTGTCGCATTGCGCGCGCGGACTCCACATCGCGGGGCCCTTGGAGCGGTTGAGCATCCGGAACTGGAGCGTCGCGGCATCCGTGACCACACCGGTCCATCCGCCGAGCGCGTCGATCTCCCGGACGATCTGTCCTTTGGCGATTCCGCCCACGGCCGGGTTGCACGACATCTTGGCGAAGCCGTTCAGGTCGGGGGAGACCAGCAGGACGGAGGAGCCCAGCGACGCGGCGGCCATCGCCGCTTCGCAGCCGGCGTGTCCGCCACCGATGACGATGATATCAAACGAGTTCACGAAGGGACAGATAATAGTTCTCCTTGGCCCGCATCTCGGCGATATCCTCTTTCGTATGGTCGTCATAGCCGATCAGGTGCAGGAGGCCATGGACAATCACCCGGTTCAGCTCGTCGGCGAACTCCGTCCCGTAGAACGAGGCGTTCTCCCGGACAGAATCGACACTGATGAACAGGTCGCCGTTCAGGCGGTCGCCTTCGCAGTAGTCGAAGGTGATGATGTCCGTGAAATAATCGTGCTGGAGATACTTCATATTCACGTCCAGGATGTAGTTGTCCGAACAGAAAATGACGGAGATATCTCCCAGCCGGCGGATCTCGCTTTCAGCAACGAGTTTGAGCCAGCGGCTGGTCAGCCGTTTCTCCTTGAAAGCGAACGATGTGTCTTCCGTAAAATAAGAGACCATACCCAGGAATTTTGTGCAAATCTACGAATAAAATGGTTATTTTTGTAAGATTGTATGCAGTATTTGGACAAGTAGCAAGTTTTAAGAAAGAATGAGTCAATACAAGACAGAGAAAGCCGTATTCGTCGGCGTCGTCCTGGAAAAGGGAGGGGAGCGCAAGGTACAGGAGTATCTTGATGAACTGCAGTTCCTGGCGGAGACCGCCGGAGCCATCGGAGACAAGATGTTCATGCAGCGGATGGACCGGCCCGACAAGGCCACCTACATCGGCACGGGAAAACTTCAGGAAATCAAGGAATACTGCGCGGAGAACGAGATCCAGTACGTCATCTTCGATGATGAGCTCACAGGGACGCAGCAGCGTAACATCGAGAAGATCATCGAGTGTTCCGACGTCATCGACCGGACCAGCCTGATCCTGGAGATTTTCGCCCAGCGGGCGAAGACTTCCTATGCGAAGACGCAGGTGGAACTGGCTCATTATCAATATATGTTACCCCGTCTCGCCGGTATGTGGACGCACTTGGAGCGGCAGCGCGGCGGCATGGGAACCCGAGGCGGTATGGGTGAAACCCAGATCGAGGTGGACCGCCGTATCGTCAAGCAGCAGATCGCCAAGCTCAAGGAGGAGCTCAAGAAGGTGGACCGTCAGATGGCCACCCAGCGGAGTAACCGCGGGTCCCTCGTGCGCCTGGCCCTCGTGGGATATACCAACGTGGGCAAGAGCACGCTGATGAACCTTCTGGCCAAATCCGACGTCTTCGCGGAAAACAAGCTCTTCGCGACCTTGGACACAACGGTCCGGAAAGTGGTCATCGAGAACTGCCCGTTCCTGCTGTCGGACACCGTCGGCTTCATCCGAAAACTCCCCACACAGCTGGTCGAAGCCTTCAAGAGCACCCTGGACGAGGTCCGGGAGGCTGACATCCTCGTTCACGTGGTGGACATTTCCCATCCCGAATTCGAGGAACAGATGCAGGTGGTGGAACAGACCCTGCGCGACATCGGCGCGGCGAACAAGCCCGTCTATGTCGTGTTCAACAAGGTCGACGCCTACACCTATGAACCCTACGACGAGTTCTCCCTCACCCCGAAAGAGGCCAAGAACCGGACTCTGGACGAACTTAAAAACAGCTGGATCGCCCTGGAGAAAACCCCGTGCATATTCATCTCCGCGAAGGAGAAGATCGGCATCGAAAAGCTCCGGAACGACCTTTACAAGATGGTAGCGGAAATCCACGCCGGACGCTACCCGTTCAACAATTTTTTATGGTAAAAAGGATACTGGTCCTACTCTCAGCGCTATTGCTTTCCGTTACCGCCATCGGTCAAGACCGCGAGGAAAGCGCCTACGCCACCATTTTCCGGGGAAAATTGCCCGGTGTCTATCCTTACAAGTTCAATGGCACTTACTTCTGGGAACAGAAGGCGTTCCAGCGGGGCAATGTAATGTACAACGGCAAGCTCTACCGGGACGTCTCCCTCAATCTGGACGCCCACGAAGGGGAGCTGCAGGTCCGACCGCTGGAGAAATCCAGCCCTGTGGTCGTCTTCCGCGACCAGGTGGCCTGGTTCACCATGGGCCCGGACCTCTTTGTCAACCTGCAGTATCTGGGCTGGAAAGAGGCCCCGGCTGGCTATTTCATGGTAATCCGGGACGGAGAAACTCCGCTGCTGATGACGCGCTCCAAGGTGCTGCGTTTCGATGGTACCGGCGGGCAGATGATGAGAAAGGGGACCGAAGACTTCCGTTCGGACGTCTATAACTTTTTCGACGAGAAGGATACGTACTACGCCCTGGAGAAAGGGGCATTGAAGAAAATCTCGAAAAGGAATCTCAACCGGCGGCTCCAGGCGCCCGCGGGGGAGCCTTCCCTGGGCATTGACAAGGTTACCTGGCACAGCCATTCCGTGGCGGCTCCGACGGGTGTTGTCGCCGAGCCGGACCTCCCGGGAACGGGAATCGGCCTGCCGGACGGCTATTTCGCCGAGCGGAAGAAAGATACCGTTTCCGTCCAGTATGTGGACAATCCCCTGCTCGCCTCCTACCGGAACAAGGTCTATACCGTGGGCGACCCGTCCCTGGACAAGGGAAAGGCCGTCAAGACCGTCCGCGGCATCGTGCGGGAAGCGGAAACGGGCGAGCCGATGTACGGGGTCGTCATCTTCGACGACGCCACCAAGACCTATACCCGCACCAACCGGAACGGTGAATACCGGATCAACCTTCCCGGCGGCGAGAACATCCTGAATTTCAGCTCGGAAGGAAAGGAAGAGCTGGCCCTGAGGGTACAGGTCCATTCCGACGGCGGCCTCAACGTCATGATGACCGAGAAGGTGACGATGCTCAAGGAAGCCGTCGTGTCCGCCGAGAGCATGGCCCAGCACCGGAACACGGAGATGGGCGTGGAAAAGGTGAGCGTGAAGACGGTCAACAAGATTCCGTCGGCCTTCGGGGAAGGGGACATCATCAAGGCGGTCTTGACCCTGCCCGGCATCAAGACCGTGGGCGAGGCCTCCGGCGGATTCAACGTCCGCGGCGGCAGCGCCGACCAGAACCTCATCCTGTTCAACGGCAACACCATCTACAACCCCTCGCACCTGTTCGGCATTTTCTCCGCTTTCAACCCCGATATTGTCGATAACATCGAACTGTACAAGAGCTCCATCCCGGCCGAATACGGCGGGCGCGTGTCTTCGGTGCTGAATGTCGGCAGCAAGGACGGAGACATGCAGAAATGGAAAGGATCCGCCGGCATCGGCATTCTCACCAGCCGCATCCATGTGGAAGGGCCGCTGAACAAGGGCAAGACTTCCATTATCGCCGGAGCCCGCACCTCCTACTCCGACTGGATCCTGAAAAGACTGCCGAAGGAGAGCGCCTACGCCGGCGGCTCGGCCGGTTTCACGGACGCAAACCTGGGCATCGCCCACCGGATGGACGACGACAACTCCCTCCATGCTTATGTCTATTATGCCACGGACCGTTTCTCCTTCGGCGGAGACACGACTTTCCGGTACGGCAACCTCAACGCTTCCTTGGCGTGGAAACACCGGACGGAGGAAGGCAGCCTGAAGGTCAGCGGCGGCTATGACCAATATTCTAACCTCGTCGGCGCCCACCAGTGGGCCGGCGGGGCCTACGACCTGCAGACCTACATCCGCCAGGCTTTCCTCCGAGCCGACCGGAAAAGGACGCTGACGGACGAGCACGAACTCTCCTGGGGCGTGGACGTGACCGGCTATGCGCTGGATCCCGGCATCATGACCCATTTTGGCGCCGAATCCCACGTCCTCGACCGCCGTCTGGACCGGGAACTGGCGCTCGAGCCCGCGGTCTATGCCGCGGACACCTGGAAACCCACCGAAGAACTGTCCATGGAGGCCGGCGCGCGCCTGACCGCTTTCTACGCCCAGACCGGGAAGAAACTCTATGCCATGCCCGACATCCGGCTCGCCTTCAAGTATTCCCCCACGGAAAACCTCTCGTTCAAGGCGGGCCTGAACTCCCTGTCCCAGAACATCCATCTGATTTCCAACACGTCAGCGGTCTCGCCGATGGACACCTGGAAGCTCAGCGACGGCCTGATCAAGCCCACCTGGGGCTGGCAGGCGGCCACCGGCGCGTACTGGACGGAACTGAACACGGGCATCGACTTTACCCTGGAAACCTATTTCAAGCAGACATACCGGGCCCTGGACTTCCTGCCCGGCGCCACCCTGTCGATGAATCCGAACCTCGCGGAGGAGCTCGTTCCCGTCAAGGGCCGCGCCTACGGCGTGGAGCTCATGGCGCGGAAAACCACCGGAAAGATCACCGGATGGGCTTCCTACAGCTACTCCCGCGCGCGTCAGAAGGAAATGGGGGACCGCGGCAATGAGGCCATTGCCCATGGCCACTGGTACAACGCCCCCTACGACAAGCCGCACGAGTTCAAGCTCGTGACCAACCTCGCCCTCACCCACCGCTACAGCTTCTCGCTCAACGTGGATTATTCCACCGGCCGGCCGGTCACCGTTCCCATCGGCATATACTATTATGCCGGCACCTACCGGATGGCCTATTCCGAACGGAACGCCTACCGGATTCCGGACTATTTCCGCGCCGACCTCGCGTTTAACATCGACCCGGGCCATTACCTGAAGGCCATCTACCACACGACGATCACCCTGGGCGTGTACAACATCACCGGACGGAAGAATCCCTATTCGGTCTTCTTCAAGACGTCGCCTTACGGCTTATCAAAAGGGTATATGCTCTCCGTCTTCGCCACCCAAATCCCCTACATCAACATTAACCTCCTGTTCTGATGAGAAAGATCCTGTCCTTTGTCGCCGTTCTCCTGTGCGCAACGGCCTGCATCTACCCCTATACTCCGGAACTTGAGAAGGCTCCGCAGGGTATCCTGGCGGTCGATGGAAACATCACCATCGGGGAGCCCTCCACCGTCCTGCTGTCCACCCTCATTTCCATGTGGCGCGATTACGATTCGGAACCGATGCCGGATTTCCGCGACTCGAAAGTCTGGGTGGAAGACGATGCCGGAGACAAATACGAGGGCGTCCTGAGTGACGGCTATACCTGGTACCTCACCGGCGTCTACGGCAACGCTCTTTTCACCATTCCTACCGAAAATGCGCCTGCGGACCGGCGTTATCGCCTGTGCATCGAAGCCTTGGGCGGATTCTATACCAGCGACTGGAGCGACATCACGGAGCCGCCCGTCATCTCGGAAATCGAGTTTTCGGCCACCGACACCGACGTGATTGTCAGCGTGTCCGTAGACGGCGGGGACAACGGGACCGGCTACTTCCTCCTTTCCTATGACGAGACGTGGGAGTTTCACGCCGACTGGTCCCTGAACTTTATCTACGATCCGGAAACGCAGGAGATCTCTCCGGGAATCCCCCCTGATTATGACGGATACTGGTGCTTTAGGTCCTACGACAGCGGGATGACTTTCCCCATCGACTATACCGGGATGACCGATAACGGCATCCATGCCTATCCGCTCCTGGCCTTCCGCCGGGACAGCGATAGAAACCACCGGCGCTACTGCATCAACGTGAAGGCGAAGGCCATCACGCCCGCCACCTACCGCTTCCTGAAGAATCTTGAGAGCAATACCGACGGCGGCGACAACCTCTTCACGCCGAATCCGGGCGAAATCGCCGGAAATCTCCGCTGCGAAAGCGATCCCGACCGGGAAGTGCTCGGCTATGTCGTTGTTTCCAGGGCTGTCTCGAAACGGGCCTTCCTGGACACACGGTACCATAAATACAAGCGGCCGAACCAGGATGCCCTCAAGTATCTGATTGAGAGTCAATACACGGAATACTGGAACATTGGATACCAGCCGCTCGTAGAGAACACTAATTCGGAACGCGATCCGACCATGGAGGGACCCTACGGATGGGGAGACCGTTCCTGCTATGACTGCCGGGCCGCCGGCGGAACGAAAAAGAGACCTGATTTTTGGGACGATCCAGAATGAGAAAGAAGTTATTGACCATCACTTTCCTGGCGATTGCCGGGACGGTCGCCGCGCAGGCGCCCGTTGAGCGCCTCTATGTTTCCACGGACCGCAACGTCTACCTGGCCGGGGATGCGGTCTGGTGCTCCCTCACCGATTTGGACGAAAACGGCCGTTTTTCGAACGCAAGCGCCGTATCCTACCTGGAACTCATCTCGGAGTCCGGAACGGCTTGTACGGCCAAAATAGGCCTTCTGGAGGGCCGGGGCGCCGGGTCGTTCCGGATTCCGGTCACCACGCCCACCGGCACCTACCGGCTCGTCGCCTATACAGCGGTCAACGCCGCCGAAAAGGACACGCCCTGGATGGCCGGATCCCGCGTCCTGACCATCTTCAACAGCACGTCCGGCGCCCGGGTTCCGGACGGGGTGGAAATCCTGGACGAACAGGCTTATGAAGCCCTCGCGCCGGAGGCTGTCGCCCCGGAAGGATCCCTGGACCTTTCCACGCGGATCCGCGTTCCGAAAGGCGCGCCCACGGTCCTGACGCTGCACAACGGCGGCCCCGCCGCCTCCCTGAGCCTTTCCGTCTACCACGAAGACGGTCTTCTTCCGGCCGCCCGGGAGAATACGCCGGGAAGCTTCCTCCGGGCGCTTCCCAGGGCCATTTCCCTGAACAGGGCCGTCGTGCCGGAAGGCGACGGCGAGATCGTTTCCGCCCGCGTACGGGGTTCCTATCGGGAAGACGAGGACAACTATACCTACACGACCCTGTCCACCGCGGGTTCTCCGACGGACCTGTACATCGGGCAGACCGACAACGACCTCATTCACTTCTATACTTCCAACATCTACGGCAACCGGGAGATCGTTTGCGAGGTGTCCCAGCTGGACCGGAAGGAAGGGTACATCGAATTTGAAAGCCCCTTCTTCCATCCGGAATCCGGTTCTCTTCCGAAACTCAGGCTGAGCCCGGCCCAGAAAGCGGACCTGATGGCCCGCAAGAGCGCCCTGCGGTCGGAGAAGGCCCTCCGCATCGACACGCTCGCCGCCTTTATGCCGCACCGGGAAGACCTTCTGCTTTCCTCCGTAGCCCGCCACCGCTATCATCTGGACGACTATGTCCGCTTCCATTCCGTCCAGGAAATCGTGGTCGAGATCCTGCCGGAAGTGACCTTGAAAAAGGAAAAGGGACGGACCGTGATGCAGCTCATCGTTTCCGACGCCCTCCAGAAGCGGTTCGACCGGACGGGCAACATCCTGGTGATGATGGACGGGGTGGTTCTCAGCGACCTCCAGCCGCTGCTTGATTTCGACGCGATGCTCATCGACGACATCGACATTTACGACCAGTCTTTCGTCTGCGGTACGGTTCCTTTCCATGGGCTCGTGAATTTCATCACCAAGAAGAACTACGTCACCGCCCTTTACTTCCCCGCCAACGTGCGCGTGGTGGACTTCCAGGGCGTCGCCTATCCGGTGGCCTACAACGGCGCCGTTCCTCCCGGAGAGGGCCAGGATCTCCGCCAGCTCCTTTACTGGCACCCCATCCTGAAGCTGGATACCGACTCCGACTACCGCATCGAAATCACCGCCCCGGGTTACTCCGGCCGCTTCAAGGCCGTCGCCGAAGGCTTCACGGAGGACGGGAAACCGGTTTATCAGGAGTTCACCTTCGAGGTTGAATGAGATTCCGGGTCAAGCCCGGAATGACGAAAATAACGACACGGAATGACGAAAAAACGGGCGGCCCGGAAGGGTCGCCCGTAATCATAGACTGGTCTGTCTGTTAGATACCGTCGGAATCGAGGCCGGTGTAACGGTAACCGTGGACATACAGGCGGTCGTAGGCCGCGCCGGCATTGTCGTCATCCTCGAACACGATGTAGTATTCGATCATGTCGGCAGGAGTGCCGCTCGGCGTGGTGGTGCCGTTCAGCGTGATCTTGCCACCGGTGACAACCACGTTGATGCCGTTGCACAGGTCGGTCGTGTTGCCGGAGAACGTGAGGTCGTTCACATTGCAGTCCAAGAGGACCTTGTACTGCCAGAAGCGGTAGTCTTCGTCGTTCTCGATGTCGTCAAGAAAAATCTTGTTATCCACGTTGGAAGCCGTGTTGTAGGTCCAGACGCGGGTATCCCAACCGGCACCGTACGGATCTTCGTATTTGATGTTGCCGTCCGCATCGACCGCGTCGATGGTGACAACCCACTCGCCGGCCAGCGCCACGGTAGCGGTGGACTCGATGGGAGCCTTCTCGCAGGAAGCGAAAATGGCCAGGGAGAGGATACTGAGGATATAAAGTGCTTTTTTCATATCTGTTCCTTTTTCAATTAACCAAGCGGGGTGAGGGTCACAAGGAGATCATCGAAATCATAGTCGAAGATGCCCGTTTCCGCATCATAACCACCGGTGATATTCTCATAGTTGAAGGAATTCTTGAAATACCAGTTGCCAATCTTCTTGATGATGAAGGAGCCGTCCTCCGCCAGGGAGAACTGGACATCGGCATGGAAATCATAGGTGGGTTCGTAACCGGGATAACGGCCGTAGCAGTAGAAACCGCCGCACAGGTCCTCGAGTTCGTAAACGCCGTCGGAAACCTTGCTGATCACGATCGGGAGGTTGTTGTAGTCGCGGGAGCCCATACGAGCGTGGCTCATATAGACGTTGTCGATACCGCCCGGATTCAGGACATACACGTCGCGGACGACGGAAGAGGAGAAACCGTCGGCGTTGACAGCCGTATAAGTGACGGAGTAGATACCCGGAGAACTGGTGTCAACGTTGGAATCGACCGTGACTTGACCGGAGATATCCTCACCGTTCAGCGTGGCGGTGAAACCAGGCTCTGCATAGGAAGAACCAAGCTGGACCACGTAAGGATTGTCTCCTGCGAGTTCGATGGTGGCATAATAGGTGACATCGATCAGGCCGGTGGTCTTCTTGGTGCAGCCGACCGCAGCAATGACGGCCGCCGCGCAAAGGAGTGTCAATATTCTCGTTTTCATAATCCTATCGATTTATTGTGCAGCCCAGAAAACCTTTTCAGTGGGTTTCTTGTTCTTGGGGGCGTTCGCATTGTAGTTGGAAGAAGACTGCGGGTAAGGCCAGCGGGAGAGGATGTTACCGGCACCGACTTCGGCGCTGACATCCTTCGGGGTGTAGAGGTCGCCAGGAGTCAGGACGGTCGGATCCATGGTGTCGTTGGAATAGATGTCGGAGGCTTTCTTACCGGTGATGGTAGGATAGCCCAGACGGCGCATTTCGCACCAGGCCTCGTAGTTGTTGATACCGGAAAGGGCGATCCACTTCTGGACACCGAGGGTCTTCTTGGAACCGTCGTACGGCCAGGCGGCGATAGCAGCTTCGGCACCATCGACACCGGCGGAGGCGAAGGACGCCTCGATCGCGGCCTCGTAATGAGCCTTGCCCTGCGCGGTGTTGCCGTAGTACTCAGCCAGCCAGAATTCGATTTCGGCCTTGCTGATTAGGTACACCGGGCTGTCGTAAGCCATGTTCGGACGGCAGAAGTTACCGGACTTGTAGTTGCCGGAGGTGGACATGTTGTCACCGGAGATGCTGCCCCAATACTGACCGTTGGCGTTCTTCGTGAAGAAAGCGCCGAGACGGTTGTCGTCATAGTCGGACATCGCGCGGAACAGGGCCACGTTCAGACCGCAGTTGATCTGGGTGGAGCCGAAATAGGTGGCGAACTCTTCCTGGTAGAACGGGTTGGCCTTACCGCTTTCGTTGGCCCAGATGCCGGTCCAAGCCACATCTTCCTCGGGGAAGTTGTTCGCGTTCACGAGGGCGCTCAGCTTGGACTTCACGTCCACGACGCCGCTCTCACGCATGAGGAGCTTGAGCATCAGGGCGTTGCCGAACTTGATCCACGGAGCAGCCGGCTGGCCGCTGTACAGGAAGTTCTTGGCGACGAGGTCGGTCGGGGAAGCCTTGGAAAGCGCCTCCTCCAGTTCGGCGACGAGACCGGCGTAGATGTCCTTTCCTTCGTCGTACTTCGGGATCAGGATGCTGGCATCCATCGCCTCGGAATAAGGAATCTCGCCATAGGCGTCCACCATGGACTGGAAAGCGAAGACGCGCAGGACCGTGGCGGCGAGGTAAGTACCCCACTCCTCGGCCTCGGCAGCCTTATCACGGACGGTGGTGGCGTTGCCGATGCAACCCGGCATGATGGTGCCGTACGGGTTGTTGGAACGGGTGGCGGACATAATGAACCGGCTGAAATCCAGATAGTTGGAAGTACCGAAATACTGGCAATACTGCTCTGCGAAATAACCGCCGTAAATCCGCATGATGTCGCCGTACTTGGCGGAGAGGGCCATCTCGGCGGCCGGGAGGATCATATCGTTGTCTACCACGTCCGCGGAGGGGCTGTTGGGATCATAGTTGATGTCGAGGTAGTCCCGGCAGGATGTCAGGGAAGACAGGGCCAGGGCAGCGACGGTAAAGAGGGTGATTATCTTTTTCATACGGTCGTCCTCCTTAGAATTTGATGTTGACATTGAAACCGTAGATCCGGCAGGAAGGGTTCACGTAGAGTTCACCGAACTGGCCGCGGAGGTCAATGTCGGAGGAAGTGGTGGTGCCTTCCGGATCGATGTAGTAGTTCGTGGACGGAGTCCAGATGAACGCGTTGTTCACGAAGGCGGAAACGCCCAGGCCGCGGAACGGACCGCACCACTTCTTGGGAAGATTGTAAGTGAGGGTGACGTTGCGGAGTTTCGCGAACGTGCGGTCCAGGAGGTAGAACACGCCCGCCTCGCCGGCGCCGTGATCGTCGAAGTAATCCTGGTAGCTGGAGTCGGTCATGAGGATGGCCTGGGTGTTCTCCTCGAAGGTCTGGTCACCGGTCATCATCACGGAGTTCGGAATCACGAACGGACGACGCTCGTTGTAGGTGGTGATGATACCGTTACCGGTGAACTGCATGATGCTCTTGGAACGGGAGAACATCTTGCCGCCGTAACGGACGTCAAGGCTCGCGCTCAAGGAAACATTGCCCACGGTGAGGGTGGAAGTGAGACCGCCGGTCCACTTGTGGTTCATGTCATAGCCGGTGTACTCAAGCTCGGAGCCCTGGATAGGCTGGCCGTCTTCGCCGACGATGAGTTTGCCCACGTTCTTGCCGGTGGGATCATAGTACGGGTTGGGAATGTCCTTGCCGTCGTCATCCTTGCCAAGGGTAGCCTGGTCGGAAACATACTTGGGCAGATAGGTCCAGTAGGTACCCAGCGGCATGCCTTCCTCGGCATACATCTGCACGGAGTCGTTACCGGCGGAGAAGCCGTAGATGTTCACCTTGCCATGGTCTTCGCCTTCAGCCTTCAGTTCGGCCGGCAGGGAAACCACCTTGGAGAAGTTGCGGGCGAAGTTGACCTCCAGGTCCCAACGGACCTTCTTGGTCTGGATGGGAGTGAAGTTGAGCAGGATCTCATAACCCTTGTTGCTCACGTCACCGAAGTTCGTCACCGCGGAAGTGTAACCCACGGCCGGATCGATGTTCACGGAGAAGATCTGGTCGGTGGTGACTCTGTTGTAGTAAGCGGCGTCGATGCCGAAACGGCCACCGAAGAACTGCAGGTTGGTACCGATTTCAAACTCGGTCGTCATCTCCGGACGGAGCGTGGAGCTGCTGATGGAGTAGGTGCGACGGAAAGCGTTGGTGCCATTGATCGGGAAGTTGGCAATGTCGTTTCCGTAGTAACCGTTGAAGGAAGCCTGGTAGTACACCGGGTTGGTGTTGTACACATCGGCGTCGTTACCGGTCCTACCATAAGCGAGACGGACCTTACCGAAAGAAAGGTAGTTGTTCTTCGGGAGATGGTTCGTGAAGATGTAGCTGAGGGTCACACCCGGATAGAAGAAGCTGTTGTTGTCGATCGGGAGGGTGGAGGACCAGTCGTTACGGGCCGTCAGGGTGAGGAAGATGGTGTCGTCCCAACCGAGGGAAACATCACCGAAAGCACCCACGAGGCGGCGCTTCCACTGAGATTCGGAAAGTTCGCTCCAGCTGGCACCATTGGCCAGATCCCAGAAACCGGAGTGGAACGTAAGCACGTCGGCCTGTCCGGCCATCCGGGTCGAGGCACGCTCGTTCATGTTCACACCGACGGTGGCGGCGAGATCCAGGCGCTCGTTGAAGAACTTGTTCTTGTAAGCGGCGAGGAAGTCGTTGTTGATTTCGTAGCGGCGCTGATATTGGGTATAGACGAAACCGTCCTCGTTCATGTTGGACGGGGCATAACCGAAGTCGTTGTCGATGAGCGCGTCGTCCAGGGAAATCTGCGGAGCGCCGACCTTCCGGTCATAGTCGGAATAGTCGAAGCCGAAACGATAGCTGAAGGTCAGGCCCTTGAGCGGGGAAACATCGACCTGGACCTTACCGAAGATCTGCTTCGCATCCGTATGGTTGATTCGGTTGGCGATGGACCAGTACGGGTTGGTGATGCCGTAAGGAGTCAGGTAGGCTTCCGGGGTGAAGAACGGATTGGTGATGTCACGCATGTCAGCGAGGCTGATATCACGCGGGAGCTCCAGGATACCGTCGATCATGGAAGTTCCCTGGAAGGAACCCACGACATCACTCTTGGAACGGGTGAAGTTCATCTGGGAGGAAACCTTGATCCAGTCCACCGGCGCATAGCTGTTGCGCATGGCGATGGTGTTACGGGTGTACTTGTCGGCATCCGTCGGGATGACACCGTCGTCGCCCGTATACGCGTACGAGAGATAATAGGTCATCTTCCGGTCGTTGGAAACACCGCTGAAAGAGAGGCTGTGGTTCTGAGTCAGGCCGGTGTCGAAGAAGTCGCGGACGTTGTTCGGGACGGCCTTGTAGTCGTGGATCAGCTGCTGCTTGTTCCAGATAGGACCGTACACCTGGCGGGTACCGTCGAACTTCGGACCCCAGGAACCGTTCTCAATGAAGGTCTGCGTACCGTTCCAACCCTGACCGAAGTCGTTCTGGAACTTGTACAGCAGGTTGACCTGACGGGCCTGGACACCACCGTTGTATTCGATGGAGAAGTCACGGTCGGCATTGGCCTTACCGCTCTTGGTCGTCACGATGATGACACCGTTAGCGGCACGGGAACCGTAGAGGGCCGTAGCGGCCGCGCCCTTCAGGACGGTCATGCTCTCGATGTCATCCGGGGAAATGTTGGCGATACCGCCGGCGGCCATCGAGTGACCCTGCGTGGTGACATTCTGGGTGGACAGAGGAATTCCGTCGACGACGTACAGCGGCTGGTTGCTACCGTTGATGGAGCTGAAACCGCGGATGGTCACGGAGTTAGCCGCACCCGGATCGGAGGAGGAAGACGAAATCTGCAGACCGGCGACCTTACCGGCAAGGGCGGAGGTGACATTCGTGGCACGCTGGCCGATGATGTCCTCGCTCTTGACCGTCGTGGCGGAGTAGCCGAGGGACTTCTCGGAACGGGTGATGCCCATCGCGACGACCACCGCCTCGTCCAGACCCATCGCATCCTCTTCCAGGACCACGTCAATGCGGTTGGAAGGGCCGATAGGAACACGGACGGACTTCATTCCGAAGAAGGAGAACTGCAGAGCGCTGCCATTCCGGACATTCACGGTGTAATTACCGTTCAGATCGGTGACGGCTCCTGTCGTAGTGCCTTCCACAACAACAGACGCTCCCGGAACCGGATCACCGTTCGTGTCGGTAACGGTACCGGAAATCTGCCTGTTCTGTGCGTAAAGGACTGTTGTCAAGACAGCCAAAAGGCACGCCAGAAACAGTTTTACTTTTTTCATAAGCATAAACTTTGGTTAAACATAAATATTGATTGATAGTTATTACCTTCTATTTTGGTGAAAATCAAACAAAACGGTCGTATTCACTACTAATCAAGATGCAAATATGTGAAACTAAAACGAAATATGCAAATCCCTTAATATATTCATTTCTTGCGTGTTTGATAATATTCACACAATATTCACTTTTATCTTGTAATTTTTAGGTAATAAAAACTTACGTTTTATAACTCAACCATACCTTATAATTCAAAATAAATATTTTAAATAAAGTGATTATTCTCCCCTAATATTCGTCCAGACAAGCCTGTAAGGGGGTTTTTGAATCGATAGTTCTTGTACTTATAATATATTATAAGTTTTTGTCTGATACATAAATAAGAAGCCGCAGGAAGCGAATCCTGCGGCTCATAACAATTTATAGGCTTGTTGCGTATTTCTCCTACTCGCTGAAGCGGGCTTTGAGATATTCGCGGTTCAGACGCGCGATATGGTCGATGGTGACGTGCTTCGGGCACTCCATCTCGCAGGCGCGGGTGTTGGTGCAGTTACCGAAGCCCAGTTCGTCCATCTTGGCGACCATGGCACGGGCGCGGCGGGCGGCTTCCGGCTTACCCTGCGGGAGCAGGGCGAGGGAGCTGACGCGGGCGGCCACGAACAGCATCGCGGAACCGTTCTTACAGGTGGCGACGCAGGCACCGCAACCGACGCAGGCGGCGGCATCCATCGACAGTTCCGCATCATCGTGCGGGATGAGGATGGTGTTGGCGTCCTGGGCGGCACCGGTGCGGACGGAGACGAAACCACCGGCCTGGAGGATCTTGTCGAAGGCCTGACGGTCCACGACGAGGTCCTTGATCACCGGGAAGGCGGCGCTCCGCCAAGGTTCCACGGTGATGGTGGCGCCCGGCTTGAAATGACGCATGAACAGCTGGCAGGTGGTAACCTGGTCGTCCGGACCGTGGGCACGGCCGTCGATGTACAGGGAACACGCACCGCAGATACCCTCGCGGCAGTCGTGGTCGAAGGCGATGGGCTCCACGCCCTTGCGGATCAGCTGATCGTTGAGAATATCCAGCATTTCGAGGAAGGAGGCATCCTCCTCCACGTCGGTGACATGATAGGTCTCGAAGTGACCCTTCGCTTTGGCATTCTTCTGACGCCATACTTTCACGTTATATTCCATAATCGCAGTTAGTCTTTATAGTTACGGGTCGCAATCTTGATATTCTCATACTTGAGCGGCTCCTTGTGGAGTTCAGGTTCCACACCTTCGCCCTTGTATTCCCAGGCACCGACATACATGAAGTTCTCGTCGTCACGCTTGGTCTCGCCCTCCTCCGTCTGCATTTCCTCGCGGAAATGGCCGCCGCAGGATTCCTTGCGATGAAGCGCGTCGCGGGCCATCAGTTCTCCGATGTCGAAGAAGTCCACCAGACGGAGCGCCTTCTCGAGTTCCTGGTTGAACTCTTCGTTCGTTCCGGGGACACGGACGGTCTTCCAGAACTCCTTGCGGAGTTCCTGGATTTCAG
>JAFYTP010000056.1 GCA_017558775.1 Bacteroidales bacterium | reverse complement strand
CTATGAAACGAATACTCCCCCTCCTGCTGTTCTTCCTGACAGCCACGGCCGCATCGGCCCAGATCGTCAACCTGACCGAAGTGATGTCCGGACACCAGTCCAAGATTACCGTCAATGTCCGGGATTCCGTCTCCCGGGAGCCCCTGGCTTTCGCCTCGGTTTACCTGATTCCGGAAAAGGATACGGTCATCACGAATTTCACCCTGACGGACCCGGAGGGCAAGGCCACTTTGGACGAGGTCCCGTTCGGCGCCTACACGTTCCATGTGGAGATGCTAGGGTATCACCCGCGTCGCACGCGTATGTACCTTAGGGATGAAAATGTCAATATGGGCACGATCCTGATGGGCGTGGATCCCCATTACCTGGATGCGGCCGTCGTCAGTGACGTCGGGAACCCGATCATCGTCAAGAAAGACACGCTCATTTTCAACGCCTCCTCCTTCCGGACCAATGCCAACGCGATGTTGAAAGACCTGCTGCTCAAGCTGCCGGGCGTCGAAATCACCTCCGACGGAAGGGTGAAGATCAATGGGGAACTGGTCGATAAGGTGACGGTCGGAGGACGGACGTTCTTCTTCGACGACCAGGCCATGGCCATCAACAACCTGCCGGCATCCATCGTGGACAAGATCAGTTTTATCGACCGGGCGACCGTGGGAGAAAGCGCCACGGGCATCAAGAGCGGCGATAAAGAGAAGGTGATGGACGTCACCCTGAAGAAGGAATATCAGGAGGGATGGTTCGGCAACGTCACCCTGCGGGGCGGAACCTCCGCCGGCAAGAATGACGAAGAGCTGCGGGAGGGCCGGAACTTCCTGTACAAGAGCAACGCGCTCGTGGCGGCCTACAACGAAAAAGACCAAGTGACGGTCGTCGGCAACGCCGTCAATGTGTCGGACGATGACATGCTGGAGATCATCGACAATGGCGACGGAGTCTATTCGTCCACCACCGCCGATGATTACCTGGTCACCGCCGGCCAGCTCGGCGTGAATTTCAATACCACCCGCATCAAGGATGTCGAATCCTCCGCCATGTTGAATTACCGCCACAGCGGCAAGCTGTTCGGCGACCGCACCTCCCGGACGACCTTCCTGACCGACGGCGAACTCCTGACCAACTCGAAGACGTCCGCGCAGGAAAACTCCGACCGGTATGTCGGGAAGGCGGATTTTCGGAAGATGACCGGGAAAGTGTGGTTCATGGTCTCCCCTGACCTCCAATACCGGAAAGGACGCCAGACCTCCCAGGAAGAATCCAGTACGTCCCGGGACGGAATCTTGCTGAACAATCGGTTCATGCAAGCGTCCGAACGCTTCACCAACAAGAAGGCGCACCTGGACGCGGATGTCATCCTGCAGGATGTGTTCGGAAAAACCGGGCGCAGCCTCTGGATCGCAACGCAATGGAACTATTTCCGGGAAGCCGGGGACAGGGATGAGACGACGGGAGCCCTTGCCTCTTCCGTCCACCGGCCGGTCCTGTCCTACGGGAAGGACGGAACGAACCGCCAGTTCTCCGTGGATGCCACCTGGTCCGAACCCTTCGGCGAAAAATGGATCCTGTCCTTGATGGCGGGTTATCAGGCGAGCAACTGGAAAGACCGCCAGGACGCCTTCCAGGAAACCGTCCGGCAGGACGCATTGACCTATCAGTCCAACCTGCTGTCCGTCCAGCAGCGGTATGAGGGCTCGGCCCAATATTCCTTCTCGGAGGATCATACGCTCCGGCTGGGCGTACGGGCTATCGGCATTCGGGACCTCGTGGACAATTCCCGTCTTTCCGATAAAATAGGGGATCAATGGCACTGGTTCCTGGCGCCCGTCGGCGGATACAACCTGTACAAGGAGCACAATGACCTGAGCTTCGAGTTCCTGAATTATATGTCCAGGCCGAACCGGAAATGGTTCACGCCGGCCCCCGACATCTCCACCCCGTCCCATGTGCAGATCGGCAACGTCTATCTGAAATCCGGCTACACGTCCATCCTCCAGGGCCGGTTCAGCCGTGAGAATCCGAAGAAGTTCTCCTCCATGTACTTGTATTGCCATGCCCAGCTGACATCATCTCCCACCACCATGGCGCAATGGTATGACGGGAGCGGTATCCTCTACAGCGTGCCCGTCAATGCGGCCAGGCCGGACTTCAATGTCGATCCGTCAATCCGGTACACCTTCTTCCTCGATAAGAAAAAGGTCTGGAGCCTGTCGTTGAGAACAGGCGGAGAGTATTCCATGTCCTCCAGCTACTACTCCTTCAGCGAAGGGAAGGGCCTCGACATCGACACCTTCCAATACGCTCCTTTCATGGAAAGCATCTGGGGCCATGCGGACGGAGACCTGTTCTACTCCGGAAAAAGCGGTTTCTCGGAGAATATCACCCGCGGGCTCTACGCCTATGGCAGTTCTTCGCTCAAATTCAACGCGGAACGGTTCTCCACCCGGCTCACGTATTATTGCATCTTCCAGAAAGCGTGGTATTCCCTTCTTCCGGCGGTCAAACGCAATACATTCGACCATACCGTCTCCCTGAGCGCGGACTACACGACCAAACACGAATTCGAGTTCTCGTCGGATGTGTCCTATAATACTTACCAGGGCTATGCCGCCGGATTCGGCCTCCCCGAATGGATCTGGAATCTGGAAGTCTCCAAGAACGTCGGCCCGTTCAATCTGAGCGTCCAGGCCTTCGACCTGCTCGACCAGACGCGGAACATGCAGCGCACCACCCATTCCAATTACGAGGAAACCTCCTACCGCATGGTCATGGGCCGATACGTCCTGTTCGGCGTGCGCTGGAACTTCGGCAAGATGAACGCATCAAACAGCTCGAAGGCGTCCACCGCCGCGATGGAGATGTCCCTGTAAAGGACCGATACCATACAACAAAAAAATCCGACTCACTTAGGAGCCGGATTTTTCGTTTGTAAAGAGTCGGGGATTACTCGCCGAGCTTCTCAGTCACTTTGTTGATGGCGTCGCCGACAGTGGCGATACCGCTAGTTTCCTCATCGGGAATCTTGATGCCGAAGACCTTTTCGAACTCCATGAGAAGCTCGACAGTGTCCAGGGAGTCGGCACCCAGGTCATTGGTGAAGCTGGCGGTCTCAGTGACCTCGGACTCCTCAACGCCGAGCTTGTCGACGATGATAGCCTTGACCTGCTTAACGATTTCTTCGTTTGTCATAACAGTTAGATTTTAGTTTATAGTTTTACTACCGTTTTCACAATTACCGTGCAAAGGTATGTAAAAAATCCCGAAAATGAAAGGAATCGCCCCAAAACCGTCATCAGGCGGCTTCCTGCCGACTCAGGTTGTACCAGATTCTCAGGCCGTTAAGGGAGTTCAGGAGGTAGAAACTATACTTCACGATATAGATGCTCGCGAAGGCAGAATTGGGGTCCTGGCGCAATGTCAGCACCCACATGATGATGGTCGATACGTTCACTAAAATCCAGAAATACCACTGTTCCATATAGGCCGTGGACAGCAGATACTGGCCCAGGATGTTGCACATCATCGAGAAGGCGTCCATCACCACGAGCCACTTCACCACCCCGGCCGCTTCGGTCTTGTCCAGGGCCGCGAGGACGAAGTAGGCGATGATCAGGCCCACCAGGAAGATGCTTCCGTACAGCACCCACTGCTTCCCGGTCAGCCGCCGGGCCTGCACCTTCTTTTCCTCGTGCGCGCCGCGGTTCTTCCACTGGAAATAGCCGACGAACTGCATCGGCAGGAAATACAACAGGTGCAGGGCGGCATTCCCGTACCGGGTGCCGATAAGGCACATCACTCCGTAGATGGTCACATCCAGGATGCCGAACAGGAACGTCAGGATTCGGCCGTTAGCCGCCAACACCGTGCACAGCACGCCCATCAGGGACCCGAAGGCCGATATCAGCAGCATCGCCTTCCCGCTGTCCGCATCCCTGAACTTGATGGCCGTCACGACCACCGTCACCACCGCCATCCCGATCAGGATGAACGCGCTGAACCACTTGTTAAATGTCTTTTCGTCTATCTTAGCCATATCTATCGTCATTCCGGGCTTGACCCGGAATCTCATTCATTCAAATAATCATGTATCCTCACCGCCATTTCCGCCCCCACCAGCGCCGACAAGTCCTCCAGCGGCGCCTGGGCGATCTTCGCCACGGAGCCGTAATGGAGCAGGAGCAATTGCTCGGTCTTCTCGCCCACCCCCTTGATCTCGCGGAGGGCGCTCTGGATGGCGGCCTTGGAGCGGAGGTTGCGGTGGAAGGTGATGCCAAAGCGGTGCGCCTCGTCCCGGATGCGCTGCAGGACCTTCAGGGCCTGGGAGTTCCGGTCGATGAAAAGGGGATAGGGGTCGCCCACGCGGATGACCTCCTCCAGCCGTTTGGCGAGGCCGACGACCGTGAGCCGCTCGGTGAGCCCGAGCTCGGCGAGGGCCTGGTACGCGGCATCCAGCTGCCCCTTGCCACCGTCGATGACGATGAGCTGCGGCAGGTCGTCGGGGGCCTCTTCCAGCATCCGGGCATATCGACGGTTCACGACCTCTTTCATCGACGCAAAGTCATTGGCACCGATGACGGTCTTGATCTTGAACCGGCGGTAATCTTTCTTGGAGGGCTCCGCGTCGCGGAACACGACGCAGGAAGCCACGGGGTTGGTGCCCTGGATATTGGAGTTGTCGAAGCACTCCATGTGCCGGGGCAGTTCCTTCATTTCCAGGGCCTTCCGGAGCTCTTCCATCACGCTCATCCGGAACTGGTCCGGATCGGTGTGCTCACGCTGCTTGATGCTGTTGAAATGGAACTCCTTGGAATTCTTGGCGCTCAGGTTCAGCAGAGCCAGCTTGTCGCCCCGCACGGGAATCCTGAAATCGACACCGTCGATCTCCACATCCGGCAGGAAGGGGACGATGACCTCCTTGGACAGTTCGCCGAACTTAGATTCAATCTCGGCGATGAAGGTGGAGAGGATGGACGCAGGTTCCTCCTCAATCGGGCAGCGGAAGCCCAGGTTCAGGGACTGGATGATGGCGCCGCCGCGGATGCGGAGGAAGTTGCCGAAGGCCTCGTTGGCGTCGAGCACCAGGGAGAAGACATCGGCATTGGTGTCGGCCGCGGAGGTGATGATGGACTTCGAATAGTGCTTTTCCAGCGACTGGGCCTTCTCCTTGAAGAGCTGGGCCTCCTCGAAATCCAGCCGTTCCGCCGCCTCGGCCATCAAAGTCTTGTAATGGCGGATGACTTCCCCTCCCCGGCCCGTCAGGATGCGGACGATCTCCTCGATGTTATCGGCATACTCCTTTTTCGAGATCTTGCCCACGCAGGGGGCCTTGCATCGGCCGATATGAAAGTCCAGGCAGGGCCGGAACTTTCCTTTCAAGATGGCCTCGGAGGTGATGCTGAGGTTGCAGGTGCGCAAGGGGTATGTCTCGCGGAAGAAGTCCACCAGGTTCCGCGCGTGCATCACGGAGCTGTAAGGGCCGAAATAGCGGTTTCCATGGGACTTGTCGATGCGCCGGGTGATGAACACCCGCGGGAACTCGTCCCCCGTCACGCAAATCCATGGATAGGTCTTGGAGTCCTTCAGGAGAATGTTGTAGCGGGGCTTGTACTGCTTGATGAGGTTGTTCTCCAGCAGCAGGGCGTCGGCCTCGGTGTCCACCACGGAATACTGCGCATCGGCAATCTTCGACACCAGGATGCGCGTCTTCGTCGTCAACCGCTCGGGCGGCACGAAATACTGCGCCACCCGCTTGTGCAAGTCCTTCGCCTTCCCCACATAAATCACATTTCCCTCGGCGTCATAATACCGATAGACGCCGGGGGAATGCGGGACTAGCGCTATTTTCTCTCTTACAGTCACAGGCCTAAAGCCTCCCTCACGGCCTCGCTGATCTTCTCCCCGCGGAGGTTCCGCTTGAGGATCGTCCCGTCCGGGCCGAAGAGAATGATGTGCGGGATACCGTCGATGCCGTACAGGTCCGTCGGAATCTCTTGGGCGTTGATGATCTGGTTCCAGACGATCCCGAGGCCCGGGGCCGCCTCGACGGTGTCCTCGACCTTATCCCAGACGGCGACGCTGAGCATGTCGAAGTTGTCGCCGTGGTAGGTGTTGTACACATTGATGAGGTTGGGCATCTCGGCCTTGCAGGGGCCGCACCAGGACGCCCAGAAATCGACCAGGACATACTTGCCCTTGCCGATGTAATCGGAGAACTTGACCGTGGAGGTCTCGGGGTTCTCCGGGTCCTGGACGACGGTGAAATCGACAAACTTGGAACCCTCGGCGGTCTGCGCCTGGCACTCGTAGGAGGCGCGCAGCTTGCCCACCTCGGGGATGGCCTTGAGCTCGTCGGAGAGACCGTCGATGAGAGCGAGCATCTCGCCGGGTTCGTCCGACATAATCTGGGAGACGGCCATCAGGCCGATGAGATTGTCGGGATTGGCCTTTACGGCCTGCTTCTGATAGTCGTTGAAGGTCTTGATCGTTTCCTCATAATAGGCCTCGGCGGCGTCCTCGTCCTCACCGAGCACCGCCATCTTGGCGCGGTAGTCGGTCATGAACTGCTCCATCCAGTCATTGTATTCGGCATACCGGGACTGCGGGCCTTTCTTGTTGGAAGAAACGGCGGTACCCGCCTCCGGGTCGATGGTGATGGTGGAACCGTCGGACAGGAAGGTCACCGGGGAGAAGCCCGGCTGGAAGACGGCGAACGTCGTCAGGTTCTTCGGGATTTTCACCTCGAAGCGGCCGTTCTCGACAATCACAGTCGTATCCAGGACATCGCCCAGGGAAATCTCCACAACCTCGGGAGCGTCATCGCCGAACTGTCCCACAACCTTGGTGGTATTGCCGGCCTTCGGTGCGCAAGCCGCGAACAACAGCGCCGCGGCCAGGTACATCAAGTTGGTTTTCATAAGTTTATTTAGGGGATTAGAATAAATAACCGATCCGGTAGCCTACGCGAGGCGTAACGATGAACTCGGGCATGCACAGCAGGTCCGCGCCAGCAGTGAACTCGTGGAACCAATGGCGGGCAAAGGCCCTGCGGACACCAAATACGGGCGACACGGCCAATTCGCCGATGCCGTTCGAGGAGTAAGTCATCCCCGTTCCCCTCGTCGCGAAGGTCACCGTCGTGGGAATGCCGATAAACTCAGCCGAATTCCCGGAAGTGTACTTCCCATGCTTGTCCCGCCAATTCATCAGGATATAGTACCGGGGCTCCAGCGTGACGCCCGGGCACATCGTCGCGGACCACTGGAAATTGTCCAGCGAACTCCGGAGGGTAAAATCCTTGGACACCATCCCAATCCGAGCGACAACCGTCGCCTGCCCGGCAAACGCCCACTCAAACCCGTACTCCAGCCCCAACCCCAGCGTCGTGGACACCGTATGATTATTCTGCGGCCTAACCTGTGCCTGCAGCGATGCGGCGACAACCAGCGCCACCAGGCTCAAAAGCATTCGTTTCATCTTCATAACTGTTATAACATACAAAGATAGGCATTTTTATCTCGTCCTCAAAAATGGCCTAGGATGAGGACGAGATGGAAAAAAACAACGATTCATCCTCAAATACATGCTGTTTTGAGGATAAATCGCAAGAAGAGGAATCGGACTTGACCCTATCAGATTTCTTTTGAAAACACGGTTACGAGAAAATCAAAAATGCCAAGAATCAGAAGGGCCAACGCAATAATGTAGCCAGCATTATACAGGAAAGCTGCCGCTATCAGAATTAGGCCGGACCAGTATCGGCGTGATTCAAAATAAAGAGCGTCTTTCTTTTTTTATGATATCATAGATTATTGCGATCACGCTCGGAACGGTCAGCAAGGCCGCACAGACAAAGCCACTCCCCCCCTTTACTGTTTCATTGTCTTCTACTATAAAGGAGGACAATTAAATGCATGTGGCGAGATGGATGATGGCTTCCAAGTGTTTACTCAATTACTCCATGTTTCCTATGATAAACATAAGTGGTTTTCCCATTGTTTATGGTAAAATCCCAACTAAAAAATACTTGATTACAATCAACCACACTTAACCTCCATATCCCTGGCCATTCTAGGAAGGGAATGACTTGGATTCCAGGAGTGTTGTAAAATTGAAAAACACGGTGCATACCTATGGTAAGATTCTCAAGAATGATGACGGGGTTGTCCAGGTGGACGTGAGACTCAACGTATAGCTCGGAGGTGGCAGGATCATAATAAAAATGACACGCCGCCGGAATCATGAGATTGGGGGAATCATTAACAACATTCCCTTCCAGGATCGTTGTCGTTTTCTCCTCCGAATAATCGGTAGAAGACGCATGAGCAGAGATGAATCCCATACATCCAATTAGAAATGATAATAGTACTTTTTGCATAGCAATACATTTTTTAATTCGATTTGTTAAAAACGACCGGCTCCTAATTGGTTCCGGTCGTTTTTCCTTATACTATCCTAATAGCTATTTCGACATCGCAGAGCCCTTGGTTATTTGTATCACTCTTTTGGGCCAAACATAATAGAACAACTGCGCAAAAGAAAACAAACTTCTAGAATAGCCTATTTCATTCTTAATTATTCTGATTTTCAGAAAGATTCCACAACACTTTGCTTTCAAAGGCAACAGAAGCGCCACAAAGAAGGGTGTTTTTCGACTTTGACGCAACCTTGGAATGCTCTATAATCGCCATCGCTCGTGTAGTATACTCTAATGCTGCCTGATCTGACTCAGATGCATCAATTCCATCAAGAATAGGCTTCAAAACGATAAGGTCATGACGAGATTCCGGATACTTTAAACCAAGCCTAAAAATGTATGCAGTGGTTGTTTCTCCCGATTCCGGGTAATAAATCAAGTCTTGAACAGATTCAGACAGCTCCTCGTTTGTAAGAGAAAGTTCATTTTTATATTCTTCCGGTAATGCTTCCCTAAACAGAGGAACAAGCTCTTCGGTGGTCATTTCAGGAATATCGTCACTGTTTTCGCCATAGACGGCCCGGATTACCTGATTATGAAATACCCCGACCTGAGCCCCACTTTGATCCATCAAAGTCTTCAGCGCATTTTGGAACTCCTGTTCTTCCACTTTGAGGTCATTTACTACCGTTGAGTTGTTTTCCATGGGCTGGGTTTCTATAATTTCGATGGCCGATGCAAGGGCACCTAATATAATCGATCCAGCAACACCGCCGAATCTAAAGCCACATGCAGCACCGACAGCATCACTAATACCAACAGCAATCCAACGCCTAGGTGAACGTGTCTCCGGCGACGAGGTTATCATTTCCTGATTCAATTCATAAAGACTATTCTGAAGATCGGCATACTCTTGTGAGAGTGTAATAGGGTTTTCATTTTTTTCCGATGCAACATTCTCCTTCTTTTGGCAGGAAGAAGCGAAAAGAACCATGGCAATTGCCAGCAAAGAAAAATACTTTGTCATAATTTAAAAGATTAATTAAATGTGATTAATAATGAAAGAGAGTTAATCTATCTAATTTATTCTACAAGATACATGGCTATATCTCCACGCCATTGGTGGTTAACGAATGACCGAGGATGAATCCCATACTTCCGAATAGAAATGATAATCGTACTTTTCGCATAGCGTTTTGTTTTTTCAAAGTAACGAGGATTTCTAATGAATTGTTGATAACATCACGTAACACTTTTACATTTAAACCACTGACTATATGCAATTTACACCATTAGTAACCTAACTTGGCATAACTATGGTCTCCTCCCCCGAGAATCCTGACGAACTCGTCCTTTCACTTTCATCTTTTAGAGATTTGTGCCGTCAGGATTGCCCTTTTCATTAATTCTCATGTCTGAAGCCTTTCCCTCGGATGCAACTATTCACCAAGGACATCGCATCTCACTCTGATAAAAAAACAGGCTGAAGAAGTACATCTTCAACCTGTTCTCGAATATAACTAGCAATAGTGCCTGACGACCCTACTTATTTAGCTTACATTCTAATGATTATTCCATTTTCTAAGTAAAAAAAGCAATTACAGTCTCCATAAGCATTACGGGTACTAAACACTCTCAGTTCCCAAATCCCTGGCCCTTCAGTGAAGGGGACATCCACGATTCTCGTAGACGAGTCGACAAAAAAAACAGAGAACATTCCTTCGGCGGGATTCGCGAGAGAGACGAAGACTGGGCCCGTGAAACCCAAAAGATTAATCGTCAGAACAGCTGAGTCTGGATCGTACTTTATGAACTGGTAATCGGCCATGGGCTCGTGAGGGCGGGTATCCGTAAAGGGATCGAAATCACCATTATGGGTAGTGTTCGTTTTCCCTCCATTCCCACCATCTTGACTAAAGAAGGTTGAAGCATAGCAGGGGATGAATCCCACGCACCCGATAAAAAATGATAATAGTACTTTTCGCATAGTGTTATGTTTTACGCAAAATAACAAGAAAAAGAAATGAATAGTTGATAACCTATCCTAACATTTTTACATATAAATCACTGATTACAACCGACTTAAATAATGCAAAACCTAACAATGCATAACTTTAGTCTTTTCGCTCAAGAATCTTTACAAATTCGTCGCCCCGATGGTCGGGCAGCGAAGCGAAAAAGAGTTTGAGACGAGATTTCCGCATCCGGACGGAGGCTTCGGTCATGTTTTTCAGGAAACAGATGCTCTTGGCTGGGAATCCGGCGAAATACAGATTGACTAAATCGAAATCGACCTTCTTCTCTCGTTTCAACTCCTCCCGAGCCCGGACCATGATATTGTCGTATGACATGTTCAGTCCATTTTCCAGCGCGGAATAAAACTCTGTATCCTTTCTAAATGTTTCCAACTGCTTTTGGAAGGTCTCGACCAGCTCCTCCTTTGTACGGTCTCCAATCCTTCTTTCCTTTTGTCGCACATAATCGCTGTCCCATGAGAAATATGCGTCCGCCAAAGAGTTGAGCGACTGGATTTTATCTTTGACATAATGGTTCAGAAGCGAACGAGAGGCCGTATTCTTGGATTGCAGATTCTCCAAATCACGGCTGAAATCGTGGATTTGTGCCATCTTCTCCAAGGTTTCCCGTTTTGCACGATGCAAACGCACTGTCAACCAGGCGATAATTCCGACAAGCAAGGCTCCTGCCAGGATGGCAAAATGCAGGCGGTTACGTCCTCTTTCTTTTTCTTGTTCCGCTTGGTTCAAAAAATAACCCTCCATGCCATGAGAGATAGACTGTTCCAGTTGCGCAGAAACAATTCTGTCTTGAATAGTCATTGCCTTTTCATAGGAAGAATAAGCCCCTCCAGAATCTCCCCTTAATTCAAAAAGATTAGTCCGAGTTATATGATAAGTAAGACTGTCGGACTGGGTCTTCATCATTTGCTCAGACAATAAACAGTATTGATCCGCCTTATCCCTCTCTCCTTTATGCTCTGCAATCAAACCAAGATAAACATAATCCTTACCAGAAAGGGGAATGGCTCCTTTCTTTATGAACGCGGAATAAAGACTGTCTGCCTTCTCATACTCGGGTTCCTTTTTGAACAGGTATAGTTTCGCCAACATGCGGGCAGCATAGGAATAAAGAGGCCCATTATCTTCATACTCTATCAATAATTGACGGAATAATACCTCCGCTTGATCATTTTGGCTTTGCGCAAGATATTGAGCAGCAATATCAAGCTGGCAATAACCCGCCATCAACGGTTCCCCTGCCTTCTCCGCAGCCTCCAAAGACTTTTTCGCATAAGTCATGGCCGACAATCGGTCATAGTTACGCGAATACACCGCGCACAGATGCTGGTCACAAAGGCTCTGCCATCGGTATTCTCCTAACGTCTCCGCAAGGGGTTCCGCCTCGCGAAGGGCGATCACGGCCCCAATATCATTGCCGTTATTTTGCTGTACTAGACCCAAGTAATAGGAGGAAAGAAGACGGTCTAATGAGGATCCGTACTTATGGTAATAGTTGTATGCAAGCCGAATCGTGGAATCATCCTTTACATCGATGATACACTTATCCTGCGCCATGGTCAATAGAAGAGCATGTCGGGCCTGGAGAGCGTGGGTTTTCAGATTATCTCGATCGATAGCATGAACAATTGCAAGTGCGCTGTCGGGGGCCTCAGTCATCAAAGACTCCGCCCGATCCAATGCTTCTTTCGTCCTAATGGAGACACAGGACGAGATAATCAACAAGATAATGGGAAAAACTTTCAGTCTCAGCTTCATTACAATAGTTAATTCTACACAAAGATAGTCAAGATTTACGTATCTTTGTGTTACTATGAATAGAATCTTTTCCGCTTTATTTGTCCTAATTTTATCTTGCGCCGTTGCGGTTCCTACTTTGGCCCAGCAGCCTGCTGATTATGTCAATCCTCTCATCGGTACCGACGGCATGGGCCATACTTTTCCGGGAGCGTGCGCGCCTTTTGGAATTGTGCAGTTGAGTCCGGATACGGATACGATTCCGCACAATGTGAATGGGCAGTATCAGGAGGAAGTATATGAGTATTGCGCTGGGTATCGGTATGGGGATCCGACGATCGTGGGGTTCAGCCATACGCATTTCAGCGGGACGGGGCATTCGGACCTTGGGGATATCCTGGTGATGCCGGGAACGGGTGGCATTCAGCTGAATCCCGGCACAGCCCAGCATCCGGAAGGCGGCTACCGCTCCCGCTTCAGCCACGATGGCGAGGAGGCAACTCCTGGCTATTACGCAGTCACACTGGCTGACTACGGCATCCGCGCCGAGATGACGGCCACCCCGCGCGTGGGCGTGCACCGCTACACCTTCCCGGCGGGGGCCGATGGGCATGTGGTCATCGACCTACAGCATGGAATCTATAACTATGACGGCAAGACGCTCTGGGCCGAGATGAGGGTGGTCGACGACCGGCATCTGGTTGGGTACCGGATCACGAACGGATGGGCCCGGACGAACTATACCTATTTCGCGGTCGAGCTGTCGCAGCCCATCACGGAATATGGGTACAAAGACCTCGAAAAACCCTTGTACACTGGTTTCTGGCGCCGGTTCGACCAGAGCCGCAACTTCCCGGAGATGGCCGGGCGGAAGCTGGTTGCCTGGTTCAAGTTTGATACGGAGGCTCAGCCCGTGCTGGAGATGAAGGTCGCGCTGTCGGCCGTGAGTATGGAGGGTGCCCAGAAGAACCTGAAGGCGGAGACGGAAGGGAAGGGATTCGATACCCTCCGCGCCGAGGCTGCCGAGGCCTGGAACCGCGAGCTGGGGAGCATCAAGGTCGATGGTACCGAGGATCAGAAAGCGATGTTCTACACGTCCTACTACCACACGATGATCAACCCGTCGGTGTATATGGATGTTGACGGCCGCTACCGGGGCCTCGACCGGGAAATCCACCAGGCCGACGGCTTCACCAACTACACCGTCTTCTCCCTCTGGGACACCTATCGCGCCGAGCACCCGCTACTCGCGCTGATGAAGCCCCAGCAGGCCCGGGATATGGCCATGTCGATGATCCGCCACCAGCAGCAGAGCGCCCACGGGATGCTTCCGATCTGGAGCCACATGGGCAACGAAAACTGGTGCATGAGCGGCTACCACGCCGTCTCGGTCCTGTCCGACGCGCTCGCCAAAGGCCTGGACATCCCTGTCGATGAGGCCCTGGAAGCGATGGTCAAGACCTCCAATGTCCGCTACTATGCCGGCCTGGGAGACTATATCGACCTGGGCTATGTGCCGATGGAAGCCTCCGGGACCGCCGCCAGCAACACGCTGGAATACAGCTACGACGACTGGACCATCTGGCGCGCAGCCACGCTCGCCGGGCGGGAGGACCTCGCGGCCCAGTACCGCCCTCGCGCACTCAACTATCGACACATCTTCGACCCCTCCCTCGGCTTCGCCCGCCCCAAGTACAGTGACGGTCGATGGAAACCCGACTTCGACGTCCGCATGACCTCCGGCGAGGGTTTCATCGAGGGGAACTCCTGGAATTTCTCTTTCCATGTCCCGCAGGATGTGTACGGCGATATCGACCTTATGGGTGGGGACAAGGCCTTCATCCGCAAGTTGGACGTCCTCTTCGGGGAAGACCTCCCGGAAATCTATTACGCTGACAACGAGGATATTACCGCAGATTGCCTCATCGGCGGTTATGTCCATGGCAACGAACCTTCGCACCACATCCCTTACCTTTACGCATGGACCTCTGAGCCCTGGAAGACGCAGTACTGGTTGCGGGAAGTCATGGACAGTAAGTATCGGAACGACATTCGGGGCCTCGGCGGCAACGACGACTGCGGCCAGATGAGCGCCTGGTACATCTTCTCCGCCCTGGGCTTCTATCCCGTCTGCCCCGGCACGGACCAGTACGTCATCGGCGCCCCCTACCTCCCGTACCTGAAACTCACCCTCCCGAACGGCAATACCTTCGAGGTGAAGGCTCCGCTCGTGAGCGACCGCAACCGGTATGTGAAAGAAGTGCGACTCAATGGTAAGCCCTACACCAAGCTTTACCTCACTCACGAGGACATCCTCGCCGGTGGTACGTTGGAGTTCGTTATGGCTTCGAAGCCCAACAAGAAGCGCGGCCTCAAACCGGCGGATAAGCCATATTCAATGACTGAGAGAACGGAATAGGGGTTGGCTCCCGGTTTCGTAACTGTTTATCCAATAGCGTTTTAACCATTTAGAGGTGCACCTAGCGGTGCACCTCTAAAACGTTATTCTATTAGGAATCAACTAGATACAAAAAACACTCCCCCGAAATCGGGAGAGTGCCTTTCATTAGCTAGATCGCTGGATTAGCGGCGCTCGCGGTCGTCGCGACGGTCGCGACGCTCACCACGGCCACCACGGCCTCCGCGGCGGTCACCACGGCCACCGTCCCGGCGTCCACCGGCGGGAGCCTGCGCGTTAGCGGCGTAACCGGCGTTCGGGGAGAGGTCCTGCTTGCCGTACTTCTCACCGTTGCAGATCCACACCTTGATACCCATGGTACCCATCTGGGTGTGAGCCACGGCCAGCGCGTAGTCGATGTCAGCGCGGAAGGTGTGCAGCGGGGTGCGGCCTTCCTTGAACATCTCGGAGCGGGCGATTTCGGCGCCGCCCACGCGACCGCTGATCTGGACCTTGATGCCCTCGGCGCCCACGCGCATAGCGGTGGCGATGGCCATCTTGATGGCGCGGCGATAGCTCACGCGGCCCTCGATCTGACGGGCGATGCTGTCGGCGACGATCGTGGCGTCGACCTCAGGGCGCTTCACCTCGAAGATGTTGATCTGAACATCCTTCTTGGTGACCTTCTTCAGCTCTTCCTTCAGTTTGTCAACTTCCTGACCACCCTTGCCGATGATGACACCCGGACGGGCAGCGTGAATGGTGACGGTGATGAGCTTCAGAGTGCGCTCGATGACGATCCGGGAGAGGCTGGCCTTCGCGAGGCGGCTTCCCAGATACTTGCGGATCTCATAATCCTCGGCGATCTTCTCGGCGTAGTTGCCGCCGACCCAGTTGGAGTCCCAACCACGGGTGATACCGATACGGTTGCTGATAGGATTGGTTTTCTGTCCCATAGTTTATTCCTCCACTGCTTTTTTGACGTCCAGGATGATGGTAACGTGATTGGAACGCTTGCGGATGCGTCCGGCGCGGCCCTGCGGGCACGGGCGGATACGCTTCAGCGTGCGGCCTTCGTCGACCATGATGGTCTTGACGATGACGTTGCCGTTCTCGAGTTCCTTCGCCTGCTCGGGATTCTTGGCTTCCCAGTTGGCGATGGCGCTGCGGAGCAGCGTCTCGAGGCGGACGGAGGCCTCCTTCTTGGAGAAGTGGAGGAGGTCGAGGGCGTGATTCACCTCAACACCGCGGACGGTGTCGGCGACAAGGCGCATCTTCCGGGGGGAAGTAGGCGCGTCTTTCAATACGGCGATAGCGGTCTGCTTCTTGGTTTCTTTCAGGCGCTCAGCCATCAGTCTTTTTCTCTTACCCATAATTCAATCTCCTTTTACTTCTTATTGTTGCCGGCGTGGCCTCTGAAAGTCCGAGTGGGAGCGAATTCGCCGAGCTTGTGGCCGACCATATTCTCCGTCACGTAAACCGGAATGAACTTGTTGCCGTTGTGGACGGCGATCGTATGGCCGACAAAGTCAGGGGAAATCATGCTGGCACGGGACCAAGTCTTGACAACCTCTTTCTTCTT
>JAFYTP010000055.1 GCA_017558775.1 Bacteroidales bacterium | reverse complement strand
TGTGCCGATGCGGACCTGCACCACCCGTCCCCGCTTGTTGAAGACCTCGTGGATAAGCCGCACCGTCCGGAGCCGGGGATGAATCTTGCCAAGGATATGGAAGGAGCGGGAGTTCTCGCCTTCGAAATAGATGGGAATCACCGGGAAACCCGATTTCTGGGCCAATTTGATGCTGTTATCGGCCCAAGGGATATCTTCCACCACCCGTTTCTTGCCGATGGAATTCCGGTTCTTCCCCTTCTGCCAAGTCGCGACTTCCCCAGCCGGGAACAAGCCAAGGGGATGCCCATCGGAAAGATGCCCCAGCGCTGTCCGGATGCCGGAAACGCTCCGGGCCGCACCGGACTTGAAATTGTCCACGGGGATGAAGGAATCCCGGAGACTGGGAATCATCGACAGCAGGAAAGTCGTCAGGATCTTATAATCGGGCCGACGGGAGCCGACAACCGCGCTGAGGATCATTCCGTCGATGCTGCCATAATGATGGTTGGAAACGGTGATGAAACCACCCTCTTTGGGAATCCGTTTCAATTGCTCGGGAGGAATCTCGTAGGAAACACCCACCTCCTCCAGCACACGGTCGGAGAATTCCGGCCCTTTCAGGTCGGAAAACTTCGCCTGGATCCGGTTCGGCTTCTCCAGCTCCAGCATACGGTAAGCCGCCCGGGAGACGATTCTCCCGAGGAAGCCTTTCATTCCGAGCGCTTGCTGGAGGCCAACCGGCCCCAGGATTGGTGTTTCAGTATCCGTCATTTACAGTTTCACGTCAATTCGGACCGGGAACAGGTAGGACAGGTCCTCCCGCTCTCGCAGCGTCTGGCGAAGCACGGCGGGCGACCGGGTGACAGCCCCCTCAAAGAGAACTTTGTCCCCAGAAACCACCTTTATAGGCTTATCCAGATCCATCATCTCGTCGCAGAGATAGACCGTCACGGAGGAATAGTCCGATGAGAGGATTTCCACCGTGTTGCCAGTAAACCGGGCTTCCAGTTTCTTGCCCTTCTCCGCCTGGGAAAGCGGCACGCCTAGCCAGTAGAACGACGATTTCATCTCGTCACCCTGCTGCCATACCACTTTATCGGGATAAGGATTCCGCTTATATTTCGCCATCCAGGGCACGGCAGCGGCGTCCTCCAGGTCCATCCAATGCTCCTTACCCTTGACAATATGTCCTTCGTGGATATAGCCCTCCGGATCCGCCGCCTGCAGGGCGTCCATCTCCTCGATCCGCTTCGCACACTCCTGGTTCCGGTTATAAGCGGCATCCAATTCCCCGCACCAAATCATGAAAGGAAGGTTCCGCAGGCTCAGGAGAGAAACGTCACCGGGATGTCCGGCCATCATCGACGCGGCGGCCCAATGGTCCGCCATCCGGGGAGCCAGCCGCCAGACACCGTCGCCACCGGCTGAGTAGCCCATCAGGTACACCTTGTCCTGATTCACGCCCAAATGTACAACAGCCATGCGGATGATTTCCTCATAAAAGCCGTCGGATTCGGGACGGAAATGCAGGTCCCAGGTATTCTCGATGGCCCGAGGGCACAGGTAAACACCTTCCGCGGGCTGATACAGCCGGATCTGGTTCTTCCATTGCTGGTCGTTCACCTCCGCCGGAGCGCCGCCACCCCCGTGCAGAGAAATATACAGAGAACGTCCGTCTGAGGGCGCGTCGCCAAAGATACGCCAGTCCATGCGCATTGTATAGCTTCCGCGGACGAGTTCTTTCGCTTCAAAGGATTTTTGCAGGGCGGTCTTCACGGAATCCCGCCACTGCTCGCTGAGAAACTGCGTATACTCAACGGTTTCCGCCGCTGTCAGGGATGCTTTCCCAGCCAGGCGAGAAACGGGCTTTTCATCTGACTTACAGGAGATTGCAATCAGGAGTGTAGCCAATAAGAGAATAGCTTTTTTCATACGTGTTATTAATTCCTCAAAGATAGGAAATAAAACCGGAAAAAACACTATTATGGCTTAATGTGAAAGGCGTCGATGACCGGAAAAGAAGCGTTGCGGAAGTTCCATCGCGAGGATGATGCCCAGGACAATGGCAATGGCAATCTTGCCGGCCGTGAACCCGGCCGTGCTTGACAGGTCGAACTGATTGGAAATCAGATAATAAGTACTCCAGAAAACGCCCGCTCCCGGAACGAGTGGGAAGATGCCGCACAGCAGGAAAACGGCGGCCGGGCACTTTTCCACGACTGCGAAAATACGGGAGAGAATGCCGATGAATACGGTCGATATCAGCGTGGCAATCGCCGCAGACATACCAGCGTTCCGGAACAGAATGAGGTAAAGCAGCCAACCCAGCGCGCCAACGATACCAGCGGCGATATATTGCTTGCGCGGGACACCAAATAGGACCGCGAAAGCAGTCGTACCCACAAACGCGGCAAGCGTCTGGACAATCAAACTAGCCGTCTCCGGATTCACCCGTACACCGTACAATTCGATGAGGCCGTGGAACAGGGCACCATCGACAATAAAGCCGACACTGACGCCGATGGCGATGCAGAAGAAGCCCAGCAAAGCGTCCGTAAGCCGGGTGAGACCGGCCAGATAATCGGCATTGGCGAGATCCCGGACACCATTGACAAAAGGCACTCCGGGGATGAGCGGCATGATGGCGCCAATGATAATGTTGGAGAGGCTATTCCCGAAGCCAAGACGGTAGCAACCAACGCATAACAGCGTAGCAACCAGTGCATTACAGATTCCACCCACGATACGGGACATATACCGCCCGCTCACGAGTAGAATGAACAGATACAGCAGGCAGCCCACCACGAAAGCCGCACCGCAGTCCAGCCAACCGCCACCGAATACGGCACAGAATCCAGCAGCACCGAAAGCGGAACCCAGCACCTGTTCCCACAAAGGCTTGGACGGCGTATTCCGGATCTTCTCCAGCCGCGTGCGAGCCTCCTGAAGCGTGCATTTGCCCGCGGAAATATCGTAGCTGAGCTGGTTCACTTCCACGACCTTCTGCAGCTGGATGGGACGGATGGGAATGAATTCCACATTGGCATAGGTCGATGCCTGGCCGCCCGCCTTCTCCACCTTTCCGCCGTTGCTCCCGGTGGTGAAGATGCCGTTCGAGAGCACGAAGAAATTGCCCTTGTCCACACCATAATAGGAGGAGATGCGGGCCATAATGTCTTCCACACGGGAAATCTCCGCGCCATTCTCCAGCAGGATATGGCCGGCGATCGAAGCTACTTCAAGGACTTCAGAAAAGTCGTGTTGCTGTTCCATATGCCAAAGATAGCACTATTTCTCGAAATGCTGATAGTCCTGCACCGAGCGCCAGGTGCCGCCCCAGGAGAAGCCGTGAGCGCGGAAAAGACGGTAACAGAGGTCATTTTTGTCAATCTTATGGGGGAAATCCTTCGTCCGGTCCGCAAAAGCGCTGGCTCCGGCGGGACGGACGCGATAGGGACGCACATAGGGATTCTCGAAAGGATTGATATCCACGGCTAAACCCCTCGCGTGCTTGGACAACTCCCGCATCCCGGTTTTCCGTCGATAATTGAAGCAAGAGGTATTGTCGGCTGCCATGGACGCCTCATCGTCACCGCCGAAATCGTCGATGAGTCGAATGCTCCGGATCGGATAGCGATTCTCATACAGCTCCCGGAAAATGGCCACCAAATCATCGGCAATCGCCTGATTGCAAATCATTTCCCCCACCTGTTCTTTCCCTTCAAAGTCGATATAAGAAAGCCTCAAATAACGAAGGTCCGAGAGTTTGACCTCGGCATCATCCGGATAGGAAACGCCGCGCATCCGGGCCTCTACTGCCTCCGGAATGGGCTCGGCCGTAAACGCCGGGGTCGATGCTTCCGTGGTTACAATCTCTTCCAAGGGAGCCTGACTCCTCTGCCGGCATTGGCAACCGGCCAGTAAAAACAAGACAGGTATGAAATAAAGAAGCTTTCTCATTGGCCAGAAGCCGCTTGATGGAACATGTCGATGAGGGCGGCGATGGATTTATGAATATCGTATTCCTCGGTGGATTCGGCATAGCGCCAGCCCATTTCCTGCCGTTCGACCGGATGGTCCAGCCAGTAGTCGATGCAGGCGGCCAGGGCCTCAGGATCCTTGGTCGGGAAGAGACTATGCTCGTCCAGCGCGAACTGCGAGGTGGCCGTGAGTTCCCCCTTTGCAATTACGGGGACTACGGCCTGCTGAAGGGCTTCCAGCGCAGAAAGGCCTTCCACTTCAACCGTTGCGCAATGGATATATAGGTCGGATTTCGCGGCAAGTTTCCGCAACTCATCCCGGTCATGGAACTGGAAGATGGGATCGTACTTCACAATACCATCCTCATACAGTTTGTGCGCCTTCTCCTTGATGGCGTCGGCTTCCGGTCCGCGGCCCGCGAAATAGAGCTGGATTCGGTCGGCATACTTCGAATACTTCATCGCCTCCAGCAGCGTGGGCTGGTCCTTTTCTACCGAGAGTCGGCCGATGCAGACGATCAGGAACGGACGGTTCGGATCCTCGTTTTCATCCTTCGGTCTGATGTTCAAGTCGGGGATAATACCGTTGGAAATCAGATGAAGCCGGGCCTTGAAACCGAACTTCTTCAGCCGTTCCAACACATTCTCCGTCGGGCACTGGATATCCGAGCACAAGTTAAAGACGAAGTCACGCCACGTGAGCAAAGTGCTATAATTAAGGAACTTCCAATCGCCGAGGTTAATCGAGCAGAACAGGTTTTCCGGGTGCAGATGATAAGTCGCCGTGCAAGGGACCTTGTAATATCTGGCGATACGCGCCGTCACAACTTGGATGATGAAAGGCTCTTCCAGATGGACGACATCCGCCCATCGGACCGCCCTGCGGATGACGGCGAAGTCGGTCTTGGCGAACTTGTAGCCGTTCGACTGCACCAGCCCGTCGAACACGGGCACGTGAAAATCGGCCAGGACATAATCAGGCTGGGGCGTCTCGGCCTCATGGTTGCGGCCGGACAGGACGCGCACTTCCTCCCCCGCCTCGCGGAGGTACTGGACCGTCCGCCGGGCGGAAGCGGAAAGCCCGTTGCCCGAAGCGTAGAAATTGTTGACGACAAAAAGGATTTTCATAGTCTAGTAATTAAACCGGAACTCATCGACATAGACCGTACTGCCGCTGCCGCCGGTGAAAGAGGCGCCATAACGGCTGGGAGTCACGAAGATGAACGCGTATTTTGGCGTTTTACCGTTCCGATATTGGAATGTGATTTCAAAAGGGATATAACCGTCCGTCTCCCCTTCCAGGTCCAGCACGGCGCGGCCGATCACGTGCGGATCCTTATCCCCATCGACAAAAGGTTCTTTCGTTGTGTCGATGTGTTTCCGGCCGTCCCAATCGGTCAGGATGACCTCGATTCGGCCGACATCCGAGGTCCCTTTCAAGTGCTGGTAAGGTTTCTGGACGTAATTGATGGGCTTAGGCTGGTAATGGACATAGCCCGACAGGCTCTTGGGGCGGCCGGTGAACGGGACGCCGAAGTCCATATCGGCACCGGACAGGTCCACCACCTTGTTGAAACGGCCCGTGAAAAGGTTTCCTGCCACGAAGGCCCACAAAACCTTCTTACTCACGACCTTGGCCGCAGCCTTTCCCTTTCCTGGCACGGCCACGTGATTATATTCAGGCGTGGTAGTATTGACACCCAGGATGCTCAGGCCTTTATTGGCAGAATCCCAGACCTGTTGGTCGGCAGGTGCCTCTTTGGCATACGGATACCACGACCCGCCGGTCTTGGACCACGTGTCGAAACCCATGTTCCGGATCTGCTGGGCATGGAGTCCGCAGCATACTCCGACAGAGAGGAGCGCCAATATAAACTTCTTGTTCATTTGCCTACGCAAAATTAGCAAAATATGGGCTAAAACGCTATATTTGTGAAATTATAGGCGAAACCTATGGGACTGCTGCTCATATTCCTGCTCGGCGCGATGGCGATTTCTTTCCTTTGTTCGCTGTTGGAGTCCGTGCTGATGTCCACCCCGATTTCCTACATCACCATGAAGGAGGACGAGGGGGACCGGAACGCCGCGGTCTTCGCGAAATTGAAGGATAATCCGGACCGTCCGCTGACGGCCATCCTCTCCCTGAACACCATCGCCAACACCGTGGGCGCCGCCGGCGTCGGCCAGCAGGCCACCCTCCTGTTCGGCAGCCACTGGTTCGGGCTGGTTTCCGCCTTGATGACCCTGCTCATCCTCATCTTCTCCGAGATCGTCCCGAAGACCATCGGCACCTACCATTGGAAGAGCCTTACCTGGCTCTCCCACATCATGAAGGGACTGATGATCGTCCTCTATCCCGTGGTGTGGCTCGTTGAGAAGATCCGCCGGAATGTGGCCGGCGACGAGCCTGACACGACCATCTCCCGCGAGGAGGTATCCGCGATGGCGAACATCGGCGAGGAGGAAGGCGTCATCGACAATTCCGAGAACAAGGTCATCCAGAACATCATCAAGCTGGACGATATCAAGGCCTACGACGTGATGACCCCGCGCGTGGTCGCCGCCATTGCGCCGGAGTACATGACCCTCAAGCAGTTCTACAAGCAGGAGGAGCTCTCGCATTACTCCCGCATCCCCGTCTATGCGGATTCACCGGAGTTTATCACCGGCTACATCATGCGCTACGACGTGCTGGAGAACCTCGCCGAGGACAAGTTCGACACCCGCCTGCGGAGCATCAAGCGCAAGATTGCCGCCTTCCACGAGGAAACCTCCGTTGGCGACATCTGGCAGTCTCTCCTCAAGACCAAGGACCAGATCGCCCTCATCATCGACGATTACGGCTGCTTCCAGGGCATCATCACCCTCGAGGACATCATCGAGACCATCCTCGGTATGGAGATCATCGACGAGAACGACACCATCACCGACATGCAGCAGTACGCGAAGGAACGCTGGCTCAAGCGCAAGAACCAGTACAAGCAGATCGTCCTTCCGGAAGAAGACCCCGAATCCTAGGGAACCTCACATAAATGAAACGCATCGCCGTCATAGGAGCCGGTGCCGCCGGTTGTTTCTGCGCCGCCGAGCTGCGGCGGAGGCTTCCCGATGCCCGTGTCGATGTGTACGAGTCCGGCACCAAGCCCCTGGCCAAGGTCGCCATCACCGGCGGAGGCCGCTGCAACCTCACCAATTCCTTCGAAGGCATCCGTTCGCTCGGGGAAGCCTATCCCCGCGGAGAACGCCTGATGAAACGCCTCCTACGCGTTTTCTCGCAGCAAGACACCTGCCGCTGGTTTGAGTCCGCCGGTGTCCCCCTCGTCCTTCAGGACGACCACTGCTTCTTCCCCCGCTCCCAGGACGCCATGGACATTGTCCATGCGCTCTTGCGCAAGATGGACGGTGCGAACCTCATGCTTCGTACTCCGGTCACTTCCGTCATGCCCGGCTCGACATTAACCGTCATGCCCGGCCCCGACCGGGCATCTGAGACCCCCGATCAGGTCGGGGGTGACGGTACTGTTCTCCTCGTCGACGGAACCCCCTACGACTCCGTCGTCGTAACCACCGGCGGAGCCCCGAAGGGCCTGCCGCTGCTGGAAGGTCTTAACCTCGAATGGATTCCAACCGTCCCTTCGCTGTTCACCTTCACTATTCAGGACGAAGGTCTTCGCGCCCTGATGGGCCTGGTCGTGGAAGCGACGGTTGCTATTCCGGGGACGACTTTCAAGGCCGACGGCCCCCTCCTCATCACTGACTGGGGCCTCAGCGGTCCGGCCGTCTTGAAGCTTTCTTCCTATGCGGCCCGGCACCTGCACGATGCCGGTTACCAGGCGCCACTTTCCGTCAACTGGCTCTCCCTGAGCGAGTCTGAAACGCGCACACTTTTGGAAGATTTATCAGCTGCCAATCCTCGTAAACAAGTGTCCAACACACCTCCTGAAGGACTTCAGGCCAGACTCTGGAACTACTTGACAGTCAAAGCCGGACTGCGTCCTGATATCCGTTGGGCGGAGCTCGGTACCAAAGGGTTCAACAAGCTCGTGAACGTCCTCACACAAGACATCTATGCCATCGCGGGGAAAACGAAATTCCGCGACGAATTCGTCACCTGCGGCGGTGTATCGCTATCCAACCTGAACCCCGCCACCCTCGAAAGCAAACTGTATCCCGGACTGTACTTCGCCGGTGAAGTCCTGGACATCGACGCCATCACCGGCGGATTCAACCTGCAGGCCGCCTGGACCACCGGGTACGTGGCCGCCCAATCCATCGCATCGAAATGAAAGAGATCCTCATCATCGTGGCGCCCGTCGCCATCGCCCTGCTCATTATCGCTGTCCTCGTCACCTGGCTCATCCTCAAATCCCGCTACGGAAAAGCGGTAAATGCCGTGGAGAACAAACTTATCGCGGCCCAGGGTGAAGTCAAATCCCTGTCGGCCCTTCGTGAGAACGACCTTGCCTCCCACGAGCGCTCGGTCACACTCTTGAAGGAGGCGCACGACGCAGCGCTGAAGCAGCAGATTGCGGCCATCCGGGCGGAGATGACGGCGGAAACCGAGCGCCTGCTCAAGCAGCGCGAAGAGGAGCTCTCCCGCAAGGCGGAAGAAACCTTCAAGGCCATTTCTGGCAGCTTGGACAAGGATTTGAAGGAGATGAAAGATGCCTTCGACGCTCAGAAAAAGAGCCATACGGAGTCCTCGACTTCCCTGAAGGAACAATTGGAGGGTGCCGTCCGGAACCTGGCGCAGCAAACCCGCGACATCGGCCAGAAAGCCGACAACCTCGCATCGGCCCTCAAGGGGCAGAACAAGATGGCGGGTTGCTGGGGCGAGACCATCCTGTACAACATGCTTGTCGATGAGGGGATGGTGGAAGGCCGTGACTTTGACAAGGAGGAGACCCTCCGGGATACCATGGGCCTGATCATCCTGAACGAAGACAGCGGCAAACGGATGCGCCCCGACTTCATCCTGCACTACCCCGACAAGACGGAAATCATCATCGACGCGAAAGTATCCCTGGACGCCTATTCCGACTGGGTGGCCGCCGAGTCGGAGCCGCTGAAGGCCGAGGCCGCCGTCCGCAACCTCACCGCCATCCGCACGCAGATCAAGTCCCTTTCCGGCAAGCGCTACCAGGACTACATCCGCGAAGGCTACAAGACGCTGGATTATGTGGTTATGTTCATTCCTAACTACGGAGCCCTGCAACTGGCCAAGACGCTCGCTCCGGACATCTTCCGGGAGGCTTATAACCAGGGCGTGCTGCTTACGACGGAGGAAACGCTGATGCCCTTCCTGCGGATGATCCGCATCGCCTGGACCAACTACGATCAGGCCCGCAACCAGGAGAAGATCATCAAGGCCGCCCAGACGATGCTGGACCGCGTGTCTGATTTCTCCACGGCGCACGCCGCGATGGGCAAGAAACTGAAAGACGCGCTGGAAGAATACGATAAATGCTCCGCCAAGATCAGTGATTCCGGACAGAGCATCGCCGTATCAGCGCATCAGCTGGTCAAACTGGGAATTCCTAAGAACCCGAAGAAGCCGCTTCCTGAAATCGCAGAGTGATCTCCGCGGTCTCCATCAGGACGAAATCCATCCCGCAGTTCCGGGCGAAATCCCGGTCATAATGCGAGTCCCCGAGCATCAGGGACCGTTCTGCCGTAATATCCGGATATGCGTGGCAAGCCTCTTCAAACAAGCCTGTATTGGGTTTCCGGCGCGGGTCGCTTTCCTCGACAGACGTGCACACCAGGATTCCGTCGATGCGACCGTCGGCCTGCCGGATTTCCTCCAGCATCCTTTCATGGACCGTATCCAGTTCCTCCTGCGTCATCTTGCCCTTGCCCACGCCGCGCTGGTTAGAGACAATGAAGATGTGTTTGAACTTCCCGGCCCAGGCCCGGAGGCATTCCAGGATACCCGGCAGGAAAACAAACTGGTCCCAGGCCCGGACATAGTCCCCCGGAATCCAGCGGTTGATGACGCCATCGCGGTCCAGGAAAAGGGTATCGGCCTTCGAAGCCATAACCGCATCGGACGCCTTTAAAACCGCCTGAATCTCAGGTAGTTCCCGTTGTGCCCGTTCATAATCCTCAGGGACACCGATGTCGATGAAATATCCGTCCATAACCCGTCCGGCGACAAGGAAAAGATCTGACAGCGGCTCCAAAACCTCCTTCTCGAAAGAGAACTTCTTCGGGTATAAGGCCATATCCAACTGGGACCTGTCGATGGCATAGATGCCACCGTTGATCAGCCCCTCGGCGCAAGGCGCCTTCTCCCGGAATCCCTTCACCAAATCCCCGTCCCAATCCACAGCACCGTAGCGGTCAAAATCCCGCATTGGCTTAAGCGCCAACGTAACTGGAGCGGTAAAAGTAAGGGAGTTCAGGTCGATATTGAAGAAGGTATCCCCGTTCAGGACATACACCAGGTTGCCCCGGCATTTGGAGAGTGCCAGCCGGATGCCTCCACCCGTGCCTAGCGGCTCAGTTTCAACGGCATAGCTGACCTCAAAGGGCCATTCGCAGGAATTGACAAAGTCGATCACCTGCTCCTTGAGATAGCCGACGGAAAAGATGACATGGGAGATATCGAAACGGGAGAGCCACTCCAGCTGATACTGAAGGAAAGGCTTACCGTCGATGGGAGCCATGCATTTGGGGATTTCGCCGATGACTCCGCGAAGACGGGTACCGAGTCCCCCGGCAAGGATTATCGCTTCCATGCCTCAGGGACTTTGTCGGTCTCGTACACACGCCAGGCGTGGGCGCCCCGTTCCGTGAACTGGAACGGAACCACCTTGCCCGGAAGGGCTTCCAGGGCCCGTACAACGGCCATTTTGCGGGTCGGAGGCGCCATCAGCATAATGAAGCCGCCGCCGCCCGCGCCAGACACCTTTCCGGCGACGGCCCCGGCGGCGAGCGCCGTGTCGAAGGCCTCCTGAATGACAGGATTCGTGATGGCGCCGGCCATCTTCTTCTTATCCTCCCAAGCCTGGCCCAGGATGCGGCCAAACTCGGCCATATCCCCCTTCAGGAGGGCCAATTTCATATCTTCAGAACTCTGGCGGATCCGGTGCATCGCCTCGATGGCGACGGCGTTGCCGGAAGAAGTGTTCTTCTGCTGTTCGTTGATGATGGCAGCGCTAGAACGGGACCGTCCCGTGTAATAGAGGACCAGCGAGGACTCCAGTTCATCGACAATCCAGGCCTTGATCTTGAGCGGATTGACGATGACAACGTCGTCCTGGTGGAATTCCATATAGTTGAAACCGCCGAAAGCGGCCGCGTATTGGTCCTGCTTGCCGCCGGCGAGGGCGAGGTCCTTCCGTTCGATTTCATAGGCCAAACGGGCCGTTTCGTAGTCTCCCAGGGGCAGGTTCATCCATTCGGCGAAGCACTTGAGAATGCAGACCACCATCGTGGAGGATGTGCCCAGACCGGAACCGGCAGGGGCGTCATTGTAAGTAGTAATCCTGAACGCGCCCGGCACTGGGCCGTAATCTTTCACAATCCGGCGATAGACGCCACGGATGAGATCTGGCGCCCCTTCCAGGGTATCGAGCGGGCATTCCATGTGCGTGTCCGCGTCGAAAGCATCGACACGGACCCTATCCCCTTCCAGCGTCTCGATGGTGCAATAGGCGGAGAGGTTGATGGTGGCGTTGAGAATCAGACCTCCGTACAGGTCACTGTAGGGAGAGACATCGCTGCCGCCTCCCGCGAGGCCCAGCCGGAGCGGAGCTTTGCTTCGGACAATCATATTACTTGGTAACGTCGGCCAACTTCTCCTTCACGGCCTCAATCCGGGCCTCGGCGGCGGAATAACCGGTCTCCAGGGCCTTGGAATAGTACAGGATGGCCTTCTCGTACATTTCGACAGTCAGGGACTGGACTTTGGCCTTATCCTTGCGGCGGGAAACGGTGGGAGACTCATCCCCCAGTGTCTCGAAGTCCTGGCCTGCCTGGAAGAGCAGGCGGGCCTGCTCAGCGACAGCCTTCTCCAGATTCGCCTGCTGGGCGGAAATGGTTTCGTTCTGCTGGGCGATGGTGCCGTGCTGGGCGGAGATCATCTCGTTCTGCTCATTGATGGTCTTGTCGCGGGACTGGATTTCGGCCTTCAGGTCCTCGATCTCTTTCTCCTTCTCAGCGAGAGTATTCTTGAGGCTCGTGACCAGTTTCTTGTACTGGGCGTTGTCCTTCGTCATCTGCTCCAGGCGGTCCAGCTTGCTCTTGATGTCCTCGATGCTGTTCTCGATCATCTCCACCTGGTTCAGGCGGGCGGTACCCTGCTCCACGTTGGTGCGAAGCACGGCCGTCGAGCCGGAAAGCTGGGAGAGTTCCTGGAGGATGTTGTCCACGGCATTGGCGGATTCAATATAGCTGTCGCGCGTGGCTTCGGCGCTGACCTTCAGGTCGTTATAAGCCTGGACAACGGCGTCGTAGTCTTCCTTCGGAACGGAGTTTCCGGAAGGGAGTTCACAGCCCGTCACAAGAAGGGCAGCGGTGGCAAGGAACGTGATTATCGGGAGAGTTCGCATAGGAAATTCGTCTTTTCGAACCGGATGGTCGTGAGTTTGAGATCGGAACGGTAGGTGATGGTGCCGGTGCCAAGTTCTTCGGAAGAGACCGTACCGTCTTCCGCGATAGTGAAGGTATAGACCGCGGGCCCATAGACCGTCACGCGGGCGATCTGATATTGACGCTGCCCAATCTTCTTCACGGAAGCGGTGGCGTAACGGGTCTCCCCGTCCGAGGTGAATTTCATGGAATAGCTGCCCTCGAGACTCCCGATCTTCTGGACGTCGGGAAGGACGCTGACCTGCTGGACGGAACGGCCCGCGCAGCTTGCAAGCAAGAGGCAGGCGAATGTGATGATAGCCAGTCGGAGGGGTTTCATATCGCTTTCTTATTGTAAAATCGCGTCGGCAAGGGCTTCCAGGGCCGCCTGGTCGCTTTCTTTCATCCGACTGCGGATCGTAACGAGGTCGCCTACGATTTCCACATCCTTCATCGCTCCGAACATCTCCTTCATCACTTTCCCGGCGGAAGGGGCCCAGGTGCCGTTCTCGACGAGGGCGACACGGCGTTTCTGCCAGGATTTCATCTGGAGGGTATGGAGGAAGTTGTAAGCGGGTGAGAACAGGCCGCCATCATAGGAGGCGGCGCAAAGAATCATCTTACCGTAACGGAAGGCGTCTTCCACGGCTTCGGCCTGGTCGTCGCGGGTGAGGTCGGAGAAAGCCACCTTCGGGCAGCCCTTCGCCAGGAGGATCTCCTGCAAGCGCTCGGCCACAGCCAAAGTGCCACCGTGGATGGAGGCGCAAGCGATGAACACGCCCTCCGTCTCCACGCCGTAGGAACTCCAAGTCTGGTACAGGTCGATGTATTCACTCAGATTCTCGCGCAGGATAGGACCGTGCAGCGGGGCGATAACCGCGGGCTGCAGCGGCAGGACCTTCTTCAGAAGCACCTGCACCGGAGCGCCGTATTTGCCGCAGATATTGAAATAATAGCGCCTGGCCTCGCAGGCCCAGTCGTCATCCTCTTCTCCGAAATAGCCGCACTTGGACAAGGCGCCGAACTTTCCGAACGCATCGGCCGCGAACAAAACCTTGTCCTTCTCGTCGAAACTCACCATCACTTCCGGCCAGTGCACCATGGGCGCCATGACGAAACGGAGGGTATGGGCGCCGAGCTCCAGCGTATCCCCTTCCTTGACGGCGAGGGTATTGAAGGTTTCCCCTTCGAAGAACTGGCCCAGGAACACGAGGGCCTTGGCCGTCGCCACGATCCGGATGTCCGGATATTTCCGGGTCAATGCCAGGATGCTGCCGGAATGGTCCGGTTCCATATGCTGAACCACCAGATAGTCCGGTTTCCGGCCTTCGAGGGCGCTTTCCAGCTGGGAAAGCCACCACTCCCCTTTTCGGGC
>JAFYTP010000054.1 GCA_017558775.1 Bacteroidales bacterium | reverse complement strand
TCCGCCAGAACCTGCAGGGCCGTATCATGGACATCGAGAAGGCCAACGTCTTCAAGAAGTACTCCGGCAAGGTGGGCGAGATCTTCACCGGCGAGGTGTACCAGACCTGGAAGAACGAGGTGCTCATCCTCGACGAGGACGGCAACGAGCTCCGCATGCCCAAGTCCGAGCAGATCCCGGGCGAGCGCTTCAAGAAGAACGACACCATCCGCGCCATCATCAAGAGCGTGGAGATGAAGAACAACACGACGCCTTACATCGTCCTGTCCCGCACCACCGACTCCTTCCTCGAGAAACTCTTCGAGATGGAGGTTCCGGAGATCTACGACGGCCTCATCACCGTCAAGAAGGTCGTCCGCATCCCGGGCGAGCGCGCCAAGGTGGCCGTGGAGTCCTATGACGACCGCATCGACCCGATCGGCGCCTGCATCGGTGTGAAGGGTTCCCGCATCATGGGCATCGTCCGCGAGCTCCGCAACGAGAACATCGACGTGATCCAGTGGACCGCGAACACCCAGCTGATGATCACCCGCGCCCTGAACCCGGCCCGCATCTCCCGCATCGACCTGGGCGAAGGTCCCGAGGACAAGATCAAGGTCTACATGCAGGCCGAGGAAGTCAAGAAGGGTATCGGCAAGGGCGGCTGCAACATCAAGCTCGCCGGCATGCTCGTGGGCCGCGAAATCGAGGTCTGGCGCGAACTGCCGCAGGACGAGGAGGAGGAAGAAGACGTGCTGCTCTCCGAGTTCACGGACGTCATCGACCCTTGGGTCATCGAGCGCCTGCAGGCCATCGGCTGCGACACCGCGAAGAGCGTCCTCGCCCTCAGCCCGGCCGACATCGCCAGCCGCGCCGACCTGGAGGACGAGACCGTGGAAGAGGTCTTCTCCATCCTGAAGGCCGAATTCGAAGACGAAGAATAAAACGATTAAAACTGGGGTTACTATATGGCAGAAATAAGACTGAACAAACTCATCAAACAATTCAACATCGGGCTTGACACGCTCGTGGACTTCCTCAATTCCAAGGGAGCCGGCATCGAGAATGCCAACCCGAACATGAAGGTGTCCGACGAGTTCCTGCCCGAGCTGCACAAGAAGTTCGGCAAGGACCTCGAGCTCAAGGAAGCCGCCGAGAAGGTGGACGTGAAGCTCACCGAGATCCTGGACAAGGCGTCCAAGCGTCCCGCCGGCGCCCACGAGGAGGAGGACGAGTACGAGCCCGAGCGCATCACCGTGATCAAGAGCAACAACCTGTCACGGAGCGCCCAGCCCGCGCCTGCCGCGGAGCCGGAGCCCGTCGCCGAACCCGAACCGGAACCCGTCGTGGAGCCGGAACCGGAGCCGGTCGTCGAACCCGAACCCGTGGTGGAACCCGAGCCCGTCGTCGAGCCCGAACCGGTCGTGGAACCGGAACCGGAGCCGGTCGTCGAACCCGAACCCGTGGTGGAGCCGGAGCCCGTCATCGAGCCCGAACCCGTCGTGGAACCGGAGCCTGTTGTCGAACCCGAGCCCGTCGAAGAGCCTGAACCCGTCGCTCCCGTCGAGGAGACCCCTTCCGCCCAGACCCCAGCGGAAGCTCCCGCCCCGGAGCCCGAGTCGGCCTCCCAGCTCAAGGTCGTCGGCAAGATCGACCTGACCCAGTTCGATCCCAAGAAGGGCAAGAAGCGCGAGCGCATCAAGGGCGGCGGCTCCCAGAAGGTGGACGTCACCAAGGTGCAGGCCGACAAGGCCCCGAAGAAGGGCGAAGCCGGCAAGAACAACAACGGCGGCAAGAAACAGGACCAGAACGCGGGCGGCAAGGGCCGCAAGCGCGGCAATGACCGCTTCTCCAAGCCCGTCCTCACCGAGGCCGAGCAGGAGGAGATGCAGAAGGAGATCCAGAAGCAGGTCAAGGAGACCTACGCGCGGATGAACGAGACCAAGAACAACTTCGGCGCGAAGCACCGCAAGGAGAAGCGCGAACTGGCCGCCATCCGTTCCCAGGAGGAGATGGAGCAGGCGATGGCCGAGAACAAGGTGCTGAAAGTCACCGAGTTCGTGACGGTCAACGACCTCGCCACCCTGATGAACAACACCCCGGTGGTGAAGGTTATCGGCGCGTGCATGTCCCTGGGTATGATGGTGTCCATCAACCAGCGCCTGGACGCCGAGACCCTCGTCCTGGTGGCCGAGGAGTTCGGCTACAAGGTCGAATTCGTCACCGCCGAGCTGACCGAGGAAATCGAGCAGCAGGAGCCGGACAACGAGGAAGATCTCGTGGAGCGTCCTCCGGTGATCACCGTGATGGGCCATGTCGACCACGGTAAGACTTCCCTCCTGGACAACATCCGCAATACGAACGTCATCGCCGGTGAGGCGGGCGGTATCACGCAGCACATCGGTGCTTACAACGTGAAGCTTTCCAGCGGCCGCCGCATCACCTTCCTGGATACCCCGGGTCACGAGGCCTTCACCGCCATGCGTGCCCGTGGCGCCCAGATGACCGACCTCGCCATCATCATCGTCGCGGCCGACGACGCCGTGATGCCCCAGACCAAGGAGGCCATCGCCCACGCGCAGGCCGCCGGCGTCCCGATGGTGTTCGCCATCAACAAGATCGACAAGCCCGGCGCGAATCCCGACACCATCCGCCGCCAGCTCTCCGAGATGAACATCCTCGTGGAGGACTGGGGCGGCAAGTACCAGTGCCAGGAAATCTCCGCCAAGAAGGGCATCAACGTGGACAAGCTCCTGGAGAAGGTCCTCTTCGAGACCGACCTCCTGGAACTGAAGGCCAACCCCAAGAAGCTCGGCAGCGGCGCCGTCATCGAGTCCTCCCTGGACAAGGGCCGCGGCTACCTCGCCACCGTCCTCGTGCAGGACGGCACGATGCGGGTGGGCGACGTGATCATCTCCGGCAGCTACTACGGCCGCGTCAAGGCGATGTTCAACGAGCGTGGCCAGAAGGTCAGCGAAGCCGGTCCTTCCACGCCGGTGTCCATCCTGGGCCTCAACGGCGCTCCCGCCGCCGGTGAGAAGTTCAACGTGATGACCGACGAGAAGGAGGCGAAGTCCATCGCCAACCGCCGCGAGCAGCTGATCCGCATCCAGGGCATCAAGACCCAGAAGCACCTCACCCTCGAGGAGATCGGCCGGCGTATCGCCATCGGCAACTTCAAGGAACTCAACGTCATCGTCAAGGGCGATGTGGACGGTTCCGTCGAGGCCCTGTCCGACTCCCTCATCAAGCTCTCCACCGAGGAAGTGCGCGTGAACGTGATCCACAAGGCCGTAGGCGCCATCTCCGAGAGCGACGTCCTGCTGGCCGAGGCCTCCGACGCCGTGATTATCGGCTTCCAGGTCCGTCCTTCCGCCGAAGCCCGTCGCTCCGCCGAGAAGGAAGGCATCGAAATCCGCCTCTACTCCGTCATCTACGACTGTATCAACGAAGTCAAGGAAGGTATCGAGGGTATGCTCGAGCCGGAGAAGAAGGAGGAGGTCACCGCCACCGCCGAGGTCAAGCAGACCTTCAAGATTTCCAAGGTGGGCACCATCGCCGGTTGCCAGGTCAAGGAAGGCAAGCTGACCTCCAAGGCTCAGGTCCGCCTCATCCGCGACGGCATCGTGGTGTACACCGGCGCCCTCGCCTCGCTCCAGCGCGGCAAGGACGACGCCAAGGAGGTAGCCTCCGGCTTCGAATGCGGCTGCGGCCTGGAGCGCTTCAACGACATCCACATCGGGGATATCATCGAAGCCTTCACCGTGGTGGAGATCAAGAGAAGCTTATAAGAGCAGCAAGAGCGCCAGAAGGTACACGGTGAAACCCTGTGCCTTGATACGGCGAGGAACGATAAAATCCGTCGAAACGGAGACAGGCTCCCGGTCCAACAGGTCCTGGAGCCTTTCTTTTTCCGGATAGTCCCGGGGGCTCCACTTGGAGATGACTTCCCCTTCCTCGAAATAGGTCGCACCCCCGTTCGCGCGGTTCAGCGTGATAAGGGGCTTGAAATCCGCGTAATAAACGCCCTGCGGGACATTCTCCGCGGGAACGGTAAGGATGAGGGCTGTGGCGCCAGCATCCTGTGCATCCGCAGCTTGCGCCCGGAGGAGGGTCCAATCGACCTTAGCCGGATCATAAACCGAGAATACGATCACCTTGCCGAGAACGGCGAGTTCATCCTGGTAGGTCCCCGCTTCGTCGCGGAAGGAAAGAACCGGCTTGGACGCGTTCTTGTACATGCCACTGCGGGTGAGCGTGTCCACGGCGACGAAGGTCCAGGTGGAATCCGGAAGGGCGTCCAGCGTGAAGGAGCCCCGCTGCCCGTTGCGCTCGTAGATGAAGGTCGGGACCTTGTCGTCCAGCGCCTGGTAATCGTTGTCCAGGGAGGCGAAAAGTTCCGTGCCGGGAGAGAACTCCGTGAAGTCGATCATCGGCAGATGCCTTGCGTTGTACCAGAGGGCGTAAATGAGGGAAAGGACGGCAAGTGCGAAAGCCGCGTACTTTCCCTTCCGGGGAACGCCGAAATTCTGGAACGGGATGAAGGCGATAAGCGCCAGCGCCACCAGGACAAGGTTCTTCAGGAGCGTCTCGCCATGGGTGAGGTGGATGGCCTCGCCGAAGCAGCCGCAGTCCATCACCGGGTTCGCGATCCAGAGGATCAGGGTGATGATGGTGAAGAACAGGATGAGGGCGGAGGTCACGATAGCCGTCGTCTTGCGGAAAACACCGCTGACGAGGGCCGCTCCTGTCGATGCTTCCACGATGGAAAGGACCATGCCGATGCCCTTCGCGGCACCCTGCAGGAAATTCATGTGGAAGAACTTGAGATACTCACTGACGATGAGGCCGGTCCCCACCGGGTCCAGCAGTTTCAGCAGGCCCGACGCGAGGAACACGAGGCCGATGAGGATGGCGCAGAAGCGCCGCAGTCTATGATGTGCCTTTTTCATGCGAGGAAAGGATCGACGGCCGCGCGGACCTTGGCGAAGATGTCGTCCGGCGGAAGCATCTGGCCCCCGGCGTCGCTGCAGTCGATGCGGAGGAAATGCGGGTCCCGGGCCGCCTCGGAGCGGTACAGGTCGCGAACGGCCTGCTGGAAGCGGATGTCCGCCTCGTGGATGTCCTGGCTGCCGTGCAAGTAGTTCCGGTCATCCCCCGAACGGTGCGCCGCGAGGCTTTGCTCGACAAAGCCGATGGGGACGTCCAGGAAGAGGTTCAGGTCGGGTTCCGGGAGGTTGAAGTCACCATACTCGGTCTCGAAGATCCAGTTGCGCAGGCGGATGCGCTCCGGTCCCGGAGGAAGCTTCGCGCACTGGTAGGCGATGTTGGAATAGACGTACCGGTCCAGCAGGACCACCTTGCCGGCGTCCAGGGCCTCGCGCAGCAGGGGCGCCGCCCGGTGCCGGTCCTCCGCGAAGAGGAGGGCCACCAGCTGCGGATGCACCGCCTCGATGCTGCCGAACTCGCCCTTGAGGAAACGGCCGATGAGGTCGCCGTACACCGGCGCCTCGTACCGCGGGAAGTGGATGTACTCCAACGCTCCGCAGCGCTCGGTGAGATATTCCTTCAGTCTTTTGACCTGGGTGGACTTTCCCGCCCCGTCCAGGCCCTCCAGCACGATGAGCATTTTGATGACGTTTAATTTCACAAATATAGTTAATTTTGCGTTATGAAACCGAAAATTCAGATTCTAGGTATCGTGAACCTCACGGACGATTCGTACTACGCGCCCAGCCGGGCCCGGTCGTGCGAAGCCTTCATGGACCGCGTCCGGCAGCTGGTTTCCGAGGGTGCCGATATCATCGACATAGGCGCCTGCTCCACGCGTCCCGGATCGCAGCCCGTCGGGGCGGAGGAAGAGTGGCGGCGCATCGAACCGGCCCTACGGGCCCTCCGGAGCGAGTTCCCGGACCTTCCTGTATCCATCGACACATACTGGGCGTCCGTCGTGGAGAATGTATACGACGCCATCGGCCCGTTCATCGTGAACGACATTTCCGCGGGGGCGTACGACGAGGCGATGCTGCCGCTCGTGGGGCGGCTGGGACTCCCCTACATCGCCATGCACCTGCGCGGCACGCCGGAAAACATGCAGTCCCTGACGGACTATCCCGACGGGGTGACGGCGGAGGTTCTGCGGTACTTCCGCGAGTTCGCAAAGAAGGCCGCGAAGGCCGGTGTCCATGACTGGATCCTGGACCCGGGCTTCGGCTTCGCCAAGACGGTGGAGCAGAACTGGACGCTGCTGGAGGAGATGGACAAACTGCAGGTTCTCCAGATACCCATCCTCGTCGGCATCTCCCGCAAGAGCATGATTTACAGACGATTTGGCATCACGCCCGAAGAGGCGCTTCCCGCCACGCAGGTGGCGCACTACATGGCGCTGCAGCGCGGTGCCACCTACCTGCGCGTCCACGACGTCGCCGAAGCGCGCCGTACGATCGAGATCTTCTCAAGGTTGATTTCACCGTCATTCCAGGCTTGACCTGGAATCTCATTCCTCAATGATGTAAACATCCTCGCCCGGGGCCGCGAAATGGTAGGTTTCCCGGGCGAACTTTTCCAAGGAGTCCTTGCTGTCGGAGAGGGCGCGGATTTCAGCGTCCATCTCATCGATCTCCTGGCGGTACTTCTCCATCTGGCGTTCCTGGCGGCGGATTTCCACATGGGCGCGGACCCAGTTCAAGACGCTGCTGTGGGAAAAGAACAGCAGCCACAGGGCCGCCCCCGCCGTGACGACGATGACGAACGGCAGGAAATAGTTGTGGTCGCTGCGGGTCAGGAGACTACCCTTTTTGTTTTTCCGAGCCATTTTTGGGAGATAGTGTTCGGTGTTTTCTGCGAAATTACTAAATTTGTACGATATACGCGAAAACAAATTCAAAATTTCGATATTGACGTATGAAACCTACACTTCTTGTTCTCGCTGCCGGCATGGGAAGCCGCTACGGCGGACTCAAACAGATGGACGGCCTCGGCCCCAACGGTGAAACCATCATTGACTATTCCATCCACGACGCGGTCGCGGCCGGTTTCGGCAAAATCGTCTACATTGTCCGCGAATTCTTCAAGGACGACATGATCAAGGCCGTGCACGAAAAGTACGACGGCGTCAAGGCCATCGACGGCGAACCCCTCGAGTTCGCTTTCGTCACCCAGGAGCTGGACAAGATTCCCGCCGGATTCACCCTGAACCCCGAGCGCGTGAAGCCCTGGGGCACCGCGCACGCCGTCCTGATGGCGAAGGACGTCATCCACGAGCCGTTCGCCGTGATCAACGGTGACGACTTCTACGGCAAGGACTCTTTCCGCATCCTGGCCGACTGGTGCCGCGCCCACGAGAACACCTCCGGCGAGTACTGCATCATCGGCTTCGAGCTGGACAACACCCTCTCCGAGAACGGCAGCGTCTCCCGCGGCATCTGCTCCTATGACACCCACGGCAACCTCACCGACATCACCGAGCACCTGGAGATCGCCAAGGAGGCCGACGGCGTCGTGTACGGCAACAACTCCGAGACCGGCGAAAAGCACGTCGTCCTGGAGGCCAAGGCCCTGTGCTCCATGAACATGTGGGGCTTCACCCCCGACTATTTCGCCAAGAGCGAAGCCATCTTCGGACAGTTCCTGGACCTCAACGCCAACGAGCTCAAGAAGGAATTCTACATCCCCTTCGCGGTGGACTGCATCGTCAAGTCCGGTCAGGGCGCCTGCGAAGTGCTCTCCACCCCGTCCCACTGGTTCGGCGTGACCTTCAAGGAGGACCGCCCCGGGGTCGTCGCCAAGTTCGCCTCCCTCGTGAAAGAAGGAGTCTATCCTAGCCCCCTCTATTGATTATGGGAATTTCCGCCCGCAAGGTCAACAATTATGACCTCTTCTCCGGCCACGCCTGGTACGTGCCCGGTATCAAGGGAATGTTCGGCTTCATCGGCTGGTATCTCCTCGGCGCCCTCCTGGGTGGCATCGCGGCGCTCATCCTGGGCCTGTTCATGTCCCCGGAGGCGATCCAGAAATACTCGATGATCGTCGTCTATCCCCTCCAGTTCCTCCCGGCCATGATCTACGCGGCCAACCAGAGCCGCAAGAACATGATCTTCGACGCCGGCTACGTGCTGGACAACAAGCACACCAGCCCCTACAGCTTCGCGCTGATCGTCCTCATCACCATCGTGATGACGTTCGCGTCGATGTTCGCCTTCGACCTGCCCAACTACTGGAACATGCAGCTCACGAACAAGTCCTCCGTCCTTTCCGAGTTCTATGACATGTTCACGGAAGTAATGAAGGAAATGACCGGCGGCCCGTTCTGGTCCTCCTTCCTGGTGGTGGCCATCTTCGCCCCCATCTTCGAGGAGTGGCTGTGCCGGGGTATGGTGCTCCGCGGCCTGCTGACGAAGATGAAGCCCGTCTGGGCCATCGTCATCTCCGCCCTCTTCTTCGCGGTCATCCACGCGAACCCCTGGCAGGCCCTCAACGCCTTCCTCATCGGCCTGCTGATGGGCTATGTCTACTACAAGACCGGCTCCCTCCTGCTGACGATGTTGATGCACTTCATCAACAACGGCACCGCCGTCGTCCTCAGCAACATCGAGAGCCTGAAGGACTACGATTACTGGATCGACATCATGGGCAAGCAGAACTACACGATTACCTTCCTGCTGAGCTGCTGCGTCCTCGCCGCCTGCCTCTACGCCTTCTCCCGCATCAAAGTCGAGAACCCCTGGGGCAACATCGACCGCATCCCGCCCGCCGACGAAGTCGTCGCCGCGGAAACCCAGCCCACCACCGAGGAATAAGCCCCGTTTCGCAACCGGCTTATACATAACGACTTAACGTTTTAGAGGTGCACCGCCTGGTGCACCTCTAAACATTTAAATCGCTGACAACTAAATAGATAGGATGGAGGCACATGTGGCTTCCGCCTCGGGAAGCGTGTCAAACTTTCCCACATCGACCATCTTGAACCCCGGCGGCACGGCTGCATAGATCGGATACTCGGCGCAAGCCTTCAGATAAAAGTCCGTGATGGAAAAACGGTCACCGAAACCGAGCTTGTCGAAGGCGTCAAAGATTGCCGGCGACATCAGATGAATCCCGGCGAAAGCCAGCTTGCGATAATTGTTCGGGTCGATGTCCCCGTACGGACTCCTCACCTCCCCGGTCTTGACATTCGTCCACCCCTTCAACCTCCCCTCCTCATCGAACAAGAAATACCGCTGCGTCTCCCGCTCACTCACCACGATTGTCGCCAAAGCATCATCCCTGTGCTGCTCCCGCAACCACTTGAGATTTAAGTTGCTAATAATGTCGACATTATGAACAAGGAACGGGGAAGAAGGTTGCGGTGGTCTTCCAGAATCTGTGCCACCCTCGGCACCATGAGAGGGAGGGGCCCATCGAAGATGGGAGGGGTCGCGAAGCGACGATTCTGGAAGACCACTGCAATCTTCTTCCAGAAGACTTCGTACGTGCTTGATACCTCCCCCGGTTTCCCGCAGGTAGTCCCGTTCATCTGAGACAGTGATATTTGCACCGAAATCATTGATGCAGAGATAGTCGATAATCTGGTCCGGGAAGTGATGGACATTGACGATGACATCCTTATAACCGGCCGCGACGAGCTTGGTGAGAACGTGGTACAGCAGCGGCTGGCCGCAGACGGGCACGAGCGCCTTCGGCATCGTGTCCGTGATGGGTTTCAAGCGGGTCCCAAGCCCCGCGGCAAAGATCATCGCTTTCATAGCCACTGTTCTATGCCACGTTCGCGATGGATGAGGTGCACGCGGACGGGATATTTCGAGACGAGATGCTCGGCGAGGTGCTGGGCACTGTAGGCGGAGCGGTGCTGGCCGCCGGTGCAGCCAAAACTGACCTGGAGGTGCGTGAAGCCGCGGGAAAGGAAGCGCTCCACGTGCGCATCGACCAAGGAATAGACGTTGTCCAGGAACTTGAGTATCTCGCCGTCCTCTTCGAGGAAATCGATCACAGGCTTGTCTAGCCCGGTCAATTGCTTGAACCGTTCATACTTCCCCGGATTATGCACTGACCTGCAGTCAAATACATACCCTCCCCCATTCCCGGAAGTATCCTCCGGAATACCCTTTTTATATGAAAAGCTATAAACAGTTATCGTTAGGGGCGACTCGCAGGAGGGTGTGTTGTTTCCCAAACCTGTGCCCACCCTCGGGCACATTAGAGGGAGGGGCCCGCCGCTTGCGGTGGGAGGGACGGAGCAATCTTTGATTGCGGAGGGTTTGGGAAACAATACACCCTCCGGAGGAAAGGCGCCCCCACAAAGCATCGTCAAAACTTCAGTCAGGTAGGGATAGTCCTCAAACGGCAGCAGAGACTTAACAATCTCCAATGCCGGAGGGATGCTGTCGCTAAACGCCTTGTTGCCCTCCCAGAGACCGCGGTAGCCATAGCAGCCGAGGACTTGGAGCATCCGGAAGAGGATGAAGAGGCGGAGGCGGGAGCGGAAGTGGGCTTCGTCCACGGGAATGTATGCCCGGAGCGCGTCCAGATAGACCTGAAGCAACTGTTCTCGGAGGGATTCCGGATAGCGGGCGCGGGCCTGCCAGAGGAAGGATGCCACATCGTAATAGACCGGACCGCGGCGGCCGCCCTGAAAGTCGATGAACCAAGGTTCGCCGTCCACCAGCATCACATTGCGGGCGTTGAAATCCCGATACAGGAAAGTGTCGGAGGGCTCAGCCAGGAGATCCGCCCGGAAACGGTCAAAATCATCCTGCAGGCGCACCTCGTTAAACTCCAAACCACTGAGCTTCAAGAAGTCGTACTTGAAATAGTTCAGGTCGAAATCCACCATCCGAGCGTCGAAGGAAGGCTGCGGATAGCACACGGACCAGTCCAGCCCGCGGGCACCCTCGACCTGGATTTTCGGGAGCGCGGCAAGGGTTTTGCAAAGCAAAGTAACCTCGTCGGGACCGTAATTGCCGGAGGCGCGGCCGGCTGCCAGGGCGTCATACAGGACCGTAGAACCAAGATCCTCCTGCAGGTAGCAGAGACCGTCTTCCGCCACGACCTTCGGAACGTTGATCCCCTTCGCGGCGAAGTGCCGGTCGATGGTGAGGAACGCGCGGTTCTCGTCGGCATCGGTGCCTTCCACGCCGATGAGGGACCGTCCATCGGCCCCCGTCAGGCGGTAGTACCGCCGGTGCGAGGCCGACCCGGTGAGCGCTACCTTAAAAACCGGAGCAGCGCCCGTATAGCGTTCAAAAAGTGATTCGAGTGACATCATATGCAAAATTATTTATTTTTATCTTTGCAAGCAAATGACGGAATGGTGAAACGATACCTGCATATTCTCCTGCTGACGGTCTGCACGGCCCTGGGATGCGGAGCGCAGCCCAAAAGCACCGTGTACGAGCCTGTTTGTTATGAGGACGGAACTCCTGTGAAGGACGACCCGGAAGCCAAGGCCCTGTTCGCGAAAGACCGTTTCCTGGCGGACACGACCGTGACCCAGCGGAACGACACCATCATCGTCTACAGCCATTCCAGCGCCTACATCCGGCTCCAGCTGGACGGACTGCCCGCCGGCATCGACCAGATCACGCTTGTGCCGATGGAAGGAGATCCCACCGTCCTGCCTGTGACCATTCCGGAATCGGGGTCGATGGTCCTCTGGATACCCAAGAAACCGCAGAAAGTGCCGGCCACGGCCGTTATCGCGCAAGCGAAGGACGGGCGCATCTGGTCGGTCCGCCTTCCCGCCCTGAAGCTGACAGCCGGCGTCGCGTACCAATGGACAGGAACCGTCCTGACCCCGACTCCCCCGGCGCCCCGCCTCAGCGCCCGCGCGCTCTCCAGTACCTCCCTGTCGGAGATCGAACCGGGCGAGCACTCCGGCATCACCTGGCTCTCGGGCAACCGCTACGCCGTCGTGGACGACAACAAGAAGGGCGGCGGCATCCTGCATTTCACCCTCCCCATCGACAATGACGGCTATGTCGGCACCGTGTCAATGCGTCCCGCGGCGGAAACCGCCAACGCAAAGGGCGCGACACGCGACTGCGAAGGCATCGCCTACGTTCCCTCCCTCGGAACGCTGTATGTAACCTCGGAAAAGCACCAGGAAATCCGCGAATACGACCTCGCGGGCCGGGAAACCGGGAAAGCCCTGCAGGTGCCCAAGGACCTTTCCGCATCGACCATCACGTCCAACCGCGGCTTCGAGGCCCTCACTTATAACGACGCCACCGGCCTGTTCTGGACCACGACGGAGGCCCCGCTGCCCAAGGACACCTTCCTCCCCGGCATCCTCCGCCTGCAGTCCTTTACCACCGACGGAAAACCTGCCGAACGCTTCTTCTACCAGACCGGCGAGCCCGAAAAATCGGCGAATAACGCCGCTGCCTATGTCTTCGGCGTCCCGACCCTGGCCGCCCTCGACGACGGCCGCGTCCTTGTGCTGGAACGGGAAGTCTATGTGCCCAACGGCAACCTCTGGGACAAGCTGCAGAAGTCGTTCACGCGGATGGACCTGTACATCGTGGACCCTGTCCATGACACCGCGGGCATCCTCCGCAAGGCCCTGCTCTGCACCTTCCGCACCGGTGCCATGGACCTGGCCAATTTCGAAGGCATGTGCCTCGGCCCCACCCTTCCGGACGGCCACCGCTGCCTCATAATGATCGCCGACTCCCAGAAGGGAGCCGGCGGCCTCACGTCAGAATATGTCAAAGTGATTCTGCTGAAGTAGGTTCCCCTACCGCATCATCCAGAACGGGCGCTGCTCGATCTTGACGTCCGGGTCGATGACCTTGGCCACCGTCTCGGCGAGCTTGCGAACGCCTGCGCTGTTCGGGTGGATACCGTCCTCCTGCATCAGGTCCGTCTGGCCCTCGAAGGGGGTGTGCAGGTCGATCAGGCCGGCGAGATTCTCCTTCTTCACCACCTTCTCCAGAATCGGATCGATCTCCGTCGTAATAACCTCTTCGGAGATGGTCCAGGAATCCTTGAAGGCCGGGATGGGCTTGCAGAGATAAATCTTCGGCGAGGACGGGAGGCCCTTCAGGGTCTTCACCATCGTCGTCAGATCCTTCTCGAATCCTTTCTTCTTATCCTTGGTCCAATTGTAGGACTTGGAATCGTTGGTTCCGAGCTTGATGATCACGATGTCCGGATTGAAAGCCAGGGCATCCTGCCAGTAAGGCTCGTTCATATACGGCAGGTCGCCTGAATTCATCACCGTGCGGGCGCTGATGCCGAAATTCTTCACGTTGTAGCCCTTGCCCAGCATCTTCTGCATCTGGGCGGGATAGCCGTTGGCCTCGCGCAGGTCGATGCCGTGGCCGTCCGTGATGCTGTCGCCGATGCAGGCCACCTTGACGGCGTCCGGCGCCGCGACGGGCAGCTTGTCCAGCCAGGCGGACAGGTCGGAGAGCATCTGCTCCCGGTAGGCGAAGAACGGCATGTAGCCGAAGCCGTGGCCGCCGGAAGGATAGATGTGGATCGAGCAGCTGTTGCCCGCGTTGCGCATCGCGGTGTAGTAGGCGATGGCGTTCGGGACGGGAGGAACGAGGGCGTCGTCATCGGCCAGGATAATGATGGCGGGCGGGGTCAGATGCGACTTCACCTGCAGCTCATTGCTGTACAGCTTGACGAGTTCCGGATCCTTCTGCTGGTCCCCAAGGAGCCCGTCCAGCGAGCCCTGGTGCGTGCCGGGGCCCATCGTGATGACGGGATAGATCAGGATCTGGAAGTCCGGACGGAGCTCATACGGCGTATGGGTGGCGATGGTCGATGCCAGGTGTCCGCCGGCGGAAGAGCCCATGATGCCGATGTCCCGCGGATTGAGCTGCCAGCGGGCCGCGCTATCGCGCATGGTCTTCATCGCATTCTCCGCGTCCGTGATAGGAAGGGTTCGATCCCCGTGCGGAATCCGGTAGTTCACCAGGGCAAAAGCGATGCCCTTGGCGTTGAAGAACTCGTGCCAGGCCGCGCCCTCGTGCGTGTTGGAGAGGACGGCATAGCCGCCGCCCGGGCAGGCCACGACGGCCCGGCCGGTCGGATTCTCCGGCAGATAGACAACCAGTTCCGCCACCCCGTCGGGCGTAAGCGGAAGCGTGAACTCACGGGCGGTCTGCGCCAGGGCCGATACGCCCATCGCGACCGCGAACAGGGAAAGGATAATCTTCTTCATATGGGGAGTTAGTCGATTTCAAATTCCTTGATCTGCTTCACCAGGTCGTCGATGAGGCGCATCTTGGTGTCGTAGAGGTCGTCGGAAATGTCCACCTTGTAGTAGTGCGGGTTAATCAGACGGGATTCCGCGGGAGCCAGGTGATGAAGGTTGTCCTTGTAGAAGGCCTTCTTCTCCATCAGGGTGTGCTTCGGGCAGACGCGCTTGCCGTTCGCGATGGCCTGCATCTGGAGCGGGCGGGCTTCATACTGTCCCGCCTCGAAGGTCTTGGCCTTGAAGGAGTCGTACTCGTCCCGGACGGTGATGGTCTCGCCCCGCTGGATGGCCAGGTCCATCTTGTCGCCGCGGAGGCAGGTGACATCGGCCTTGAACACGTAGCCGTCGATCTTGTTGCCCTTGGAGGAGTCCAGGGCGCTGATGCGCCAGGTAATCTGGAAGCCCGGGTTGATGAGCTTGATCTTGTCCTCGGAGCGCTTCAGGACCGGCTGGTCGCCGATCTGCACGAGCTTATAGACATTGCCGAAGCACGGCGCGGCCTTGGAGGTGGCGATGGCGTCGCCCACACCGTAACTGTCGATGCAGGCGCCCTGGCGCTCCAGGTCGGTAATCAGGTATTCGTCCAGGCCGTTGGTCGCGAAGATCTTGCAGCCCTTCATGCCGTGCTCGTCCAGGATATGACGGACTTCCTGGGACAGGTACGCAAGGTCGCCGCTGTCCAGCCGGATGCCGTAGCCGTTGGGATAATTATCGTCGATACCGTTGTCGCGGAAAGCCCGGATGGCGTTCTTGATACCGCACTTGAGGGTATCGTAGGTGTCGATGAGCAGGATGATGTTCTCACCCCGGTGCGTGCGGATGTAATCGCAGAAGGCGTGGTACTCGCCCTCCACTGTGCTGCCGTAGGCGGTCACGAAGCTGTGCGCCATCGTGCCGGTGGAAGGGACGCCGTTGAAGGCACCCGTGAGGATGTTGGACGAACTGGCGCAGCCGGCGATCTGCGCGGCCTTGCCGCCATAGACGGCGGCCCAGGGGCCGTGCGCCCGGCGGGAGCCGAACTCGGAGACCGGGTGGTCGGTCGCGCGGCACACGCGGGAGGCCTTGGTCGCGACAGCCATCTGGTGGTTCAGGATGCACAGCATCGGGGTCTCCAGGACCTGCGCCTCGATCATCGGCGCCACGACGGTCACGACGGGCTGCGTGGGGAAGGCGATCTCGCCCTCGCGCATGCAGTACACCGAGCCGGTGAACTTCATGTTGCTCAGATACTTGCGGAACGCCTTGTAGTCGTCCCCCGGGAGGAATTTCTCATAGAACTCCTCCGGCTCGGTGCCGAGCCGCTGGACCATCTCGATGACTTCCTCCGTGCCGCTCACGACGGCCCAGTTGTTATTCTCCGGCGCCTTCCTGTAGAACAGGTTGAAGACGGCGATTTCCTTGTCCTTTCCGCATTCCAGATACGACTTTCCCATCGTGTACTGGTACTTGTCGGAACAGTAAGCTGTGTTCAGTTTGTCCATGGTGTATTTCTTTTATGGCCTGCCCTTCGGGCATCAACGACAAAGATACGAAAAATCCCGGTGGGATATCGGGGTTTTTTCTTATTTTTGTAAGGAGCAACTATGACCGATATTTTCGAAGGACTGAACAGCCGGCAGAAGGAGGCCGTGACCGCGACGGAGGGAAGGATCCGCGTCGTGGCTGGGGCGGGTACGGGCAAGACGAAGGCATTGACACACAGGTACGCGTATCTAGTCAATGTGCTCGGTATCGACCCGGCCAACATCCTGTGCCTCACCTTCACGAACAAGGCGGCCGCGGAGATGCGCGCGCGTATCGCCGGGATGGTCCATAGCGGCGATTACAACGACTTCGTGTGCACCATCCACGGATTCTGCGTCAAGTTCCTCCGCCAGGAAATCTACCGCATCGGCTTCCCGAAAGGCTTCACGGTGCTGGACGAGGAGGACCGCAAGGCCATTGCCAAGCAGACAATGGACGAGATGGGCCTCAAGCGCACCGAGAAGACCGTCAAGCAGTTCCTGGACGCCATTTCCATCGACAAGGCCCTGAACGGATATATCCCCGCCTATATGCTCCCGGGGGCGAAGATCACGGACGAGATGCGGAAGACCTCCCGCCTCGCGGGCTACGTGAGCCGGCAGATGAAGCACTACGCCCTGGACTTCGACGACCTCATCAACGTCACGAAATACATCCTGGACCGCTTCCAGGACGCCTGCGAATGGTGGCAGAACGCCCTCAACTACATCATGGTCGATGAGGCGCAGGACTGCAACCTGGACGACTGGGACCTCGTGGAGCGCCTCGCCTTCAAGCACCGCAACCTCTTCATCGTGGGCGACCCGGACCAGGCCATCTACGAATGGCGCGGCGCCCGGCCGGACCTCTTCGTGCAGTTCGCGGCGGACAAGACCGTCATCCTGGACGAGAACTACCGCTCCACCCCGAAGATTCTGGACGTCGCCAACTGCGTGATTTCCAATAACAAGAACCGCATTCCCAAGGACCTCTTCACCCGGAAGGCGGAAGGGCGCGCGGTCATCCACTACCACGGAAAGTCTGAGAAGGAGGAGACCGACTGGATCGTCACGCAGATCAAACTCCTCCTCCAGAACGGCGCCAAGGTCAATGACATCGCCATCCTGTATCGCAGCACCTATCAGTCCCGCGCGTTGGAGCAGGCCCTCCTTAACGCCCACCTGGAATACACCATCTGGGGCGGCACGCGTTTCTTCGAGCGCCGGGAGATCAAGGACGCGCTGAGCTACCTCCGCCTCGTGAACAACCAGGACGACGACATCGCCTTCGAGCGCATTGTCAATGTCCCCTCCCGGAAACTCGGGAAGAAGTTCCTGGACACCCTCCGGGCCGATGCGGACCGCGACGGCGTGTCCCTGTTCAGCGCCCTCCAGATCCGGGACGGCTACGGGAAGGCATCGGCCCAGGCCTTTGTCGATTTGATCGAGGATGCGAAGGCCTTCGCGCTGGAACACCGCGTGAGCGACCTCCTGAACCACGTGCTGGACCTTTCCGGCCTCAAGCAGGACATCCGCGAGGACCAGGACGAGGACCGGCTGGAGAACCTGGACGAACTCCTGTCCTCCATCAAGTTCTACGAGAGCGTCCGCACCCCGGACGAATCCACCCTTGCGGACTACCTGCAGGATATCGCCTTATACACGAACGACGACCATCGCAAGGACGTTCTCACCCTCAAACTGATGACCATCCACCAGGCGAAGGGACTCGAGTTCCCCTTCGTCTTCATCTACGGCCTCTCCGAAGGTATCTTCCCGAATCTCAGAACGATACGCGAATACAAGAAGCGGGGCGAGGAGGAAGAGCGGCGCCTGATGTACGTCGCCGTCACCCGGGCCGAACGGGCCCTCTTCCTCACCGAGTCGGAAGGCTTCAACCTCTCCACGAAAGCGAACAAATATCCCTCCCGTTTCCTGGCGGAAATCAAGCGGGAAATGGTGGTCACGGAGGGGGTGATCCCCGAGGACCTTTGGCGCGGCACCCGGAACCTCATCCACGTCCTGGACGAGGAGTTCGACCCGCACCGGCCCATCGACATCGACAGTATCGACTTCACCGCCGACAGGGCCGAACTCCAGAGCCCGTTCCATATCGGCGACACCGTCACGCACAGCGTTTTCGGCGACGGCGTCATCACGGCCGCGAACAAGGAATGGACGACTTTCGAGGTGGAATTCGGGGACGGCAAGACCAGGTCCATCCGGGCGGCGTTCCTCAAACTTGCCGACCTTCCTGAATAGATTCCGGGTCCGAGCCCGGAATGACGAGGTTTTTCGGAAATTTTTTTGTATCTTTGTAGGTTGTACGCGTAAGCGTAAGAAACGACATTGAAAACGAATAACTGAAACAGATATGCTTTTCAACCTTTTGCAGACAGACACGCTGGTCCAGACCGCCACGGAGGCGGCGGAGCAGCTGACCGCGACCCCGGCCGCCCAGCCCACCCAGATGAGCGAGAGCCTCTTCTCGATGTTCTCGATGGGCGGTCCCCTGATGTGGGTTCTCCTCGCCCTCTCGATCATCGCCATTTACATCATCGGATGGAAGTGGTGGACGCTGCGGAAAGCGTCCAAGATCGACGGGAACTTCATGAACGACATCCGCGACTACATGAACGCGGGTAAGACCAAGTCCGCCGTGGCCCTTTGCCGCAAGTATGACAATCCGGTCGCCCGGATGATCGAGACCGGCATCCACCGCCTGGGCCGTCCGATGGCCGACATCCAGACCGCCATCGAGAACACCGGCAACGTCGAGGTCTCCCGTCTCGAGAAGGGTCTGCCGATCCTCGCCACCATCGCCGGCGGCGCCCCGATGATCGGTTTCCTCGGTACCGTCGTCGGTATGGTCAAGGCCTTCTTCAACATGTCCAAGGCGGGCAACAACATCGACATCACCCTCCTCAGCGACGGTATTTACACCGCCATGCTCACCACCGTGGGCGGCCTGATCGTGGGCATCATCGCCTACTTCGGCTACAACTGGCTCACCTCCCAGGTCTCCAACCTGGTGTACAAGATGGAGAGCTCCACGATGCAGTTCGTCGACATCGTCCTTCACGAACCCGGAGAGGAATAGTCTATGGCACTGAAGAGAAACACCAAGGTGGACGCTTCGTTCGCGTTGTCCTCGATGACGGACATCGTGTTCCTGTTGCTGATCTTCTTCCTGGTGACCTCCACGCTCATCAACCCGAACGCCCTCAAGCTCCTCCTTCCGAAGAGCACGGGCCAGATCGGAGCGAAGGCCACCGTGAGCGTCAGCATCAAGGACTGGGGCGACGACACCTACACCTACCACATCAACGGTGACCAAAACCCGGCCACCTACGAGGAAGTGGAGGACCAGCTGATCGATCTCCTCGCCAGCGAGGAGGACCCGACCTTCTCCATCTTCTCCGACCAGAGCGTCCCCGTGGGTGAGATCGTGGGTATCATGAACATCGCCAAGCGGAACCACTACAAGGTGATCCTGGCGACACAACCGGAATAAAAGCGATGCAGCCGTACCTCCGCTCCAGAGAACAGCAAGACAAGCGGGCCCGCCTGACGGGCCTCGCCGCCACCGTGGCCATCCACGCCGTGGCCCTCGTCATTTGCCTGACCTCGGGGCTCAAGTACCTGGATCCCCCGCCGCCGGAGACCAGTTTCCTCATCGATTTCGAGGAGGAGGTCCTGGATCCGGAGAAGCCCGTGCAGACCAAAGTCGGCCGGCAGCCCCAGGCGGAGGAGACGGATCCCACGGCCCCGGTGGAGCTCGTCCAGAAGGCGGAGTCGCCCCACGTGAGCGACCGGCCCAACCGGACACCGGCTACCAAGCAGAACAACCACGGCGACGTGGAAGTTCCCACCCCTCCCCAGAAGGAAGAGCCTAAACTTGATCCCCGCGCTTCGTTCCCGGGCATGAGCCAGAAGGACGATCCCGCCACGGCGCCGCACGCCGCGAAGGAGGCGTCCGACGGTGGTTTCAAAGCCGGCGAGCCCGACGGCAACACAAAGGAAGGACGCTTGACGGGAACAGCAAATGCGCACCTGCAAGGCCGCAACGTCGTCGGTTCCCTGCCCAAGCCCTCCTACAACGCCCAAATTGAAGGTACCGTCGTCGTGCAGGTGAAGGTGGACCAGTACGGCAACGTGACGGAAGCGCTCCCGGGCGTGGAAGGAACCACGGTTACGGACAAGGGCCTCTGGAATGCCGCCCGCTCGGCCGCGATGAAAGCGCACTTCAACACCAAAGCCGACGCGCCGGTCGTCCAGATGGGCACGATCACTTACATTTTCAAACTGCAATAGAACCACAGAAAAGCACCCTAACAATGACGGGATGTCATTGATTTTTAAATAATTAATCAGCCCAAGAAAGGGCACAAACCATGGAAAACAAAAAGAAGGGTACGCATACCCATTTCACCAGGAGGCCTTCCGAAGGCCGCGCAGAGAAAGTGGAATACGGCCGCCGCGAAGGCGGATACCGCCCACATCGGGAAGATTACAGCACCAGCCGTTCCTTTGACTCCTCCTCTTCCGAGGAGAGGCCGCAGCGCGCTTACAGCGCCCGCCCGCAGGGTGAGCGCAGAACGTACGGCGAGCGTCCGCAGGGCGCCGGCCGTCCCCAGGGCGCGGGTCGCCCGCAGGGCGAGCGCAAGGCCTACGGCAGCAGGCCCTATGGCGACAAACCTTACGGCGAGAAGCCGCATGGTGACAAGCCGTACGGCGACAGACCCCGTAAGTCCGGCTTCGGCAAGCCGTCCTTCGGCCCCAAGGCCGGCGGCGTCCGCAAGCCGTTCAACAAGAAGCGCTCCGAGGCCGATGCCGGCATGAGCGCCATGCTCAGCCGCAAACCGCAGGTGAGCGGCAACCAGTATTCCGACGACGATACCGTAAAGACTCCGATCAAGGAGGTCGTCCGTCTGAACAAGTACATCGCCAATTCCGGCGTCTGCTCCCGCAGGGAGGCCGACACGCTCATCCAGAGCGGTGTCGTCACTGTCAATGGTGAAGTCGTCACGGAACTGGGCACCAAGGTCAATGTCCTCACCGACGACGTCCGCTTCAACGGCCAGCGCCTCAAGGGCGAGGAGAAGGTGTACATCGTGATGAACAAGCCCAAGGGCTACGTCACCACCGCCAGCGACCCGCACGCGGAAAAGACCGTCATGGACATCCTCAAGGGATGCCCGACCCGCGTCTTCCCGGTCGGCCGCCTGGACAAGAACACCACCGGTGTGCTGATGTTCACCAACGACGGGGAGATGGCCGAGCGCCTCACCCACCCGTCCTACAACAAGAAGAAGATCTACCAGGTCGTCCTGGACCACCCCCTCACCGAGGAGGACAAGGCCCAGGTCCTCGCCGGCATCGAACTGACCGACGGGGTGATCGCCGCCGATGAACTCGAGTACATCGACGCCCGCGACCACCGCCAGCTGGGCATCGAGATCCACTCCGGCAAGAACCGCATCGTCCGCCGCATCTTCGAGACGCTGGGCTATGAGGTGAAGGCCCTGGACCGCGTCTATTTCGCCGGCCTGACTAAGAAGGGCCTCAAGAAGGGCGACTGGCGCTACCTGACCGAGGGCGAGGTGAACATCCTGAAGATGGGGGCTTACGTGTAATGGCACACAAGGCAGGTTTCGTCAATATCATCGGTAACCCGAACGTCGGGAAATCCACCCTGATGAACGCGCTCGTCGGGGAGAAGCTCTCCATCGTCACCGCCAAGGCGCAGACGACCCGGCACCGCATCATGGGCATCGTGAACGGTGAGGACTACCAGATCGTGTATTCCGACACGCCCGGCATCCTGAAGCCCAACTACCGGCTCCAGCAGAACATGCTGGACTTCGTGGACACGGCCATCGGCGACGCGGACATCATCCTGTACGTCACCGACACCGTGGAGAAGGGCGACAAGAACGAGGCCTACATCGAGAAGCTCCGCAAGGTGGAGTGCCCGGTCGTGGTGGTCATCAACAAGATCGACATCTCCACCCAGGAGAAGGTCGTCGAGCTGATGCAGTGGTGGAAGGAGCAGCTTCCCGCGGCGGAGATCATCCCCGCCTCGGCGCAGGAGCGGTTCAACCTGGACAGCATCCTGGAGGCGGTTTCGAGCCGCCTTCCGGAAGCCCCGGCCTGGTTCGACAAGGATCAGTTCACCGACAAGAACCTCCGCTTCTTCGCCTCGGAAATCCTGCGGGAGAAGATCTTCCTCAACTACAGCGACGAAATCCCATACAGCTGCCAGGTTGAGATTGAGGCCTTCCACGAGGGCGAGGAGCGTTACGAAATCAGCGCCGTCATCTACGTGATGCGCGAGTCCCAGAAGGGCATCATCATCGGCAAGAAGGGCGCAGCCCTGAAAAAGGTGGGCACCGAGGCCCGCCTGGAGATGGAGGACTTCTTCCAGAAGAAGGTCTTCCTCTCCACCTTTGTCAAGGTCGATCCGGACTGGCGCGAGTCCCGCAAGGAGCTCCGCCGCTTCGGGTATGAGTTCTAACATTTAAGACTAGCTATGAGCGAAGAATTCGACGATATCCAGGAAGAACCCCTCGACGAAGAGCAGAATCTCGAAGAGGAACAGCCGTTTGACGGAGACGCCCAGCCGACGGGGAAATTCGCCCGCCTGCTCGGAAGCGACAGCCGGAAGTTCAAGCTTTCCGGCATGTTCAAGGACTGGTTCCTGGACTACTCCTCCTACGTGATCCTGCAACGGGCCGTGCCGCACATCGTGGACGGTCTGAAGCCCGTCCAGCGCCGCGTGCTGCACGCGATGTACAAGATGGACGACGGCCGGTACACGAAGGTGGCGAACATCGTCGGACAGGCGATGCAGTACCACCCGCACGGCGACCAGTCCATCCTGGGCGCCCTGGTCCAGTTGGGCCAGAAGGGCTACGCCATCGACTGTCAGGGAAACTGGGGTAACATCCTCACCGGCGACTCCAACGCGGCGCCCCGATACATCGAGGCACGCCTGTCCAAGTTCGCCAAGGAGGTGATTTTCGACCCGAAGGTCACCCACTGGATGACCTCCTACGACGGCCGCAACCAGGAGCCGACCGAGCTCCCGGTCCGTTTCCCGATCCTCCTCGCCCAGGGCACCGAGGGTATCGCGGTGGGTATGCAGTCCCGCATCCTGCCGCATAACTTCAACGAGCTCATCGACGCGTCCGTCGCCATCCTGAAAGAAGAGGATTACGAGCTGTATCCGGACTTCCCTACTGGCGGTCTGGTGGACTGCTCCAAGTACAACCACGGCCGCAGGGGCGGCCAGGTGAAGATCCGCGCCCGGATCGAGAAGGTCGACAAGAGCACGGTGACCATCACCGAGATTCCCTATGGGAAGACCTCGCACATGATCATCGACAGCATCCTCAAGGCCAAGGACAAGGGCAAGATCAAGATCAAGAAGATCGAGGACATGACCACGGACAAGGTGGAGATCATTATCCACCTCCCGGCCGACGTCTCCCCGGACAAGACCATCGACGCGCTTTACGCTTTCACCGACTGCGAAACCACGGTGAACCCGAACGCCTGCGTCATCAAGGAGGACAAGCCGCAGTTCCTGTCGGTCAACGACATCCTCGAGTACGACACCTGGCATACTCGCGACCTGCTGGGCCAGGAGCTGGAGATCAAGCTCGGCGAGCTGGAGGACCAGTGGCACTACGACTCCCTGGAGCGCATCTTCTTCGAGAACCGCATCTACAAGGTGCTCGAGCAGAACCAGCGCGACTGGGAGGAGCAGCTGCAGGACATCTTTACCCAGATGAAGCAGTACCAGGACCTCCTCCACCGCGAGATTATCATGGACGACATCCTGAAGCTCGTGGAGAAGCCGGTCCGCAAGATCTCCAAGTTCGACACCAAGGCCCTGGACGAGAAGATCTACGCCCTGGAGGACGAGATGCGCGACGTGCGCGACAAGCTCGACCACCTGACGCAGTACACCATCGAGTGGTTCCGGAACCTCAAGAAGAAGTACGGCAAGGAGCACCCGCGCCTGACGGAGATAACCTCCTTCGAGACCATCGCCGCGACCAAGGTCGTGAACAACAACGCGAAGCTGTACGCGAACCTCGCGGAAGGCTTCGTGGGCATCGGCCTCAAGAATTCCGAGGGCGCCGAGTTCATTGCCGATTGCTCCGACCTCTCCGAGATCATCGTCATCGGCAAGGACGGCAAGTACCGGGTGACCAAGGTGGCGGAAAAGGCCTTCTTCGGGAAGGATCTGCTGTGGGCCGGCGTGTTCAACCGGAACGACGCCCGCACCATCTACAACGTCATCTACCGGGACGGCAAGGGCTCGGTCCATTACGCCAAGCGCTTCGCCATCACCTCCATCACCCGCGACAAGGAGTACGACATCACCACCGGGGCGGAAGGCTCCAAGATCCTGTGGTTCAGCGTGAACCATAACGGCGAGGCGGAGACCGTCAAGGTTTCCCTGCGTCCGAAGAAGGGCATCAAGAAGTCCCAGCTCGAGTACGACTTCTCCACCCTCGCGATCAAGGGCCGCACCTCCCGGGGCAACCTCGTGACCAAGTACGCCGTCCAGAAGATCCAGCTCAAGTCCAAGGGTGTCACCACCCTGGGCGGCAAGGACATCTGGTACGATCCGGATATCCAGCGTCTGAACGAGGACGGCCGCGGTGAACACATCGGCCAGTACAGCGGCAACGACCGCGTGCTCGCCATCTTCTCCGACGGCACGTACTACACCACCAACTACGAGCTGGTGAACAAGTACCAGGGCGACGTGATCCGGATCTGCAAGCTAGACCCGGGCCTCACCTACACCGTCCTGTACTGGGACAACGCCGCGAAGGCCTACTACATCAAGCGGTTCAGCTTCGTCGAGAGCAACAACACGCCCGTGTCGTTCATCTCCGAGGCCAAGGGGTCGAAGCTGGTCGATATTTCCGAGGACCTGCATCCGCAGGTGCAGCTCACCTTCGGCGGACGCCAGGAAGGCCGCGAGCCCGAGGTGCTGGACGCCGAGGAATTCATCGCCAAGAAGGGCGTCACGGCCAAGGGCAAGAAGTGCAGCGCGCTGGACGTCAAGTCCGTCGAGTTCATCGAGCCCCTCCACAAGCCCGAGGACGACGAAGTCCCGGAGGAAGAGGAGCCGATCGAGATCGAACTGGACGACGAGGTTCCGGAGATTCCGGAGACGCCTGAAGCCACGGCCGAAGGCGGCGAAGCGGCCGGCCTCCTGCAGAAAGAGCAGGAAAAGGACCAGCCGGACGAACCGGCCGCTGACTTTACAGACTGGACGTTGTTCTAAAGAGCGGAGATAATAATCTCGTCCGCCACCTCATCAGGAGTCAAACCGTCTGTGTCGATAACGACATGGGCGGTTTCTTCGTAGATGGGCTCGCGCGCGGCGAGTCTCTCAGCGAGAGAATCGTCCGCCAGCGGACGGCCGGCGGTCTCGCCGGCGAGGCGGCCGAGCAGGGTGTCCAGGGAGGCGCGGAGGTAGATGCAGACGGTCTTGTCGCGCAGGAGGGAGGCCGAGGCGGGCGTGGTCACAGCGCCGCCGCCGAGGGCCAGGACGACCGTGTTCTCCGTGTATTTCTCCACGGTCTGGCGCAGCAGCTGGGCTTCCAACTGCCGGAAGGCGGGCTCGCCGTCCTGGGCGAAGATCTCCGGGATGGACTTCCCGGCCTTCTTCACGATGAGATCGTCCAGGTCCATAAACGGGCAGCCGAGAAAGTCCGCGAGGACTTTCCCGACCGTCGTCTTGCCGCTTCCCATGAAGCCTGTAAGGGTAATCATCATTCCCTGATGGACTTAAGGGCTTCTTCCACGGTGGCGTCCACCGGGAGGTAATACTTGTAGAAGGCGTTCTCGCCCAGCTTCGAATGACGGGCCACGAGCGCGTTGAGCTGCGGCTGCAGGTAAGGCAGCGTCTCCTTGAATTCATCGTCCTTCACCGAGATTCCGTCCCGGGTGAGGGCGAAACGGCGGAACTCGCGGGGGATATCGACCTTGGCCAGGAAAGCGTCCATGTCCTTGTAATTGTCGATGGCGCGGAGCTGCGCGCCGTACCGGTCGAATATCGCGGCGGCGAAGCGCATCTGGGTGGCCTTCCGGTTGCAAGCCACATAGAAGGTGGATGCCCGAGTGGTGTCCATCGGCACGAACACATCCGGCATGATGCCGCCACCGCCGTAGACGACGCGGCCGCCGCGGGTGTGGTGGACGTCCCCCTTATTGAGTTTCACGCTGTCGGCGGAGAAGACTTCGCCTTCGGTGTAGCGCTTGTAGATGTCGTAATCGTAGTCCTCGTAGGGCTTCTGGATGCAACGGCCGGAAGGCGTGTAAAAACGCGCCACGGTGAGCCGCAGGCCGGAATCGTCCGTGAACGCGAACTGCTCCTGCACCAGGCCCTTGCCGAAGGAACGGCGGCCCACGATGGTGCCACGGTCATTGTCCTGGATGGCGCCGGCGAAGATTTCGCTGGAGGAGGCGGAGTTCTCGCTGATAAGGACGGTCAGGCCGATGTCCTTGAGGTTGCCGCGTCCGTCGGCGCGATAGACCTCGCGCGGGCGGTGCCGGCCTTCCACATAGACGATGGTATCACCCTTGGCCAGGAACTCGTTGGACAGCAGCAGCGCTTGGTCCAGGAAGCCGCCGGTGTTGTCCCGGAGGTCGATCACCATGTGCTTCATCCCCTCTTCCAGCAGGCCCGAGTACGCTTCCACGAAGTCCTTCCGTGTCGAGGAGGAGAACTTCGCGAGGCGGAGGTATGCCGTGGTGTCATCGATCATGAAGGCCGCGTCGATGCTGTGGAGCGGAATCTTCCCACGGGTGATTTCGAAGGGGATGACGTCCTTGCCGCGGCCCACGGTCACGACGACCTTGGTTCCGGAAGGGCCCTTGATCCGCTTCACCATGCTGTCCTGCGGGAACTTGACGCCGGCGATCACCTCGTCGTTCACCTTGAGGAGCCGGTCGCCGGGCAGCATGCCCACCTTCTCGGCCGGGCCGCCGGCGATCACCTCCAACACGATGGCGGTGTCGTTCGGGACGTTGAACTGGATGCCGATGCCCTCGAAGTTGCTGGCGAGTTCCTCGTCGGCCTCCTGCCGCTTCACGGGCGGAAGGTACACCGAATGCGGATCCAGCTTCGCCAGGGCCCCGGCGATGGCGGCGTCCGTCATCCCGGCCTGGTCAATGGTATCGACATAGTTCTTTTCGATCTCCTCGAGGATGAGGTTCAGCTTCCGCCACTCTACATACTTGGCGTTCATGATCTTGCGGTTCTCCTTGTAGCGCACGACGGTGAGCGTGAGAATCACGCCCATCACCACGCCCAGCAGGATTTCCGCAATGCGGAGAAAGCTCTGTTTCTTGTCGGACATAGGGGGTTCTAATCGACCTTTTCCACCTCGATGCCGGCCCGGCGGAGCAGGTCGATCCCGTCCGTGATCCGGTACTCGTCCCGGTACACCACGCGCTTGATGCCGGACTGGATGATCAGCTTGGCGCATTCGAGGCAGGGCGAGGCGGTGACAAAGAGCGTAGCCCCCTCGCTGCTATTGCCGGATTTCGCCACCTTGGTGATGGCGTTAGCCTCCGCGTGCAGGACGTAGGGTTTCGTCACGCCGTCTTCCTCACAGATGTTCTCGAACCCGGAAGGCGTGCCGTTGTAGCCGTCGGAGATGATCATGCGGTCCTTCACGAGAAGGGCCCCGACCTTGCGGCGCTTGCAATAGGAGTTCTGCGCCCAGATTTCGGCCATCTCCAGGTAGCTGTGGTCGAATTTTTCCATTTAGTTTCTCTGATAGAGGTAACGCTTGATGCTCTTCTTGGGGGTGCGCTCGAAGTCTTCGGGCATGAACTCCACCTTGCGGATCTGGGCGTACTTCGGGAGCTCGGAATTGATGGACGGGAGGGCGCCGAGGAGTCGCTCCTTGAGGGCGTCGCCGTTCATGCCGTCCAGTTCTCCCTGGTGCCAGTCGGGATAGATGAGGGCGGTCAGGCCGCCGTCATCCTCCACGACGAGGGAATCCACGACGTAGGTGTAGTTGTTGATCACAGCCTCCAGCTCCTCCGGATAGATGTTCTGGCCGGAAGGGCCGAGGATCATGCACTTGGAACGGCCACGCAGGAACAGGTAGCCGTCCTCGTCGATGATGCCCATGTCGCCGGTGCGGAACCAGCCGTCCTCCGTGAGGGTGTCGCGGGTGGCCTGCTCGTTCTTGTAATAGCCCAGGCACACATTCGGGCCGCTCACCTGCACCTCGCCCGGGATGTTGCGGGGATCCGGGGAGTCGATGCGGATCTGCATGTTCTTGGCCGCGCGGCCGGCGGAGCCGACCTTGACCTTGTCCCAGTGCGCGTAGCAGATGATCGGGGCGCACTCGGTCATGCCGTAGCCCACCGTGTAATGGAAGCCGATCTTGTGCAGGAACTGCTCCACTTCCGGATTGAAGGCGGCGCCGCCCAAGATCACCTCCTCGAACTGGCCGCCGAAAGCGGTGGTGAGCTCGGTGTTGATGCGCTTGGCAATCACCTTGTCCAACACCGGAATGCTCATCAGGAGCTTGATCTTCTTCCGGTCGATGAGCGGTTTGAGCTTGGTCTTGTACACCTTCTCCATCACCAGCGGAACCGCGATGATGATGTCGGGATGGATCTCGGCGAAGGCCTTCATGATGATCTTCGGGCTCGGAACGCGGCTCAGGAAATGCACGTGCATGCCCCGGGTGATCTCATAGAGGAACTCGAACATCATCCCGTACATATGGGCTGACGGAAGCATCGACACACACTGCATACCGGCTTTCAGCATCGGGCAGGCGTCGTTCTGCGCGAAGTCGATGTTGGAGTACAGGGCCCGGTACGGGATCATCACGCCCTTGGAGAAACCGGATGTGCCGGAGGTGTAGTTGATCACGGCCAGCTCCTCGGGGGAATCCTCATAGTAATTGAGGTGCTCGGGACCGAAATACTCCGGATACTTCTTGCCGAAGGATTCGTTGAGGTGCTCGCGGACGTAGGCCCGCTCCTCGGTATCGGCATACAGGAACTTGAAGGTATTGATCTGGACGACCACCGACAGACCGGGCATCTCCTCCTGGTTGAGACCTTCCCAGATGACCTCGTCCACGAACAGGACGCGGGCTTCGGAATGGTTCACGAGGTAGTGGATATTGCCGGGCTTGAATTCATGCAGGATGGGAACGGCCACAGCCCCGTAGGTGAGGGCGGCAAGGAAGCTCACGCCCCAGTTGGCCTGGTTCCGGGAACAGATGGCGACCTTGTCGCCCCTGTTGAGGCCGCACTGCTCGAAGGCAATGTGCAGCTTGGCGATCCGGCGGGCGACGTCCCGGTAGGACAGCGTCACACCCTGGTAGTTGGACAGGGCGGAGCGGTCCCAGTTGGCCCGGAAGCTTTCCTCGAGGATCTTGTTGACGGATTTGAATTCCATTATTCGGGTACAGGTTTTAGTTCTACAGTTTGATGTCCCGCGTCTTGCCGTCGTAGCAATCGACGGTGACACCCCCGCGGGAGTTCGGAGTGGTCTGGGAATCGGGCCGGATCATCTTCCCGCCTTCGTCCTTGGTGATCGGGTCGCCGCCGTCGAAGCCGTACACGAGGGTACGGATGGACGTGCGGACCACCCAGTATTTCTTATCCTTGATCTCCAGCAGTTCCGGCAGCGCCTTCACCGTCTCGGGGGCCTTGATGCCCTTCCAGCCGGCCGGCTTCTGACCGTGGAGATTGTACATTTCCAGCGAGTTGTCCTTATGGAGGATCATGGTGGTGTAACCCTTGGCGCCCGTGAAGTCATAGACCTGGGGCCCCAGGAGGACCGGTTTTCCAAGCTCCACCGGGAAGCCGCCCACAAAGCGACCCAGCCGATCAATCATATACAGGCCAGAGCCCGCCGCGAACAGGAACTGGATCTTGCCGTTGTTGTAATAATCGACACTCTCCACGTAGCCGCAGATGGGCTGCTTGAACGGAACGCCCCAGACGCCCTTGCCGTTCTCGTCGTTCAGGCAAAGGAAGAGGTTCGCGTTCTGGTAGAAGGAGTTAGTCTTGCCAGTACCGCTGTTCATCACCGGGAACGGGCCCGTGGGAATGACGACGGTGGTGTCGCGCTCCAGCACCTGGACCTTGTTGCCCTTGAGGGCGCGCTTGTCCAGGGAGAGGCGGATATCCGGCTGGCCGGAGGAGAGGTCCATGCCGGCGAGGGCCGGGGCATAGGCCGATCCGGTCACGTAGGTCTCGAACATGCCGGCGGGCACCTTCGAGAAGAGGTCGGTGAGGACCGCGGGATAGTCGGTGACGGACGCGTAGGCCACGATGCCGGCCGGCATCGACAGGCCTGCGTCGGAGAGGCGCTCCCGGAGCGGATAGTCCAGGAACTTCTTGTCGGAGAACGGACCGGCGGCCGAAGCGCTGCCCATCACGGTCCAATGGCCGGACAGGGAGACGCACACGGTATCCACGACATCGAACAGGCCGCCGAACAAGGTGGCCAGGTTACCCCGGTAAGGATTGCTGCCCGCGGGGATGTCGCGGCCGGTGCGGACCAGGAGGATATCCTCCCGGATGCCGTCCAGCTGATAGGACGCGCGGACCACTTCCTTGAGCTGGAAGTGCTGGGCCCACTGCTCGGGCGCCATGTCGCGGCCCGCCCTGTCTTTCAGAGCCTTATTATAAGGAGTGAGTTTCCCCTTCGCGTCCTGGTAGGAACGGTAGCGTTCCAAATAAGAGGACACGTCCCCGATGGGGATGGAGATGGCATAATCGGCAAAATAAGGGAGCGCGTCCGCGAAGGAAGCAGCCGGCATCTTGAGCCCGCGGAGGGCCGACAGGAAACTGGTCCCCTTCTCCGGGCAGGCGGCCGTCCCTTTCAGGACGATGTGCTTTTCATTGGCCTCGGCAAGCTCCAGCGCCGTCCAGTCCGCGGAGGTGCGGACAAAGTCCGAGTACCGGCGGATGCGGGCGGTGGACCAGGACTGGAGGATCTTGGGCGTCTGGCGGGCGGACAGGAACGCCACGGCGGAACCGCCGATACGTCCGGTCAGCTCCGGCAGCCCCGGTGCCTCCAGGATGCACACACCCGCGTCAAGCGCGCGCTTTGCGGCATTCAGCAAGGTTTCCGAGGTCGATGCCAACAGCAGTCCGTCCTGGTACGCGGTCTTGAGACCGGCCCGAACGGCGACAGATTCATAAGAAGCAAGGGAAGCGGAATCGGCCAGGGCAAGTTCCGAGGCCACGAGCGGGACGAGCGAACCGCTGTTGTGCAGCGATACCGCCATCCGGGACGCCCCCGCCTTGGACAGATAGGCCATCAGGGCCGGGCTCTCCGGCGCGATGAACGCCCGCAGGATGCCCGTGGAATCCGCGATGGCGCGGTGCGCCTTCGCCGTTCCGTCGAAGCAGAACACCGCCGCCGCATCGGCCGGCACGGCCCGCAGCAACGGATACTCCGTATTGTCGGCTTTCTGCCGGGGTTTCTCCTCCCGATACAGCCGGCTCACGGCCCACGCGATTCCCGCCAGCATCAGCGCAATCGCAACAATCGCTATGACAGTCCCTTTCTTATTCATTTTGCCCAGGCGCACAAAACGCCATAGTATGCAAAGATAAACATTATTTCCAAAATACTAAAAGAAAAGACGCCTCTCTTACCCACCCCTGCTCCGGAACCGGTAAACTAATAAGCACGGATGACTTCCATCATAGATGGAGTGCCGACCATGGCATGCGGGGAAATGTCAATCTGCCCCTTGGGAAGATAGAGTTTTTCAAGGCAGGTGCAGTTCATGAAAGCACCGGGCTTGACGCTATTAATGGAGGCCGGGAGGCTGAGAATGCGCAGGTTATCGCAATCGGCAAACATGTCCGGGCCGATGGTGTCGTTCCGGGTATAATACAGGACGCGAATCCCCCGGTCGTCACGGACCAGATTAAAGTCGAAACCTCTTGTCAACCCGCGAGAGACCATTTCATCCCACCTGTAATCCGACATATCCTCCTTGATCACCCATTCTTCCTGAGTCCCAGGGATAGGCCCATACAAGGGATTCCGCATTTGCGAAGTGAATGTCATCCCCACCGCGTCCCGCTCCATATAAGGTTGCGCCCGGAAGGATCCATCCCGGACAATCCGCGCCTCGGAGAGGTCCAGTTCCATCAGCATTCCGTCTTTTGCCATCTGCCGGAGCAGGGCGATGTCCTCGTTCCGAATCTTGCCGGAAACTTTCAGCCGGGTCACTTTGAGAAGCTCGTCCTCGGGGATGGCCGATGCCAATGTCCCCGGCTTCTTAAGTGTCACTTCCAGTGCCAGATTCTCCTCGGGAAGCATCGGTCTGATGTCGGTCACTAAATCATCGATGGCCATCCCTTCCGGCAGGCGGTACCAGCCATTGCATTGACCTTTCCAGCCGAAGTTGAAATGCAGGTATCCATCCTTGTATCCGTCGCAGACGAACGAGTGCCCTCCCCCACCCAGGACGACGGGCCTGCCGGCGTCCAAATCGGCGATGATCAGGTCCATCACGTCCTGGCTCTTGAGTCCGTGTCGATATCGACAAACGGGGCTGAAACCCCAGTTGTTCACCAGCGCCCAGCGGAGCGAAACCGCATTCGACGAGGATTTTTCCGGGGACAGACGGGTCTGGACCGAAGCGGCGGCTAGATACATCAACTCATTGACCTTCAAGCTCTCCCAATCCAGCTCGTGCATCTCGACTTCCATCGGAGCTCCCCCGGCGACGGTCAACTGACCTTTTCCGGTGGGCTGTATGGGAGGTCCATAAAACTGAATAATTTGGGCCAATGTCACCGCGCCGCAGCCCGCCAGACAGACGGAATCCCGCCCATTAAACTGCGCCGTGGGAAAGCCCTCGCAGAAAGCGCCATCTTGCCCATATGCGTTATCACCCAAAAGAGGCTCGACCGTCCCTTCCGGAACATCCACAAACTGAGACTCACCGTATGCGCCAAACAGTTGGCTGACGATCAGTCCATCCTTTCTCCCGTCCCACATGGCCGCATCGATACCATAGGCGACAACGCCGGCCGGTCCGACCCATGCGAAAGAATTCCGGGGAATATCATAGAATCCATGCGTCCCTCCCTGAGAATAAAACCATTGCAAGGCCTTGCAGTCCTTCCCTTTTTCCAGCAGGAACTCCCGGGCCGTCAACCATTCGTCGCCATAATCGGGATGAGGCTCCACGACCAAGGTCCCTCCCTCAAACCGTCGGGCTTTACCGCCCTCCATCACTTCAATCGGAGAAAGCTCCACCGGTCCCGCAACATAGCTCGTCAGCCGATAACTCACCGTTACCCGCATGACCGTCTGGGACAGCACCTTCTCCGAATGATCAGCGCTGAGAACTCTGACCCCTTCGATCGGCTGCGTATATCCCAGAAAATACCATCGGCCCGAAACCTCCATGATATACCGCACTTCAACCTCCTCTCCCTGCACCGCCCGCTCCGGCATCTCGACCCGGAACGACCGCACCCCCGCCGTCATCGAAAACGGCAGCAGCGTCAGCAGCAGTATGGACAAAAAAGTCGGTTTCATCGGCAGGACGCGTACGATCTAGACAAATTTACAAAATCGAGTTTTATTCGGCAAATAAAGCCCTCAGCTTGGCGCAAGTGGGGCACACTCGTGGCGCAGGTGGTGGCCATCTCGGTGCAGGTGGGCCTTTTCCCTGGCGCAGGTCTCCCCTGTTTTTGGCGCAGGTAAGGTTTTGCCTTGGGGACCTGCGCCGCAAAACGGTCCTCTACGCATTCCAGTGGCGCAGGTCCCACCCCATTTTCCACACCTGCGCCGCCAACACCAGGCACCTGCGCCACCAAGGTGATTGTGATGTCTCATAACAGTAGGACATCGCCGACTTTGCCAACCCGAAATTTGCAGAGCAACCGAAAGGGCATTTCAGCCGCACAGAAGGCCTATCCACTTGCTTTGCGAGCCCATTTTGCCTCGCAGAGCGTGACAGGGTGCCAAAGAACGTCATAGAATGGCATATGCAATGCTCTGTGAATTTTGGGTTGGGTGGCAATAGGTCGAGGGTCGGGGCGAGGGGGCGGAATTCGGCTTTCAGCGGATCAGCGAGCCGGAGGGAAGGCGGCGGTCCCCGCAGGGGATGACGGAGTTTGTCTGACGACGTTACGGGACCGGAACGGGACCGTAAAAGGAGGAGTTCGACGTCAAGCGCCTTCCCGACCTGGCGTAGCGGCTGAAAGACGCACGGAGTCCCCTCGCCCCGACCCTCGACACACCCCAAAATGCCCCTGAGATATCCACAGGGGCTGTTGATAACTTTTTGTGGAAAAATTTGGAAATTTTTGGGTGAAAATGGAAAGGTTTTCTTATCTTTGCACTCAGCGTGAAAGAAGATAAGTTCAACCACAAGTAACCATGGTCAGATTCCGCGGAAATGCACTCGGTAAAGTTGATGACAAGGGGCGAGTCGTGCTCCCTGCCATCTTCCGTGACGAGTTCGCGCGCACGGGCGAGGAAGATATGACGATGGTGGTCAAGAAGAGCGTCCAGGGCAACTGTTTGAACCTGTTCACCCGCACCGAGTGGGACAACAGGTGCGATCAGGTCCTGGAAGGGCTCGACCCTGAACTCAATCCCGAACACGCCGCGTTCTGGAGCAAATTCAACGACGGCGTCTATTATGTCGTCCCCGACGGGAAACTCGGCCGCCTGAACATCCCTTCAGAACTGCTTGAACAAGTAGGTATCACCAAGGAAGTAGTGTTCGCGGGGGTCGGTTACAAAATCGAAATCTGGCCCAAGGAGCGTCGCGAGTCCTCTCTCATGAGCGACGGCGCGTTCAAGGAAACCGCAGCGAGACTGTCCGCAAAGAGATAGGAGGTCCCGCAACATGTCCGAATACCATACCCCAGTAATGCTTGACGAGAGCGTTTCTGCGCTCGTTATCAATCCCGACGGCGTTTACGCCGATGCCACTTTCGGAGGCGGTGGCCACACTGCCGAACTTCTTTCACGCTTACACGATGGCGCGCGCGTCATCGCCTTCGATCGTGACAGGGATGCCGTCCAAAACGCCCCGGACGACCCGCGCCTGACCATGGTGCACAACAACTTCCGCTTCATCGAGAACTACGCCCGCCACCTGGACGTCCGGTTCGACGGCATCCTCGCGGACCTCGGCGTCTCCTCCCACCAGTTCGATACCGCCGACCGCGGCTTCTCGTTCCGGTTCGAGGACGCACCCCTCGACATGCGGATGAACGCGGAAGGAAAGCTGACCGCCGCCGAGATTGTCAATACCTACGCCGCCGAGGACCTGGAGCGCATCCTCCGCCTCTACGGCGAAGTGGACCAGCCCCGCCGGGCCGCAGGCCTCATCGCCGCCGCCCGCGACCAGCAGGAGATCCGCACCACCGGCGACCTGGACCGCGCCCTCGCCCGCATCCTCCCCAAGGGTGCCGAGCACAAGGTCCTCGCCAAGGTGTACCAGGCCCTCCGCATCGAGGTGAACCAGGAGATGCGTTCCCTGGAGAAGTTCCTCGAAGGGGCGACGGCCTCGCTCAAGGAAGGCGGCCGGCTCGTGGTCATCACCTACCACAGCCTGGAAGACCGGATGGTGAAGAACTTCATCAAGACCGGGAACGTGGAAGGACGGGAAGAGAAGGACCTGTACGGCCGTACGGTCACGCCGCTGGAGGCCGTGAACCGCAAGCCCATCCTTCCCTCGGAAAGTGAAATCGCCGGAAACACCCGCGCCCGCAGCGCGAAGCTCCGGATAGCGGAAAGGAGGGCTGGGGAATGACGCTGAAGGACCTGGCCCGGAGATTCCGGAATTTCTGGCGCATGCTGGGCAAGGGGGACCTCCTCCTGTCCATGGGCGCCCACAAATATTACATGCACATCCTCTACATCTTCATCCTCGCCTGGATCACGATCCTGCTGAGCCTGAAGGTGGACAACACCCTGACGAAGGTGGAGGAGAACAAGGTGGCCCTCCGCAACCTGGAGATCTACCACGCCGAGAAAGAGGCCGAACTCGTGCGCCTGCACAGCGCCTCCACCGCGGTGAAACGACTGAAACAACTGGGCTCCCCGGTGACCCTGCCGGAGAAGCCGGCGACGAAGATTGACAAACGATGAGCGCGAGCAAGAACAAGAGAACCGAGATCAAGGACACGATCGAGAACCGGGACCGCATCCACATGGTGATGGTCCTCCTCACCGTGGTGTTCATCGCGTTCTCGGTGGGCATCCTCATCTGCATCGGCCATATCCAGGCAACCTACAGCGTGCCCGCGAAGGTCATCAACCTCTTCCGCCCCCGCCCGGACAAGTATATCGAGCAGCCCAAGCGCGGCCGTATCCTCGCCGAGGACGGACGCCCGCTCGCCATCACCACCCCGCTCTACGACATCTACATGGACTGCACCGTCCGGAAGAGCGAGTTCGAGGAGATCGACCGCAAGGAAGCGCGCCGCATCCAGCGGCTGAAGGACCAGGGCAAGGAAGCCCCGGCCCCGGCCTACAAGGGCGCCGCCGCGGAGAAAGCCTGGAGGGCGAAGGCCGATACCCTCTCCCGCCAGCTCGCCCGCCTCTTCCCCGCCAAGACGGCCTCCCAGTACTACACCGAGATCATCGAAGGCCGTGACAACGGCAAGAAGCACGTCCTCATCCGCAAGAACGTCAGCCACGCCACCCTGAACGAACTGCACACCCTGCCCCTGTTCAACGAAGGCAAGTACCGCGGCGGCCTGATCGCCGAGGAGCACGACGAGCGCATCTACCCGTACGACACCCTCGCCCGCCGCGTCATCGGCTATGTCCGCGAAACCAACCGCATCGGCATCGAGGGCACCTTCGACTACGAGCTCCACGGCACGGAAGGCGTCGAGTGGCGGCGCGTCACCGACGACAACAAGTACATCCGCGACTTCGACAGCACGATGGTGAAGGCCGTCGATGGCAACGACGTCCGGACCACCCTCAACATCGACTTCCAGGACATCGCCGACCGGGCCCTCCGCCGCCAGATCTCCGAAGACCCGCAGATCCGCGCCGGCATCGCCGTCCTGATGGAAGTCAAGACCGGCGCCATCCGCGCGATGGTGAACCTTTCCCGCGACACCATCCCGGGCTCCAAGCTCTGGGAGCGGGACAACCTCGTCCTCAAGGAAGTGGGCGAACAGGGTTCCGTGATGAAGACCGTCACCCTCCTCTCCCTGGTGGAAGACGGCTACGTCACCTCCCTGGAGCAGCCCATCCCCACGCACCACGGCGTCGTCCCCGGCTACAACCAGGATACGCATATCCTTGACTACGAGCGCCTGACCGGCCGCAGCGAGATCACGGTGAAGCATGGCTTCGAGATCTCCTCGAACTACGTATTCACCTACCTCCCGGAAACCTACTACGGCGCCCAGCCGCAGGAATTCTTCGACCATATCTACGCCTACCGCCTGGGCGAGAAGTTCGACTTCGACCTGGACGGCCTGGGCACCCCGGTCGTGAACCGCCCGGGCACGCCCGGCTGGAGCCGGACCACCCTCGGCACCACCGCCTACGGTTACGGTATGTCCGTGACGCCGCTCCATGTGGTCACCTTCTACAACGCCATCGCCAACAAGGGCCGGATGATGAAGCCCTACGTGGTCGAGAGCGTGGAGAAGGACGGCAAGGTGCTCAAGGAATACGGACCCTCGGTGCTCAACAACATCTGCACCCGCGCCACCGCCGACACCGTCACCCGCGCCCTCAAGGCCGTTGTCGATGACGGTACGGCCACCCGCCTGAAGAACGCGAAGCTCTCCGTCGCCGGCAAGACCGGTACCGCGCAGGTCGTCCTGACCGCGAAAGAGCGCAAGGGAAATCCCGACCCGTACCACGACCCGTGGGGCCGCAAGCGGAACCAGGGTACCTTCGTGGGCTTCTTCCCCGCCGACGACCCGAAATACACCATCCTCGTGACGGTCTATTCCTACCTGTCCGGCCAGAGCTTCTACGGCGGCACCAAGCCGGCCATGGCCGTGCGCGAGATCGTAGACAACATCTACGCGATCGACGACACCTGGTCCGGCCGGATCGCCTCCGAGGGAACCCTTCCTACGATGGAAGCCCGCACCGCGAGTGCCGATGCCGGCAAGACGCCCGACGTGAAGGGCTTCGGCCTGATGGACGCGATGTACGCGGTGGAGAACGCCGGCTACAAGTGCGTGTACGAGGGCTCCGGTCACGTGACGGCTCAGTCCCCCGCCGCAGGGACGGCCCTGAAAAAAGGTGAAACCATTCGACTGACATTGAAATGAAACTGAAAGACTTCATACAGGACATCGGCGCCGTGGAGACCCGCGGACGGCTGGACATCGACATCACCGCCATCACCAGCGATTCCCGCGCGGTGACGCCCGGTTCCCTGTTCCTCGCCGTTCGGGGCTTCGCCTCCGACGGACATCAATATATCGGCCAGGCCATCCAGAAGGGGGCCGTGGCTGTCATTTGCGAAGAGATTCCGGATCAAGTCCGGAATGACGAAGAGAATGACGTGACCTTCCTGAAGGTCGAGAACAGCCGCCACGCGGTGGCGATGGCGGCGGATGCATTCTATGGGCATCCGTCTCGGAAACTGACGCTCGTGGGCATCACGGGGACGAACGGGAAGACGACGACCGTCACGCTGCTGTACAACCTGTTCAAGGCGATGGGACATCCCTGCGGCCTGCTTTCCACGATCGCCAACTATGTGGACGACCGCCGGCTGGAGACCGCCAACACCACCGCCGACCCGATCACCATCAACCACCTCCTCGCGGAGATGGTCGATGCAGGCTGCAGCTACTGCTTCATGGAAGTGAGCTCCATCGGTGTGGAGCAGGAGCGGGTCGCCGGCCTCCGTTTCGCCGCCGGTATCTTCTCCAACCTCACCCACGACCACCTGGACTACCACAAGACCTTCGCCGAGTACCTCCGGTGCAAGAAACTCTTCTTCGACAACCTGTCCAAAGAGGCTTTCGCCATCATCAATACGGACGATAAGAACGGCCCCGTCATGGTGCAGAACACCGCCGCCAAGGTGGTCACCTACGCCTGCAAGCGCCCGGCCGACCACACCGCCCGGATCCTCGAGCAGAGCTTCGAGGGGATGCTCCTCCGCATCGACGGTAAAGAAACCTGGAGCCGCCTCGTGGGCGCGCACAACGCGTACAACCTCCTCGCCATCTACACCACGGCCGTGTGCCTGGGTGCCAATCCCGAGGAAGTGCTCGTCGCCCTGTCGAGCCTCCGGTCCGCCCCCGGCCGCCTGGAGACGGTCCGCGGCCCGCGCGACCTGTCGGTCGTCATCGACTATGCCCATACCCCGGATGCCCTGGAGAATGTCCTGGGCACCCTCCGCGACGTCGCCCCCGAACGCCAGCTCATCTGCCTGTTCGGCTGCGGCGGCGACCGCGACAAGACCAAGCGCCCCGAGATGGCGCAGGTCGCCGCCCGCCTCGCGGACCGGCTGGTCATCACCTCCGACAACTGCCGGACCGAAGACCCGGAGGAAATCCTCGCGGATATCCGCACCGGCCTCACCACGGACGGCCTGGCGAAGAGCATCTTCATCACGGACCGCCGCGAAGCCATCCGGACCGCCATCCTCACCGCCCCCGAAGGAGCCACCATCCTCCTCGCCGGCAAGGGCCACGAGGATTACCAGATCATCGGACACGAAAAACTTCATTTTGACGAAAAAGAAATCGTTGCTGAAACCTTTAAACTGATTCTGAAATGATCTACCACCTCTTCCAGTTCTTCGAGAAACTAGGCTGGGACATCCCCGGCATGGGCCTGATGCATTATCTGTCCTTCCGGGCGATGATGGCCACCGTCGCGGCCGTCCTGTTCTCGATGATCGCCGGCAAGCGGATCATCCGGGCCCTGCAGCGGCACCAGATCGGCGAGACCGTCCGCGACCTCGGCCTCCAGGGCCAGATCGAGAAGAAGGGTACCCCGACGATGGGCGGCGTGATCATCATCCTGGCCATCCTGACCGGCGTCCTGCTGTTCTGCGACCTGACGAACATCTACGTGATCCTGCTGCTCTTCAGCACCGTCTGGTGCGGCGCGCTGGGATTCGCGGATGACTATATCAAAGTATTCAAGAAGCGCAAGGAAGGCCTTTCCGAGAAGGCGAAGCTCTTCGGACAGATCCTGCTCGGCTTCATCGTGGGCCTGACCGTGTGGATGAGCCCGAACATCGTCGTCCGTGAGAAGACGGCGGATCCCGCCATCGAGGTCACCTGCGAGCGCTCCGAGCGCAACGTCAACACCGAGACGCAGGTCACCTCCGGCCGCTACCAGGGTGAAGACGTGGTGAAATCGACCAAGACCACCATCCCCTTCGTGAAGCGGCACGAGTTCGACTACCGCCTCCTCTCCCCCTTCAAGGGCGCCTGGGGCTGGTACGCGAAATGGGCCATCTACGTGATCATGATCGTCCTGGTCATCACAGCCTGCTCCAACGGCACCAATCTCACGGACGGCCTGGACGGCCTGGCGGCCGGAACCTCGGCCATCGTGGGCGTGGTCATCGGCATCCTCGCCTGGCTGGGGGGCAACCTCATCGACTCGAACTATCTGAATATCATGTATATTCCCGGTTCCGGAGAGATCGCCATCTTCATGTCCGCCTTCGTGGGCGCGCTGATCGGCTTCCTCTGGTACAATTCCTACCCGGCACAGGTGTTCATGGGTGACACCGGGAGCCTCACCATCGGCGGTATCATCGGCGTGAGCGCCGTCCTGATCCGCAAGGAGCTCCTCCTCCCCCTGCTGTGCGGCATCTTCTTCGTGGAGAGCCTGTCGGTCATCCTCCAGCGGAGCTACTTCAAGTTCACCAAGCGGAAATATGGCGAAGGCCACCGCATCTGGTCCATGACGCCACTCCATCACCATTACCAGGACAAGAGCCAGGTCTCCGGACCCGTCCTCTTCGCCAAGCCGTCGCCCCCGCACCACGAGGCGAAGATCACCGCCCGTTTCTGGATCGTCGGCGTCATCCTGGCCGTTTCCACGTTAGCATTGTTAAAAATCAGATAAAGATATAAGAGAGAGTAAGGTATGAGCAGAGTAGTCGTTCTGGGCGGCGCCGAAAGCGGAGTGGGCGCAGCCGTTCTCGCCAAGGTCAAAGGATTCGATGTCTTCCTGTCGGACAAGGGGAAGATCGAGCAGAAGTATGTCGATGAACTCAAGAAATGGGAGATTCCCTTCGAGGAGGGCCATCACACGGAGAGCCTGATCCTCAATGCCGATGAGGTCGTCAAGTCCCCGGGCATCCCGGGTACCGTCCCCCTGGTGCGCAAGCTCCGGGAGCAAGGCACGCACATCGTGTCCGAGATCGAGTTCGCGAGCCGCTACGACTCCGCGAAGAAGATCTGCATCACCGGCTCCAACGGCAAGACCACGACGACGTCCCTCATCTACTATCTCCTCCAGAACGCCGGCCTGAACGTGGGCCTCGGCGGCAACATCGGCAAGTCCTACGCCTACCAAGTCGCGACGGAGCACTTTGACTACTACGTCCTGGAAATCAGCAGCTTCCAGCTGGACGACGTGTACGACTTCAAGCCGGACATCGCCATCATCACCAACATCACCCCGGACCACCTGGACCGCTACGACCACAAGATGGAGAACTACGTGGCCGCGAAGTTCAACATCACGAAGAACCTCACCCG
>JAFYTP010000053.1 GCA_017558775.1 Bacteroidales bacterium | reverse complement strand
GAGCGTGTCCTGCGGGGCGCAGGCCGGCGGGATGACGGCGTTGATGAACACGCCTTCCTCGAAGGCCCGCTTGGTGACCATGAAGGTCTTCTCCAGGTCGCGGACGTAGAGCGGGATGATCGGGCTCTCCGTGTCGCCGATCTCGAAGCCGGCGTCGCGGAACCGCATCAGGGCGTAGTTGGTCACCTCCCAGAGCGCCTTGATGCGCTCGGGCTCTTTCTGGATGATGTGCAGGGCCTCGAGGGCGCTGGCCGTGGCGGCCGGCGTGTCGGAGGCGCTGAAGATATAGGTGCGGGCCGTGTGCCGCAGATAGTTGATAATCACCTTGTCCGCCGCGACGAAACCGCCGATGGAGGCGAGCGACTTGGAGAAGGTGCCCATGATGATGTCGATTTCCTTCGTCAGGTTGAAGTGGTCGCAGACGCCGCGGCCCTGACGGCCGAAGACGCCGATGCCATGGGCCTCATCGACCATGATGGCGACATTGTCATACTTGTGCTTGAACTCCACGATCTCCGGGAGCTTGCACAGGTCGCCTTCCATCGAGAAGACACCGTCCACGACGATGAGCTTGACCACGTTCTTGGGGCAGCGGCGGAGGCAGCGCTCCAGGTCCTTCATGTCGTTGTGCTTGTAGTGCAGGGACTTGGCGAAAGAAAGGCGGCGTCCGTCCACGATGGAAGCGTGGTCACGGTCGTCACAGATGATGAAGTCTTCCCGGGTGAGGAGCTGGGGGATGACACCGGAATTCACCGTGAAGCCGGTGGAGAAGCACAGGGCTTCGTCCTTGCCCACGAATTCGGCAAGCTCCTTTTCCAGTTGGACGTGGAGGTCGAGGGTACCGTTGAGGAAGCGGGAGCCGGCGCAGCCGGAACCATATTTCTTCAGGGCTTCGATGCCCGCGTTGATGACTCTTTCGTCACCGGTGAGACCGGTATATGCGTTGGAACCGAACATGAGGACTTTGTGTCCTTCCATCTCGACTTCCGTACCCTGTTTGCTTTCAATTTCACGGAAATAGGGGTACACCCCTTTTTCCATCATTTTTTGCGGCAGGTCGTATTTGGCCAGCCTTGCATGTAATAAACCCATAGGTCTGTTCGTTTTTAGTACGATGCGAAGTTAGTAAAAATAATTTAAAATCCGTATCTTTGCGGTCTATAATGGTATTACCATGGAAGAACGTAAACTGAATTTTCTGGAAGAAATCATCGAATCCGACCTCGCTACCGGCAAGGTGGATTCCATCATAACCCGTTTCCCGCCGGAGCCGAACGGCTACCTGCATCTCGGCCACGCCAAGTCCATTTGCCTGAACTTCGGACTGGCGCAGAAGTACGGCGGCGTGACCAACCTCCGTTACGACGACACCAACCCCACCAAGGAGGACACCGAATATGTGGACTCCATCAAGGAGGACATCCAGTGGCTCGGCTTCCATTGGGACAAGGAACTCTACGCCTCCGACTATTTCGAACAGCTGTACCAGTGGGCGGAAGAGCTCATCCAGCGCGGTCTCGCTTATGTCGATGACCAGACGCAGGACGAGATCCGCGTGAACCGCGGCACCGTCGATCGTCCCGGTATCCCGAGCCCCTGGCGCGACCGTACCCCGGAAGAGAACCTGAAGCTCTTCCGCGAGATGCGTGACGGCAAGTACGCGGAAGGGGAGAAGGTCCTCCGCGCGAAGATCGACATGGCCCATCCCAACATGATGTTCCGCGACCCGCTGCTGTACCGCATCAAGTTCGCGCACCATCACCGCACCGGCGACAAGTGGTGCATCTACCCGATGTACGACTTCACCCACGGCCAGTGCGATTCCATCGAGCACATCACGCACTCCATCTGCACCCTGGAGTTCGACGTCCACCGTCCCCTCTATGACTGGTTCATCGAGACGCTGGGCATCTATCCCTCTCATCAGTACGAGTTTGCACGCCTGAACCTCACGTACACCTTGATGTCCAAGCGCAAGCTCCTCGAGCTGGTCCAGAAGGGCCTTGTGAGTGGTTGGGACGATCCCCGGATGCCTACGCTGTGCGGCGTGCGCCGTCGCGGTTACACCGCCGACGCCCTCAAGATGTTCTGCGACAAGATCGGCGTTTCCAAGCGCGACCAGCTGATGGACCTGCAGCTTCTGGAGTGGTGCGTCCGTCAGGACCTGAACGCCCGTTCCAACCGGTACATGGTGGTCCAGGATCCCATCAAGGTCACCCTGACCAACTATCCGGAAGGCCAGGTGGAATGGTTCGACTGCCCGCTGAACCCGGCCGAGCCGGAGGGCGCCACCCGCAAGGTCCCCTTCAGCCGCGAGCTCCTCATCGACCGCGCCGACTTCATGGAAGACGCTCCCAAGAAGTTCTTCCGCCTCAAGCCGGACGGCGAGGTACGCCTCAAGTACACCTATATCATCAAATGCAATGAGGTGATTAAAGACGCTGAGGGTAAGGTGGTTGAGCTGAAGTGCACCTACGATCCGTCCACGCACCCGACTACGGGCGAGTGGCGTTCCGTCAAGGGCACCATCCACTGGGTTTCCGTCCCGCACGCGAAGGAACTGGAAGTGCGCAACTACGACCGCCTTTTCACCCTGGCCGACATGTCCCAGGTCCCCGAGGACAAGGACTACAAGGACTTCCTGAATCCGGAATCCCTCGTCATCTCCGCCGGCTACGCCGAGCCCGCCCTCCTGGAGGACGCCTCCGGCATCGCGGTCCAGTTCGAGCGCACCGGTTACTACATCAAGGACAAGGACAGCACGCCGGAAAAGCCCGTGTTCAACAAGACCACGGCGCTGAAGGATTCCTACAAACCGGAATAGCTAGCGTAAGAAGTAGAGCATCAACTTCCGCCAACCCAGGCGAAGCCTGTAATCGACATTACCCCAGGTCAGACGGCCCGGGGTATTCTCTTTCCCGGTCGGGGGGTGGAGGGTGTATTTGAGGTAGGGGACGTTGCGGGCGTTGAGGCCTTCGCCCAGGAGGAGGTTGGGGTGGATGCCGTGGCGGAGGAAAATGGGCTGGAGGCACAGCTGGTCGCGGGGGACACCGGCCGAGAAGGCGTGCCACCAGGCCTCGTCCAGGGCCCGGGCCTCCGTGATCTTGTGACGCCGGAAGATGAGGTTGTTCTCATAGAGGCCGGCGTGGCGGGGGAGCCCTTCGCCCTTCCATTGCCGATACAGCCGGAAAGCGGTCTTGGTGTCGATCTTGTCCTTCAGGTAGCAGTACCTAAGTTCCTCATACACACAGTCCCTGTCGGGATGCTGGACCTGCGCGAAGGAAATGCCGGTGGCGATGCACTTGTCCGCGAAGCCGTAGAATTCCTCGCCCGTGATGCAGAGGTTCGCGTCCATGTACACGCTATAGTCGTACTCCGGCAGGACCCTGTCGGGAAGGATCTTGGGGAAGCGGGAGCGCACGACCGGATCCGGACTGTCAACCGGAATCCTCCGCAGCTGCCACACCCCGTCCTGTCCGTCCGTATCCGTAAAGCAGATGTAATCCCAGTCCGGCGCCACGGCGGCGGGCTGCTCCAGACGGTCATAACCGCCCGTCAGGCAGGTGTAAATGACTTTGCGGTTCATCGGCGGGGGAGTTTTACCTGGTCGCCCAGTTCTTTCAGGAAATCATCGGTGTAAAAGTCCATCATGCCCATCAGGGAGGCGAAGGTCATCTCGCCGAAATAGAGCTTGCCCCGGACTTCGTAGAAATCGACCCGGACCTCGGGGAAGCCGGCGGAAAGGGTTGCCGCGGCCGAGAGCATCTGCGGGAGGGTTTCGGGTTTCGGGAGGGCGCAGCGGCCGTCGCGGTAGTGGTCCGTGAAGACCGACGCTTCCGGGCGCGGGTTCCAGTCGAGGTCGTACACATTGACATACACGTGGTCGGCGGTGCGGCCGTAGCAGGCCCAGATGCAGTAGGGCTTGCCGTCGAAGCACCAGACCTTGTAGTCGACGGGAACGGTGTCGCCGCTGTCCAGGAACTGTTCCGCCAGGATGCAGGGGCCGATGCCGTTGTAGTGCATCTCGCCGTGGCGGTAGCCGTATTCCTGCTTCAGGGCTTCGTCCAGGTCGATGCCGACGGCCTGGCGGTCGGTGTCCCTGTCGATGATGTGCGTGGACCCGCTGTCGTGGTTGCACTTGAGGACGAACTTCTCCGGGAGGTCGTCCCAAGGGATGTCCGCCGAGCGCTTCCAAGTGCCGAGCATCGGGACCAGAAGGCCGCCCAGGCCCTTTTCGGCCACATAGTCGCGGACCCTCACCTTGTCCGACAGCCGCGTCCATTCGGACGTGTCGGAGAAGCACATCAGCCACTGGATCTTCTCGTTGATGTCCTTCGGGTTGTTCCAGTCGATGGAGCGGCCGAAGCGCTTTTTCCATTCCCGCTGCACGACTCTGTCGTGATGGTGGTCCAGCTCCCATTCGTGCCATTTGCGGCCCAGGAAACGGCGGATTTCCTTCCGCTCGGAGGGCTTCAGGCCAATGAAATACAGCACCGCGGCGGTGACACATCCGGTGAGGATGATGCCGCCCAGCTTCGCCCAGACGCTCTCCAGCGGGAGAAGGCGGTAAAGGACGAGCCAGCCGATGAGGATGATAGCGGCGATGGCGGGACGCAGGTACGCCTCCTTCAGGAAGCGCTTCACGTCAAAGCCGAACTGGCAGCGCAGGAGAATCAATTGGATGACGCGGCTCAAGAGGTCCGCGATGACAAAGCAGACGATGATGCTGTAGGCGGGATAGCCGTTGCGGTACAGCAGCCAGCCGGCGACGAGGCAGGCCAGGTACAGGAGACTGAACTCGATCTTGTACCACTTGATGCGGCCGAAGGCGTTGATGAGTTGGGCGAGGCCGGCCGAGGTGGCCGAGGCGGCCGCGACGAGCAGGGTCCACCGGCACATCAGCACCGTCCCTTCCGGAATCTTGGCGCCGAGCCAGGCCTTCAGGATGAAGTCCAGCTCGCTCCAGAGGGGGAAAAAGAGCAGGAGGAACAGCAGGATGCAGATGCGGCACACGCGCTCGGTCAGGGCCAGGGAACGTTCCCGGTTGCCCGCGCCGATGTTCTGGGTGATCTGTGGGGCGGCGGCCATGTCGAAGTTCGCGATGAACTGGTTCACATAGTTCTGCACCGTTCCGGCGTAGTAGTAGGCCGCGTTGACCGTCGTGCCGAAGAAGGCGTTGATAAGCATGTTGGAGCCCTGGGAACGGGCGATCATCGACGCGGAGGAGAGGAGGTTGTAGTTGTTGAACACCAGCACCTCCTTGTAGGCCTTCCGTTCCCGGACCGGCTTCCAGCGGATGATTTCCGGCCAGCGGCGGTGGCACAACCAGTGATAGACGATGAACGAGATCCAGGTGGTGACGCTCATCAGGACGGCGTACATCCGCAGGCCGTTGCCCTTCCAGAAGAGCAGGCCGATGACGAGGGCCAGCTTCACGAGCGCATTGACAATATCGACCAGGGCGATGGTGACGAACCTTTCATGGACGGTGAACAGGCTCTGGAAGGGGACGTTGGCGATGCCGAGACAGGCGACGAGGGTGGAGACCTGGAAGACGAACATCGCGTCGGTTTCCTTCCCCGGGGGGACGTTCAGGTGGTAGTGGATGTACCACAGGCCTACGGTTTCCAGGATGACCAGCAGGAGGAGCGCGCCGCCGATATGGATGACGTGGCAGATGTTGAACATCCGGTTCGTGTCGCCGTCGGGCTTGCCCATCTCGATGTTCATGAAGCGGACCGTCGTCGCGGTGAGCGCGCCCGTGATGAAGGAGATGAGGGCCACGGCGCTTCCCACGGCGCTGTAGATGCCCACGTCCGAGGCGCCCAGCGCCTGCAGTACCAGCCGGCTGGTGATGAGGCCGACCAGGATGGTCACGGCCATCCTGATGTAAATGACGACCGTGTTACGGGCGATCCGGATATTGGCGCTGCCTGCCATAACACACAAAGGTAACAATTATTTTTCAATCCTTTCCGTCAGTTTGTCAGTTCCGGGGCCTGTGGACCGACTTTTGCTGCAAGTGTGCCGGACTGAAAAAAAGACGAAGAATGGGATCGACGAAATGGATCACGGGAATTCTCGGATGGGTCGCCTTCGGGCCCATCGGCGGACTGATCGGCTTCCTGCTGGGAAAAGCCTATGAGGAGTATATCGACGGCTCGAGGCAGCTCCCCGGCGGGGATGGCCCTTATACGCAGCAGCGCACGCAGACACAACAGCGTACGCAGCGCGGCGGCTATACCGCCAACGAGCAGCGTAACAGCTTCTTCGTCTCCCTCCTCGTCCTGTCCTCCGCCGTCATCCGGGCCGATGGCAAGACGCTCCAGTCGGAGCTGAACTGCGTGCGGGAGTTCATCCGCCAGAACTTCGGCGAGCAGGCCGCCAACCAGGCCATGCAGATCCTCCAGCAGCTGGGAACCCAGGAGATCAACATCTATCAGGTGGGCGGCCAGATCTCGGCCAACATGAACTATTCCCAGCGCCTCCAGCTCTTCCACTACCTGGTCAATATCGCCACGGTCGATGGCGACTTCGCCAAAGCGGAGAAGGATGTCCTGGAGGTGATCGGCTCCGTCATCGGCCTGACCAATACGGACGTCGCCTCCGTCATCGCGATGTTCTACAAGGACCGCGGGGATGAATCGGCCTATACCATCCTGGAAATCTCTCCCTCCGCGACGGACGACGAGGTGCGCGCCGCGTACCGCCGGATGGCGATGAAGTATCACCCCGACCGGGTGTCCACCCTCGGCGAGGATGTCCAGAAGGCCGCCGCGCAGAAATTCCAGCAGGTCCACGACGCCTACGAGACTATCAAGAAGAAGCGGGGAATGAACTGATTCTCCGTCTGGGCGCTTTGCTTTCCCGCTCAAAATTCGTATTTTCGTAGCCATGACCGACACCAAACGCGAAATCTGGATGGACTGGCTGCGGATCACGGCCTGTTTCCTCGTGATGATGACCCATAGTTGCGAACCCTTCTACCTCGGCGGGGAAGGTTCCCTGATCCTCACCAAAGCCGATGCCATCTGGGTATCCATCCTCAACGTGCTTCCGAGGGCCAGCGTGGCCCTTTTCGTGGTCGCTTCCAGCTATCTGCAGTTCCCCCTGCATTATTCCACCGGGGAGTTCTTCAAGCGGCGGGCAAAGCGCGTCCTGATCCCGTTCGTGGTGTGGAGTCTTATCTACGCCTTCATCTGGGGCAGCCCGGTGCAGAACCTCAAGGACCTCGTCCTGAACTTCAATTACGCGGCCGGGCACATGTGGTTCGTTTATATGATCATCGGCCTGTACCTGATCATGCCGCTGCTCTCTCCCTGGGCCGAGAAGGTGGGGAAGCGTGAACTGCAGGTGTATCTCGCCATCTGGCTGTTTACGACGATTATTCCCCTTATCCGTCAATGGGTGGGCGGTCCCGCGCCGGTGATGTACGGCCCTTCCGGCATCCCGAACGCGGCCAAATATCCCCTCTGGGGCGAGGCCAGCTGGAACACCTACGGCGCGTTCTACTATCTGAGCGGTTTCGTGGGATATATGCTCCTGGGCCTTTATTTCCGCAAGTTCGTGGGCGAGCTTTCCTGGGGCCGGACCCTGGGTGTCGCCCTGCCCGTTTTCCTCGTCGGCTTCGTCATCTGCAACCAGGGTTTCCTGAGCCAGGTCCGGGCCGATGCCAACGGCGTCTTCCCCGTGGAAGGCCCCGTCGGCCTGGCCGCCCTCTGGGAAGGCCCTTGGCTGAACGACACCTTCGGCGTCGCACTGATGACCATCGGCTGGCTCCTGCTCTTCAAGAAGATCACCCGAGGTGGCAAGTTCTACGAGAAGGTGGTTGTCCCGGTTTCCAAGGCCAGCTACGGAATGTACCTGTCCCATATGGTCATCCTGGGCCTCGTCTCTGCTTGGCTTCGCAGCGCGCTCGGCCTGGGCGCGGACGGCACCCTGGGCATCTGGACCACGCCGGTGCAGATCTTTGGCACGGTTATCATCACCTTCACCGCCGTCGCCTTCCTGTGCGTCCTCGTCCAGAAAATCCCCAAGGTGGGGAAGTGGATTGTCGGTTAATCTTCCAGCGATATGGTAAGCGTCGTCATCGTGTGCATGAACCGGCCGGACCTCTTGAATCCGTGCCTGGAAAGCCTGTATGCCCATACCACCGCACCGCTTGAGGTCTGGGTGGTCGCTTACATGTTCTCGGAGGAAAACCTCGCCCGCCTGAAGGCGGACTGGCCGTCCGTGAAGGTCGTCGAGAGCCGCGAACTCCGGGGCTTCGCGGAGAACAACAACCTGGCGCTTAAGCAGGTGACGGGGGAGTATTGCTTCATTGTCAATGACGACACGCTCCAGTCGATGCCGGTGATCGACCGCCTGCTGGACGATTTCAGCCGCCTGCCCGCCGGCGCTGCCATCGTCTCCCCGAAGATTGTCTTTGCCGATGGCCGGGTGCAGACCAGCGGCCGCGCGCCCTGGACGGCCTGGCGCTATGTCAAGCACTATCTCCATCTCGTCGATGAAACCGTCCCGACGCCTTGGTCGATGAAGGAAGGCCTCTTCCGCACCTGGACGGTGAACGGGGCTTGTTTCCTCATCAAGACCGCCGTTTTCCGCGAGGCAGGCTGGTTTGACGAGACCTACACCTTCACCCCCGAGGATATCGCCCTCGGCCACAAGGTTAACGATTTGGGCTACACTGTCTGGGCCGATGCCGACGTGGAAATCACCCATCTCGCCGGCGGCACCGTCTCCCGTCTGGAAGCCGCCATCAAGCCCACTCGCGTGCGCGGCGCCTTGCAGTTCTACAGCGGCGGCAAGCCGGTCAAATATTTCCTGCTGGGCAGCTTCGTCTGGTGCGTGGAGGCCATCCGCCGTCTGAAGTACCTGTTCGCCGACCGGTCGGATCCGTCCTCTCACGCGGCCATCATGTACGCCACGTCCAAAAACGTGATGCGCTCGGTTTTCACCAAGCGCACCTCCAAAGAAATCTTTACGAAGCTGTACCGGGAAGTTACCGCTTGATGCGGTATTCCTGCTCGTGTCCGAGGACCGTCCGTTCCGCCACCGTACGCAGGTAGGCGGCCGTTTCCGGTGCCAGGCCGCAGGTCGCGACCTCACCCTGGAACGGCTTTCCGGTCAGGACCAGATAGTTGATGCAGCACTTCAGGTAAGAGCCCGCGGCGGACTGATGTTTGCCGTCGGGATCGAAGAGGTTGATGTCCGGCCGTTCGGCCCGGACGGTGTTGAACCCGACGCCGATGGGAGAGAGCCACGCATCGGCCTTCTTGGCAAGTTTTGCGGCGCCTTTAGCGATGTACTTGTCCAGGTTCGCGGCCGTGCCGAAGCCGCCGGACCCCGCTCCGTCAAAGGACCAGGTGCGCTCCAGGATGATCTGGCAGTCCGGCGAGGCCTGGAGGATGCGGCGCTTGAGTTCGAGGGTATTGGCCAGGACATCCTTCCGCTTGTCGCGGATATAGAGGGCGGCGTTGTTGCTGTAGTCCTGGATGAAGGCGTAGGCGTAGCTGCCGGCCGCGATGGCCTCGGAGGTCTTGGGGAGGTTGAGGTGCTGGCCGAAGGTCTGGCCGCCCTTGAGGTATTCGCCCAGGCACAGGCTCAGGCCCTGGCTCCGGGATATCTGCAGGAGCATCGAATCGCAGTCGTGGAAGTAGGTGAAGGAGTTGCCCACGAGCAGGACGCGCCTTCCGTCATACCCGCCTTCGGGCAGGGCGAACTTCTGGGCCCAGGCGGCGCTGCAGGCGACCGTCAGGACGAGGAGGGAAGTGAAGAATCGTTTCATATAGCCAAGATACGCAATTTATTCGTAACTTTGTGCTCGTCATGAAGATTCTTGTCATCGTCGTCACCTACAACGGCCTGCAGTGGCTGGACCGCTGCCTCGGAAGCGTCCGCGCCTCGGAGCTCCCGGCGGATCTGTACGTGTGGGACAATGACTCTGTCGATGGTTCCGCGGACTTCGTCGCCTCCCATTACCCCGAGGCGAAACTCATCCGCAGCGCCGACAACCTCGGCTTTGCCGAACCCAACAACATGGGCATGCGCTACGCCCTCGACAAAGGCTACGATTACGTCTACCTCCTGAATCAGGACGCCTGGATTGAACCATCTACCCTCGGAACTCTCGTTTCCTTCTCGGAATCCCATCCTGAATACGGGGTTCTGAGTCCGTTGCAGATGACTGATGGCTTTAAGGAGTTGGACAAACAGTTCAAATTATTGTCCGATAGATGGCCGATCAGATCGGCCATGACGGGGGAGGTCAAGCCAGCCATGACGGGGACGGATCATGACGTCATGCCCGGCTCGACCGGGCATCTGGAGGCCCTAGATGTCAAGCGCATAATGGCCGCCCACTGGCTGATACCGTGTAAGGTGCTGGAGAAAGTGGGGGTGTTTGATTCGTTGTTCCCGATTTACGGCAATGACGACAACTGGTGTGACAGGGCGCGGTATCACGGATTCAAGATTGGCATTGTGCCGGAGGCGAAGGCTGTGCATGACCGGGCGTATCGGGAGGAACCGAAGGAGAAGGTGATTTACCGGAACTATTACATGGGGTCACTGGTCCGGTTGTGCGACATCAATCGGCCGTTGTGGGAGCGATTCCTGTTTGTGTGCCTTTTCACGGTTGTGAAGGCCGTAAAATACGGAAGCATCCTGCCGTTCAAGCACTTTGGCTCTCTTTGCAAGATGCTTCCGGAGGTGAAGATTGCTCGACTTCGCTCTAAATCAATTTCTTGTGCACCCGAAGCCCGTATAGGGCGATAATCACGAAGCAGATGGTCGGCAGGATGAACGAGGCGTTCACGGCCGGCATCCCGAGGACCGTTCCCTTGTCGATAATCATCGCCTGGAGCGGCGGCAGGACGGAGCCGCCCAGGATGGCCATGATCAGGCCGGCGGCGCCGAACTTCGCATCCTCCCCGAGCCCTTCGAGGGCGATGCCGTAGATGGTCGGGAACATCAGGGACATGCAGGCGGAGACGGCGACGAGGCAGTACAAGCCCGCGACACCCGGCAGGAAGATGACGCCGAGGGTGAAGAGGATGCCCGCGATCGCGAAGCAGTAGAGCATCTTTCCGGGCTTGAAGAATTTCATCAGGTAAGTGCAGATGAAACGGCTGCAGCAGAAGAGGATCATCGCCGCGATATTGTATTTCTGCGACAGCACTTCCGCGTCGATCTCACTCATTCCTCGCTCCATGAAAATGCGGGTTCCGTACTGGATGATGAAGGTCCAGCACATGATCTGGACGCCCACGTAGAAGAACTGCGCGATGACGCCTTCCCGGTAGCGGGGGATGCCTACAAGGTACCGCAGCGATGCGCCGATGCCACGGGCGTTCTCCTCCTTCACCCGGGGCATTTTCATCAGCAGGATCAGCAGGAATACCGCCGCGATGACGATGCCGATGGCGACGTAGGGCTTGATGAGGATGCCCAGGTCCGACTGCCGGATGGCCTCGAACTCCGCGTCAGGCAGGGTGGCCCGGGTGGCGGAATCCATCGGGTTCAGCCGGGCCTGAATGAAGTTCATCGCCACGAACATCCCGCACAGGGAGCCGATGGGATTGAAAGACTGCGCGAAGTTCAGCCGCCGGGTGGCCGTCGCCGGGTCGCCCATCGCGAGGATGTACGGGTTCGCGCTGGTCTCCAGGAAGCTCAGGCCGCAGGTCAGGATGAAGTAGGCGATGAGGAAAGGCCAATAGGAACCCGTGGAACGGGCGGCGATGAACAGGAAGGCACCGGCCGCGTAAAGCCCGAGCCCCATCAGGATGCCGCTCTTGTAGGAGAACCGGCGGATGAAGATGGCGGCCGGGAGGGCCATCGCGAAGTAGCCTCCGTAGAAGGCCATTTGCGTAAGGGTTCCTTGCGTCACGCTCATCCGGAAGATCTTGGAGAAGGCCTTCACCATCGGGTTGGTGATGTCGTTCGCGAAGCCCCACAGGGCGAAGCAGGAAGTGATGAGGATGAAGGGGAGGAGATAGTTCACTCCCTCGTACCTGAAGAAACTCTTTTTGTCTTTCATAATCACCCAAAGTTAGGGAATAAAAGGTAAAAAGACAATTTGATTATACGATGAATTATACGTATATTTGTAAGTTTAAGAATTGTACTGAAAGATTAGAAGAAGTTAAGAAGCATTCTATGGCACTCGCAGATATTCTGAAGAAGGTTTTCGGATCCAAGTCCGATCGCGATATGAAACTGGTGAAGCCGATGCTGGAGAAGGTCCTCGCGGCCTATCCCGGCATCGACGCCCTTTCCAATGACGACCTCCGGGCCCGTTCCGCGGCCCTCCGCGCCAAGATTTTCGAAGTGGAGAAACCCTTCGAGGACCGCATCGCGGAAATCAAGGCGGAGATCGAGAAAGACATCCCCGTCGCCCAGAAAGAGGCCCTCGCCACCGAATCCGACAAACTCGTCAAGGACGAGGACGACGCCATCGAGAAGTGCCTCGACGAGATTCTCCCCGAGGCCTTCGCCATCATGAAATCCACCGCCCGCCGTTTCGCCCAGAACGAGACGATCACGGTGACCGCCACGGACTTCGACCGCAACCTCGCGGCCCTCGGCCGTGACTTCGTCCGCATCGAGGACGACAAGGCCATCTGGCAGAACCACTGGGTCGCCGGCGGCAACGAGGTCACCTGGGACATGGTCCATTACGACGTGCAGCTCATCGGCGGTATCGTCCTGAACGGCTCCCTCAAGACCAACAAGGAACAGCGCGGCAGCATCGCCGAGATGGCGACCGGTGAAGGTAAGACCCTCGTCGCCACCCTCCCGGTGTTCCTGAACGCGCTTTCCGGCAAGGTCGTCCATGTAGTCACGGTCAATGACTACCTGTCCAAGCGTGACTACGAGTGGATG
>JAFYTP010000052.1 GCA_017558775.1 Bacteroidales bacterium | reverse complement strand
GCCTCCGTGAGGGTGCCGGCGGTGTCGATGATGTCGTCGATGATCACGATGTCACGGCCTTCGACCTCACCGATCGGGACGATGCGCTCCACCACATTGGCCCTTGCGCGGGTCTTGTGGCAGATCACCACCGGGCAGTGGAGGTGCTTGGCATAGGCGTTGGCGCGCTTGGCACCGCCCATGTCGGGAGCGGCGATGGTGAAGCGGTCGGGATCGGCCTTCTGCATCTTCTTGAGGATGTCCAGGAAGTCGTAGCTGGCGTAGAGGTGGTTCACCGGGAGGTCGAAGAAACCCTGGATCTGGTCGGCGTGAAGGTCGCAGGTCATCAGGGCGTCCGTACCGGCGGCCTTGAGCATGTTGGCGACGAGTTTCGCGCCGATGGACACGCGGGGCTTGTCCTTGCGGTCCTGGCGGGCCCAGCCGAAGTAAGGGAGCACGGCGATCACCTTGTTCGCCGAGGCGCGCTTCGCCGCGTCGATGGACAGGAGCAGTTCCATCAGGTTGTCGGTGGGCGGGAAGGTGGACTGGATGATGAAGCAGGTGGCGCCGCGGACGCTTTCCACGAAGAAAGGCACGAATTCACCGTCGCTGAAACGGGTGGTCTCCAGCGGTCCGAGGACCACTTCAGGTTCATCCGGCGCCTTGAGCCGGTTCATGGCCGCCACCACCTTCTCGGCGAAATACCGGGTGGCGTCACAGGTGAAAATGGCCATCCTGTGCTTATGGACATCGTTGATCATAGATTTTGGAGTACGGTTCCGATATAGTTGATAAGTTCTTGTTTTCCAGTTCCTGCAACGGAGGAGGTCACGAACACCGGCGGCAGTTCCTCCCATTCCTCCAGGAGGCGCGCCTTGTTCTTCTCCACCTGCGCGGCGGTGACGGTCGCGCCCTGCTTGTCCGCCTTCGTGAACACGAGGCCGAAGGGAATCCCCTTCTCCCCCAGCTCGCTGATGAAACGGAGGTCCACCTCCTGCATGTCGTGGCGGGAATCCAGCAGCACGAACAGCATCACCAGTTCCTCGCTGCGGTTGATGTAGTCCCAGATGATGTGACGCAGCTTCGCCCGCTCCTTGTCCGGCAGACGGGCGTACCCGTAACCCGGCAGGTCCACGAGGTACCACGCGTCGTTGATGAGGAAATGGTTCACCAGCTGGGTCTTGCCCGGCGTCTGGGAAGTCTTGGCGAGTTTGGAGTTGTCCGTCAGGGCGTTGATGAGGGAAGATTTGCCGACATTGGACCGGCCGATAAAGGCGAATTCCGGAAGCTGGCGCGGGGGTTTTTGTTCCACGCGGGTGCTGCTGCCGGAGAATATGGCGGTTTTAATCTTCATTGGTCCCTCCCGTTTTCCGGCCGCAAAGTTACGAAATTATTTTGATAATTTCGGATAACGGACGGTGAAACAAGCCCCGCCCAGCGTGAAAGATTTCGAGTATCCGATCTCGCCGCCGCACCGTTCGATAATGTTCCGGCAGATGGCGAGACCGAGGCCCGTACCGTGCGATTTGGTCGTGAAATCCGGAGTGAACAGCTTGGCGCGGTTCTCCTCCTTCACGCCCGGACCGTTGTCCTCCACGACGATGTCGTAGAAGCCGTCCTTGTTGGAATTCCGGAGCGAAACCACCACCTGGCCGAACTCCTTGCCGTCCAGCGCCTGGATGGCGTTGGTGATAAGGTTCACCAGCACGCGGGTGAGCTGCGGCTTCGGGCCCGACACCTCGGCGCCCTCCAGCCCGTAGTAGGTGAAAGTGATGTCCTCGCGGGCCTGGAACATCGACACTTCCTCCCGGATCAGGGCGTCCAGGTCGATGCGCACGGGCTCCTCGGAATACAGTTTCGCGAAGGTCGAGAACTCGTTCGCGGTGTCGGCGAGGATGTCGATGTGCTCGAGGACGGTCGCGGAAACCTCGTCGAACTTCTTCTCCCAGCCGGCCTTGCCCGCCTGCTTCATCCGGATGAGCATCTGGAGCTGGAGCTTGATCGGCGTGAGCGGGTTCTTGATCTCGTGCGCCACCTGGCGGGCCATCGCGCTCCAGGCCTTGTCGCGCTCGGCCTGGGCCAGCTGTCGGGTGGAATCCGACAAGTCATGGACCATCAGGTTGTATGCCCGCACGAGGGAAGTCAATTCATCGTCCTGGTCGTAGATAATATACTCGAGGTGGTCCACGTCGGACACCTTCATCTTTCGGCCCATCTCACTGAGCGGCCGGAACATACGGCCGATGACCTCAACCGTGATGACACGGGCGATCATCAGCAGCAGGAGGAAGACTGTGATGATGGAAGCGATATGGACAAGGGCCTCATTCTCAAAGTCATAGCTCTGCTCGGTGTACGGAGAGGAGACGATGGCGACCATGTTGCCATCGGTATTGAGCACCGGAGCGTAGAGAGCATAATAGCGGCGGTCGCCCATCTTCTCGACCAGCATGCTGTAGCGGCGGTGCTCCAGGACGATGCTGTAGTACGCGTCCTCCGGGATACGGCAGCCCGCCAGCAGTCGGTCATAGATTTCCGGCGTCGTGGACAGGGCCATCCGGCCGTCCGGGGTGAACAGGGTGATGTCGCACTTGAGGTCGTTGCCGGCGATTTCGATGGCCGTCCGCGCCAGCTGCGAACGGAGGTCAGCCTCCGTCTGGACGCCTCCCAAACTCCCCTGCAGCATCGTCTGCAGCGTAGTGATGCGGGAGGTCATGATGCTCTGCAAGTCCGCGTTGTTGCGCCGGTACACGAAGTACACGCTGAACGCGGCCATCGCCACGAGGGTGATGATGAGGGACGAGTACAGCACGCCGTTGATACGGGTGCGGTAGTAGTTCCGTTCGCCGGTGCTGCGCCGATGGAAGCGCAGACCCACCAGGCTCAGCAGCAGGAAAGCGACAATCGCGAACAGGACGGCCTCCACGACATAGCTGAGCGCCTCGGTCGACTCACGGGAAATCACCACGATCTCATCCTCCGACACCGGCTGGACGAAGTGCGTGTATCCCTCCGCATAGAAACGGCCGGAGGGACGGCTGTCGACCTGATTCCGCAGGCGCTCCGACGCTACAGTCGGATAGGCGTAGTCACCCTTGAAAAAAACCAGGTGGGCGCCCTTGTAACGGGCATAGGAATAGTGCGGCGGCACGGCCACGCGGCCCGGCTCCGAGAGTCCCAGGAGGCTCAAATAGCCCCTATCCTCGCGGTTGGACTTGGATTCCACCAGCACGAGCACGTTAGACGCGCCGTAATCCGGTGTGTAATAAGAGAATAATCCCGAATAGCGGGCCCGTCCGTTCGGGCCGGCGCTATAGAAGAAATGCGAGTTCTCCGCCAGCCGCACGCCGTTGCGGATCCGTTCATTGAGCAACATCTCCATCTCAATGGAAGGCGTGGGGATAAGCACGGAGATGTCGTAGTCCTGCGAAAGACGGTTCAGGTATGCGTTCGCCAGACGGCCCCGGATCAGTTCATAGCTGTTCTCCAGCAGCGCGAGGCCGCCGATGACACCGTCCGAGGCAATCCCCGGTTCCGACGCCCGCAGCTGCAGTTCCAGGCTGATGTCCCGGTCCATAGCCAGGCGGTTCGCCCACACTTCCACCCGGTTCTGCTCCTTCTGGAAGCCGAGGATGGACGAAACCAGGGCGAAATACACACCGGCGATGGTGGCGAAGATAACCCGGCCCGGGCGCGAGAACATATCGTACTTGATACCCGTCAAATGGCGGATGATCGGCGCGAGAATCTGCAGCAACAGCGGAATGGTCAATGACAGAGCCAGGAACGACAGATACACGACCGCCGTGTACACATCGATCAAATTCACCTTATACAGTTCCAGGCAGATGCCGGAATTGAACACAATGCTTTGGAAAGTATAGTGGATATACAGGCCGATGGCAGCGACGATAAGGTCGATGATGATGACGGAGACTATCTCAGACACCCGCATCCGCTGGCGGTAGTGCCACCGAAGGAGGGTCCCCCGGATGAAGAACAGGCAATGGACGAGGACGGTGATCAGCAGGTTGATCAAGACCACCGCGCCGAGCGAATACAGGAACGGGCCGTCGGCATACAACAGCGGGGAGAACAGCTGGGAAGCCTGCTCCAGCTTCCGCCCGTACAGGAACACACCGCCCAGGAAAGCGATCTGCAGCAACGAAATCACGAGGGCCATCAACACCGTCCGCCTCACCGACAGGATGAGGAGCGTGCCGCTCAGGAACAGGAGGATGGATATCCAGAACAGGAAAACATTATGGTTCTCCGGCTCGGAGACTGTCTCCGCCGACACCTTGAACAAGGGGGATCCGCTCACGGTCACGGGTATGCCGATGCTCGCCGTCAAAGGTTGGATCTGGTACCGTTCCGACAGGCGCAAGCGTGGATTAACCCCGTTGAATGAGCTGGATTTCAGCTCATTGATAACTTCGAGACCCACAATGACCGTCAGCGGTCCCTCCCTCGTCATCTTGGCCAGATACCATTTGGGACCGTAATTGACATAGGTCAATGTCGTCGACAGCGAGGAAAGCGGGGAAGCAGCCATACCTCGGCCGTCGCCGAGGCGCTGGATCATCGTGAGGGAGCGGATATCGTCGTTCCGCAGCGGGAACTGATGGGCCCAGGACTGGAGCGTATCCTCCCGGTACCGGTACACGACCATGTCCTCCGGAAGGTCCTCAAGCCGCAGCCATTCGTCCGGATTGGCCGCGAGGGCCTTGCCGGCATAGCGGTTCAGGATGTCCAGGCGGCGCTCCACCCGAACGCCGAGCTCGCGCGCCATGGAACTGGTGTCGGGATGCCGCTGGTTCGTCAGGAGGGATACCGCAAGGAGCACCAGGGAGACGGAAAGCACCGCCACCCCGGACCACAGCCGTATGCCCTGTTTCCTATTCATGGTGATAAGGCTCGCCCCGGATGATGGTGAAAGCCCGGTAGAGCTGTTCTGCAAAAATCGTTCTTACCATCTGGTGGGAGAACGTCATCTTGGACAGGGAAATCATCCCCTCGGACCGGTCATAGACCGCCTGCGAGAACCCGTAGGCCCCGCCGATGACGAAAACCAGCCCCTTCCCGCCCCGGGCGAGCCGCTGCCGGATCCATTCCGCCCATTCGACGGAACGGTACTCCTTGCCGCGCTCGTCCAGCAGGATGACGCTGTCGCCGGGATTGAGCTGTTTCAGGATCAACTCCCCCTCCTTTTCCTTGATCTGCTCCTGCGAGAGGGCCGATACGTTCTTGAGCTGGGGAATCTCCACGAGCGAGAAAGGCACATAGTGCCGGAGCCGGGACATATACAGGTCCAGGCCCTCCTTCACCCACTTCACGTCGGTCTTCCCGACTGTCACGAGCTTCAGTTCCATCTTTTACGCAAAGATAGTGTTTCGGCTCGGTATTTGCAAGAAAGTAAGCCCGATGAAACGGCTGTTGACAACGCTTCTAACGCTTCTTTTGCTGACTGTTACGGGGCTTTCCGCGCAGGACAAAGGCTATGACGTCTTTGTCCCCATCGGCAAATACATCGCCCAGGGAGACGCCGCCAGCCTTTCCGCGTGGTTCTCCGACAACCTCGAGATCTCCATCATCTCCTCCACCCGCAACTGCTCCCGGACCCAGGCCCGCCAGATTGTCAAGACGTTCTTCGACGCCTATACCCCCCGTTCCTTCGACATTTCCCACAAGGCTTCCCAGTCCAACATGAAGTACGCGCTCGGGCAGCTGAACGCCGGCGGCGAGGTCTTCATCGTGACCATTTTCGTCTCCGCCAAGACGGACGGGACCTATCAAATCCAGCAGCTCAAAATCGACCGCCAGACCGCGGTTTACTAACAAAATTTGGATAAAACGCTGTAAATCGTTATTTTTGCGGTCTGAACCGCGACAATAACGACAAATTTCATTTTATATGGCAACAACAGCTGATCTTAAGAACGGAATGTACATCATGTTCAACGGCAAACCCTGCGTCGTGGTGTATTTCCAGCATGTGAAACCCGGCAAGGGCCCTGCCTTTGTCAAGACTAAGCTCCGCAACCTCGAAAACGGCCGTATCCTCGAAAACACCTTCACCGCCGGCGTCAAGCTTGACACCATCAGCGTGGAGCGCCGTCCTTACCAGTACCTCTACGACGACGGCGAGGCCTTCAACTTCATGCACGAGGAGACCTACGAGCAGATCACCCTTCCCCACGATGTCGTTGAGAACGCCGACCTGATGAAGGAAGGCCAGCGTGTGGAAATGATGTTCCTCACCGAGCCCGAAGAGCGCTGCCTCACCTGCGAGCTCCCGACCTACGTCACCCTCGAAGTCACCTACAGCGAGCCGGCCGTGAAGGGCAACACTGCCTCCACCTCCGCCCTGAAGGAAGTCACCCTCGAGACCGGTGCCAAGATCATGGTCCCGCTCTTCATCGAGACCGGTGAAGTCATCACCGTCAACACCACCGACCGTTCCTACGGCCAGCGTGTGAAGTAATTCCCGCTTAGAAGCACCAAAAAGCCGACCCTTCCGGGCCGGCTTTTTTCATTCGAAGAGATGCCCGATCAGGTCGGGCATGACGACACCGTCGTTCCGGGCTTGACCCGGAATCTAGATCACGTAATCCTCGATATCCTGCACGCTCACGGGATTGGCGCCGAGGATGAGCAGGCGCTCCACGACGTTGCGGAGCTCGCGGATGTTGCCGGTCCAGGATTTCTTGACGAGGAGGTCGATGGCCTCGGGGGAGAATTCCTTGCGCGGCATGGCGGTTTCGGAGCAAATCTGGTCCAGGAAGTGGTTTACCAGCAGAGGAATGTCGTCCTTGCGCTCGTCCAGGGTGGGAACCTTGATGACGATGACGCTGAGACGGTGGTAGAGGTCCTCGCGGAAGTTGCCCTTCTTGATTTCCTCCTGGAGGTTCTTGTTCGTGGCGGAAACCACGCGGACGTTCACGGTGATATCCTTGTCGGAACCCACGCGGGATATCTTGCGCTCCTGCAGGACGCGCAGGACCTTCGCCTGGGCGGCGAGGGACATGTCGCCAATCTCATCGAGGAAGAGCGTGCCGCCATCGGCCTGCTCGAACTTTCCCTTGTGCTGCTTGATGGCCGAGGTGAAGGAGCCTTTCTCGTGGCCGAAGAGTTCACTCTCGATCAGTTCCGAGGGGATGGCCGCGCAGTTCACTTCCACATACGGCATCATCGACCTTTGCGAGAGCTGGTGGAGGCTGCGGGCGACGAGTTCCTTACCGGAGCCGTTGGCGCCGGTGATGAGGACGCTGGCGTCGGTAGGGGCGACCTTGTCGATCATCTCGCGGATGTGCCGCATACCCTCGGACTCGCCCACCATCTCCTGCCCGTAGACTTTCTTCTTGAGGATCTTGGTCTGGGTGACGAGGTTCGCCTTGTCGGTGGCGTTCTTGATGGTGATAAGGATACGGTTCAGGTCCAGGGGTTTGCCGATGAAGTCGAAGGCCCCCTTCTTGATGCAGTCCACGGCCGTGTCGATGTCCGCGTGCCCGGAGATCATCACGACCGGGGTCTCAACGCCGTCGGCGATGAGTTTCTGGAGGACCTCGGTGCCGTCCATGCCGGGCATCTTGATATCGCAGAATATCGCGTCATACTTCTCTTTCTCCGCCATCTCGCAAGCGTCGGCGCCGTTTTCGGCGGTATCCACCTGGTATTCCTCCATCTCCAGGATCTCCTTCAGGGAATTCCGGATGGACCGCTCGTCGTCAACAATCAGAATCTTCATACGCTCGAAACATTTGTGCAAATATCGCACTTTTTTTCTACATTTGTAAACCTGAACCCGATAAAGATTATGAACGTTCCTGACATCATCATCGCCGTTGACGGCTTCTCGGCCACCGGCAAGAGCACCTTCGCCAAGATGGTCGCGAAAGAATTCGATTTCCTGTATCTGGACAGCGGCGCGATGTACCGCGGTGTCACGCTCTATGCGATGGAGAACGGGATGATCGCGGAAGACGGCACCATCGACGAGAAGGCTCTGCAGGCCGTCATCGAGGGCCTCGACCTTCATTTCCAGAACGATGATGAATCGACGAAGCTGTACCTCGGCGACCGCTGCGTGGAGACGGAGATCCGCACCCTGGCGGTGTCATCCCACGTGAGCCCCGTGTCGGCCATCCCGTTCGTCCGCAACTATGTGGACAAGCGGCTCCGCGCCTTCTCCGAGGGCGGCCGCGTGATCATGGACGGCCGCGACATCGGCACGACCGTGTTCCCGAACGCGGAACTCAAGGTCTTCATGGTGGCGGACGAGCAGGTCCGCGCCCAGCGCCGCTACGACGAGATGGTCGCCAAGGGCGACACCCCCGTCTTCGAGGACATCGTCAAGAACCTCGCGGAACGCGACTATATCGACTCCCATCGGGAAACCTCCCCTCTGCGCCAGCCGGAGGACGCGTATGTGATGGACAACACCCATATGACGCTACATGAGGAGCTAGTCTGGTGCCTGGGCGTCATCCAAGGCAAGTTCGGCATCCTCGAGGCGCCGTCCCTCTCATGGTAACGGTCGAAATCGACGACCGCTCCGGTTTCTGCGGGGGCGTCATCCGCGCCATCTCCCGGGCGGAACACGTCCTCGGGCGTTGCGACCATCTTTATTCCCTCGGTGCCATCGTCCATAACGAGGCCGAGCTTGATCGCTTAGGTGCGAAAGGGCTCCATACGGTCGCGTCCATCCCGGACGTGCCAGAGGGAGAGACCGTTCTCATCCGGGCCCATGGCGAACCGCCGTCGACCTATGTGGAAGCCCGCCACCGGGGACTGTCGATCATCGACTGCACCTGCCCCGTGGTCCTCAAACTACAAGAACATATCCGTGAGGCGTACGCCCGCCTGCACGCGGACGGGATGCATGGGACGCTAATCATCTTCGGAAAAATCGGCCATGCCGAGGTCCTCGGCCTGCTGGGCCAGGTCGATGGTGACGCCATCGTGGTGGAGAACCGGGCGATGCTGGAGGAAGCCCTCCCGCGCATCGACTTTTCCCAGCCCGTGGAAATCTTCTCCCAGACCACCAAAAGCCCGGCGGAGTACGCCGACATCTGCGCCCGGGTCAGCTCCCTCGGCGACCAGGTAACTGTCCATGACACCATCTGCGCCCAGGTCGCGAATCGGCACGAACATCTGATGGAATTCGCGCGTACGCACGATTTGATCCTGTTCGTCGCGGGCGAATCGAGTTCCAACGGCAAGGTCCTCTTCTACCTGTGCCGGAACGCGAATCCCCGCTCCTACCGCATCGGCTCCGCCGCCGACATCGACCCCGCCTGGATCCGCGACGGCGACCATATCGGCGTCTGTGGGGCTACGTCCACGCCTAAGTGGTTATTAGAAGCTGTGGCGGACGCAGTGAAAGGGATATAAAGCCAATAAAGGCGGGTCTTTCGACTCGCCTCTATTGTACCTTATTAACTAAACCAACTTTTAAAACTAACCTGGTTTAGTATATTGCAAGGGGTGTGCCAAACTATTCGGCCGCCTCTTCTTTTTCTTCAGATTCCTTCGCTTCGCTCGAAATGGCAGGGGTGTCTTCGGTCGGAATGACCGGGGCTGTTGCCTGCGCCTTCGCAGCGTCCTCGAGGGCCTCGCGGCGGGCGCGTTCGACGCTCTTGGAGCGCTTGAGGATGAAGCCGGAGCCAAGGTATTTGGTGCGGACGTCCTCGTCGGCGGCCAGTTCCTCGGGGGTGCCTTCCTGGAGGATGGTGCCTTCGTACAGGAGGTAGGCGCGGTCGGTGATGGCGAGGGTTTCGCCCACGTTATGGTCGGTGATGATGACGCCGATGTTGCGGTATTTCAACTTGGCGATGATGTACTGGATGTCCTCCACGGCGATCGGGTCGACGCCCGCGAAGGGCTCGTCCAGGAGGATGAACTTCGGGTCCACGGCGAGGGCGCGGGCGATCTCGCAGCGGCGGCGCTCGCCACCGGAGAGCTGGATACCCTTGGACTTGCGGACCTTGGAGAGGTTGAACTCGTCGATGAGTTTCTCCAGGCGGGCTTCGCGTTCCTCCCGGGTCATCGACGTCATCTCCATCACGGACAGGATGTTGTCCTCGACGGACATCTTCCGGAAGACGGAGGCTTCCTGCGGGAGGTAGCCGACGCCTTTCTGGGAGCGCTTGTACATCGGCAGGTCCGTGAGCTCTTCGTCGTCGATGAAGATGCGGCCCTCGTTCGGGACGATCTGGCCGGTGATCATATAGAAGCTCGTGGTCTTACCGGCGCCGTTCGGGCCCAGGAAGCCGACGATCTCGCCCTGGCTCACTTCCATCGAGACGCCCTTCACGACCGTGCGGACGCCATATTTCTTAACAAGATTCTCTGCGCGTAACTTCATGGCGGATTATTTGGTGTCGAGGCCGAGGTCGGCCACGAATGCTCTCATTTCAGGGTGTTTATCCATCAGGTCCTTCGCCTTCTCCTCCGGCATATAGGGCTTCTTCTCCGTGGGCTCCTCCTCGGGGATGTCGTCCACATGGAGATTGACCTTGCGGCAGGAAAGGAGTTCGCGGAAGGTGTTCTCGAGGTCGCGGAGGAGTTTCTCCTCGATCCATTGCTTCTGCGCGGCGTTGAACACGGTGAAATACACGGACTTGACGCCGCCGTCCTCCTGGATCCGGAGTTTGGCGTTCTCCAGCGCCGTTGCCAGCCGTGGCCGCGAAGCGAACTTCTCGCTCAGCGTCTTCCACGCGGTCTTCACTTTCTCATCATCCGGCAGCACCTCCTGCGCCGGGGCCGCAGCTTCCTCAACAGCCGCCGCCTTCTTCTCCTCCAACAAGGAACCAAGAGAAAGGGCGGAACCGTTCTTGGGTGCTCTCCGTGCGCGCACAGGGCCAGAGGCGGGTGCAGGGGCAGGAGCTGGAGCCGGGGCGGGAGTGTCATTCTGAGCCTGCGGAGCAGGTGAAGGAATCTCCGGCGCAGCCGGCACGGGCTTCGGCGCCACGGCCGTCTTATCGGCCGGAGCCGCAACGGGAGCGGACGCTGCGGGTGCAGCCACGGGCGCCGGTTTCGCCGCGGGGGCGGCCACCGGCTTCGGGGCGAGGCTCACCTCCGTCCGACCAGTGAGGAAGCTGAGCTTCATCAGGGCGAACTCGATATGCAGGCGGGGATTTACCGCCGCCTTGTAGCCGGCCTCGCAGGCCGTAGTGATGTTCAAGGCCTCGTACAGGAACTGGAGCGGGCAACGGGCGGCCTGCTCGCGGTAGCGCTGCTTGAGCGAGTCCGGGAGCTCCAGCAGGGAGTCCAGCCCCGCCGTGCGGGCGATGACCAGGTCGCGGAGGTGCGAGCTCAGGGAGGCGACGAAGTGCAGGGCGTTGAAGCCCTTGGAAAGGATCTCGTCGAAGGAGGTCAGCGCCGCGGCGTAACTGCCGGACAGGAAGTTCTCCACCATCGAGAATCCGTATTCGTAATCCAGGACATTGAGGTTCCGGATGACGTCTTCATAATGGATGTCGGTGCCGCAGAAGGCGACTGTCTGGTCGAAGATGGTGAGCGCGTCGCGCATGGCGCCATCGGCCTTGGAAGCAATCACATGGAGGGATTCGTCGTCGATGGTGACACCTTCCTTGGCGGCAATGCCGCGGAGGTTCTTCACCATGTCGGGAATGCCGATGCGGTTGAAGTCGTAGGTCTGGCAGCGGGACAGGATCGTCGGCAGAATCTTGTGCTTTTCCGTGGTCGCGAGGACGAAGATGGCGTGTGCCGGCGGCTCCTCCAGCGTCTTGAGGAAGGCGTTGAAGGCGGCCTGCGAGAGCATGTGGACCTCGTCGATGATATAGACGCTGTACTTGCCCACCTGCGGCGGCACCTGGACCTTCTCGATCAGGGCCTTGATGTCATCGACACCATTGTTGGACGCGGCGTCCAGCTCGTGGATGCAGTAGGACCGGCCTTCCTGGAAGGAAACGCAGGATTCGCACTCCCCGCAGGGCTCCATGTCCGGTCCGGGATGGGCGCAGTTGATCATCTTCGCGAAGATGCGCGCCGTGGTGGTCTTCCCCACCCCGCGCGGGCCGCAGAAGAGATAGGCGTGGGCCAGCTGACCCCGCTTGATGGAGTTGGAAAGGGTCCGGGCGATGTTGTCCTGTCCGAGGAGGGTCTCGAAGGAGTCCGGGCGGTATTTCCGTGCCGATACGATGTACTCACTCATAACTTACAAAGATAACAAGTTATTTTGAAAAACCGGACCTCAGCACTATCTTTGCAGCGAAAGAACGCATGAATATGAAGCGACTGATTACCTTTATCCTCCTTTTCTGCGTAAGCGCCTCCCTGTTCGCGCAGGGCAAGGTGACCACGCGGAAATACCTTTTCTCCGACTTTCCGGACAAGATCACGAAAGTCGTGATGAGCGGAAACGACGTCCAGGACGGCGTGCTGCGCCAGGCGGTGGTGGACCTGTGGACCGCCTCCCCCTTCGAGTTCTGCCCGATGACCGAATACCAGACCCTCAAGAAATCAAATAACTACTACTTCCTCCTCGTGACGGCCGGACAGGCCAAGGGCGAGGATGAGCCGATGGTGCGGTTCCTCACCCTGGAAAAGGGCGGGGCCGACAGCGGCGACAACGTACCGCTCCGCAAGGAGGTCATCTCCCTGCCCCTCTGCCCCGTCGACGGCGGTTCCGGCCGGGAACTGGTGTACCTGCAGGCCCTCGTGAAAGGCGTCCAGGACTTCGCCCTGCAGGCGAAGGAATCCGAGAAGGTCGCCTACTCCGGCATGAACTGGTTCAATGGGAACTTCGACAAGAAGGGCGGCATCAAGCGCATCTACATCGCCCGGGAGGACATCTCCGAATCCGTCACCGACAAGGACCGGCAGAAGTATCTGGACGAGGACATCATCCTCTGCGACGAAGACGAGGCCGACAAGGCGTATACCGACAAGACCTATAACGCCTTGGTGAGCTACACCGTCTCCGCCGGCAAATGGAGCTACAAGATGCTCTTCGGGGCCGATTCGGACACCCTCTTCTATATCCACAAACACAAGATCACCGCCAAGAGCGCCCCCGGCTTCCTCGCCGAGGACCTCCGCCGGATTTCCAAGAAACGGTAATGCGCACCGGAACTGCACCTTGCGGACTCCGCTACGGCGTCCGCCGCGGCGGCTCCGCCGTGGGTTACTGCGCCCTGAGTCTCCGGAGCGGGACCCGGGACGAGAATGGCTTCGGCATGGGCATCGCCCATTTCGTGGAACACACGATGTTCCGGGGAACGAAGCGCAAAAGCGCCTCTGTCATCGCCAGTTACCTGGATCGTTTGGGCGGCGAACTCAACGCCTATACCACCAAGGAAGAGATCGTCCTCCACGCCCAAGTCTTGAAGGAGGACCTGGGCAAGGCCGCCCGCCTGCTGTTCGAACTCGCCACCGAGGCCACCTTCCCCGACGGGGAAATCGAGACCGAACGCGGCGTAGTCCTCGACGAAATCATCTCCTACAAGGACAACCCGGCGGAGGACGTCTATGACAAGTTCGAAGGTATGCTCTTCGAAGGCCATCCCCTGGGCCGACCCATCCTGGGCACCACCGCCTCCGTCCGCAAACTCAAGCCGGGCGACCTCCGCGCCTTTGTCAAAACCTTCTTCACCCCCGACCGCATGGCCTTCACCGTCGTCGCCGACATTGACGAGAAAGTGATGGAAAAGCGGGTGCTGAAGCTGGTGGGCAAGTTGTTCGGCCAGATCCCCGGTCAAGCCGGGGATGACGTAAGCCCATCCGGTCCTGTCATTCCGAGCGGAGCGAAGGAATCTCCTTGGGCCGCGCCCTTCTCCAAAACCGTCGACAAGCGCAACCACGAAGTGAACGCCGTCATCGGCGGGAGGGCGCCGTCGCTGTATGAGCAGGAGGACCGCATCACGGCGGCCGTGCTGTGCAACATTCTGGGCGGTCCGGCTTCTAACTCCCTGCTGAACAAGGAACTGCGCGAGAAGAACGGCTGGGTGTACGGCGTAGAATGCACTTATACGCAGTACGCGGACACGGGCATCGCCGCCATCACCTTCGGCTGCGACAAACCCAACCTCGAGCGCTGCCTCGCTGGCATCGACAAAATCCTCGCCCGCCTGCGGAACGAACCCTTCTCCGAGCGCACCCTGAAGGCCTACAAGAAGCAGCTCCTCGGCCAGCTCGCCATCTCCTCCGACAACGGCGAGGCCCAATGCCTCTCCATGGGCAAGAGCCTTCTCGCCTGGGGTAAAATAGATACGAGCGCGGAAACCCGCGCCCGTATCGAAGCTGTCACGCCGGAAGCCCTCCAAGCAATGGCCAATCGCCTCTTTGCTCCCGAGGTCCTTTCCCGGCTGATTTACCTGTAATCTATTTGCCCATATTGATGAACGGCAGGGCGCTCGAGCCATTGAACTGCGGGAGCTCGCCGTTCCATTTCTCGATGGCGTACTGCTGAACCAGCAGGGCGTTCAGGGAGGCGGCGACCACGCGGTTGTAGTAGGCCTCACCGTCACCCTGGATCTTCTGGGCTTCGGCTTCACCCTTGGCCTTCGCGATGGCAATCTTCGCCTCGGCCTCGGCTTCCTTCACCTTGTTTTCCGCCTTGAGGGCGTTCTGGACGGCCTCGTTCTTGGCGTTGATGGCGGCGGTCAGGGATGCCGGCGGGTCGATCTTGGTAGTGAACTCGCGAACGATGAAGCCTTCCCGGTTCATCGACTCGTCCAGGCGGGCGCGAACCTCGGTCTCGAACTTGGCGCGGTTCGCCATCAGCTCGTCGGAGGTGTAGTTGTTCGCGCAGGTACGGTAAGCCTCGAAAATACAGGTGTTGATATAACCCATTTCCAGCTCGCGGACCGGCTTGCGGTACTTCACGAAGATATCGACAGCCTTGGCCTCGTCAATCTGGTAAGCCAGGGTCGGGGTCATCGAGAAAATGGCCGCGTCCTTGGGGTTCACCGTGAACGGATCGTAGGTAACGCGCTGGATGTAAGTAGGATACTCGAAGATGCTCTCGGTGATCGGGTTATACCAGACCCAACCACGGCAGGTGCCCTCCACACCGCCGCGAAGTTCGGCGTTGGAAGACCACTTCTTGAACTTGATGCCCACCGCCGCGGAGTCGATGGTGGTGCAGCAGGAGGCCATCACGAAGATGACCAGGACGGTGATTCCGAGGGAGAGCCAGGTGGCCTTGCCCAGGGAAAGCTTGTGGGGAGTGATGGTTTTCGTCGCTTTCATATTCAGGGTTGTTGTTTTATCCGATCTGGGCGCCGTTCACGACCGCTTCCTGCGGGGTGATGAAGCGCATTTTGCCGTCGCCCTGCTTGGCCATCAGGATCATGCCCTTGGACTCGATGCCGCGGATGGTGCGGGGGGCGAGGTTCGCGAGAATGCAGATTTGCTTGCCCAGCATGTCTTCGGGGCTGTAGTACTCGGCGATGCCGGAGACGATGGTGCGGGTGTCGATGCCCGTGTCGATGGTGAGCTTCAGCAGCTTGTCGGTCTTGGGGACGCGCTCGGCGGCCAGGACCGTCGCCGTGCGGATATCCATCGCGCCGAACTGGTCGAAGGTCACCTCGGCCTTCTGCGGCTCGACCTTCTTCGCCGCTTCCTCGGCGGCCTTGGCGGCCTCGGCCGCTTCGCGCTCGGCCTTGATGGCCGCGAGGCGGGCGATCTGGGCGTCCACGACGCTGTCCTCGATCTTCTGGAACAGCAGCACGCTCTCGCCGAGCTCGTGTCCGGCGGGCAGCAGTTCCGACGCACCAAGCATCGACCAGTTCAGGACAATGCCTTCGCTCGGAACGACATTGGTATGCAGGGCCTTGCCCTCGCCCGGCTTATAGAAGTTCACGGTCGGGGCGCCTTCTCCGGCGCGGTGGTCGGTGCCGGCGTCGAGGCCGACGCGGAGGATATTGCGGAGCTTCTCGGCGCTGAAGGGCGTGAAGGGCTCGAAGGCGATGGCGAGATCGGCGCAGATCTGGAGGCAGGTGTACAGGATGGAGGCGGTGCGGTCCATATCCTCCTTCGCCACCTTCCAGGGCTCCATGTCGGAGATGTACTTGTTGCCGATACGGGCGATGTTCATCGCCTCCTTCAGGGCCTCGCGGAAGTGGAACGTATCAATGTATTTCTCCAGGGCTTCCTTGCAGGGAACGATGGAGGCAAGCGTCTCAGCGTCGATGGCCTCCGGCTTGCGGTTCTCCGGGACGACGCCGTTGAAGTACTTGTGAGTCAGTACGACAGCGCGGTTCACGAAGTTGCCGAAGACAGCCACGAGCTCGCTGTTATTGCGCTGCTGGAAGTCCTTCCAGGTGAAGTCGTTGTCCTTGGTCTCCGGGGCGTTCGCGGTGAGGACGTAACGCAGCACGTCCTCCTGGCCCGGGAACTGCTCCTCGTACTCATGGACCCAGACGGCCCAGTTGCGGGAGGTGGAGATCTTGTCGCCCTCGAGGTTCAGGAACTCGTTGGCGGGGACGTTCTCCGGGAGGACATAGTCGCCGTAGGCCTTCAGCATGGACGGGAACACGATGCAGTGGAACACGATGTTGTCCTTGCCGATGAAATGGATGAGACGGGTCTCCGGGTCCTTCCACCACTTCTCCCAGCTCTCCGGGAGGAGTTCCTTGGTGTTGGAGATATAGCCGATGGGGGCGTCGAACCAGACATAGAGGACCTTGCCCTCGGCGCCCTCGACGGGCACGGGGACACCCCAGTCCAGGTCACGGCTCACGGCACGGGGCTGCAGGCCGCCGTCCAACCAGCTCTTGCACTGGC
>JAFYTP010000051.1 GCA_017558775.1 Bacteroidales bacterium | reverse complement strand
GACTTGAACCGCAGGCGGTTGGCGGTCAGGCTGCAGGACTTGCGGAGGACGCGTTCGTTGACGATCTTCTGGCTGTTCAGCTTGTCTTTGAGCTGCTGCAGCTGCTGCTGCATTTCGAGGAGGGTGGTATCAGTGTTTTCCATGTTACTGCATTTTTTTGAGTTGTTCCTTGATTCGGACAAGACGGACGGAGACGTTCTTGGCTGAGATGCCCACGATCTGGCCGATTTCATCGTAACTGAGGTTCTCCAGCCAGAGCAGGACGATCGCCCTGTCGAAAGGACCCAGTTTGGAGATGCGCTCGCGCAGGAGTCCGGCCTGCCGGGTCCCTTCGTCCGTGTCCTCGAACAGGTCGATGTCGAGGGACAGGGGCTCGGTGCGGAGCCTGCGCCGCTGCGTGCGGTCGTGGGAGATACAGGTGTTGAGGCTCACTTTCCAGATCCAGGTCCCCACTCCGGAGTCGCCGCGGAAGGATCCGGAACCCTTCCACAGGTTGATGAGGATTTCCTGGAAGAGGTCGGCCACCTCGTCCTTGTCGGTCGAGAACATATAGCACACGGTGTAAATCGTGCTGCGGTGTTCTCTCACCATCTGTTCAAATTCGCGTTCAGTCATCGTCTTGTTTTGTCGTTTCTGTCCGTTAGACGCAGAAACTGTCGAAAAACTACAGCAACCGGAAACTTTTTTTCAAAGATAATCAGTTTGGTTGGTAAAGCCGAAAAAATGGGTAAATTTGTATTATGTCGATACTCGGTCGGAAATATCCGTTCCAGCAGAGCGGCCACTGGCTCCGGGACAGCGCGGTCTATTGCGTCGTCGTGTTTCTGATCCTGTATTTCCTGCAGCCTTTCGGCTTCAGCGGGACGGAAGGGAACAAACTCCTCCTCTCCGCCCTGTTCGGCGGCCTGACGTTCCTTTGCTGCGCCGTGTACGGATGGGCTGTCGCCCGGCCGCTGCAAAAGCGCGTGAAACCTTGGCGGATCTGGCACCAGGCGCTGACGGTCCTGGGCATGGTCCTGTTCATCGGCATCTGCAACTACATCCTGTTCTCCGTCTATTTCCACTACCCGTTCTTTGCGTGGTGGCTTTGCCTGCGGTTCCTGTATTGGACCCTGATTATCGGTGTCATCGTCACGGTGCTTTCCGTCGGCACGTCCTACTATCGGCATCTGCGCAACCAGCTGGACACGCTGTTGGATAAGACGACGGAGCAGCAGCAGGGTGTCACGGTTACGATCTACGATACGCGCGTGCGGGGGAATGATGTAAGTCTGCCCATCAACGACCTCATGTACGTGGAGGCCCAGAAGAACAACGTGGTCGTCTGCCATGTGAAGGACGGCAAGTTGGCCAAGGAGGAAATCCAGACCACCCTGGCGGCCGTGCTGGAGGACCTGGGCGGATACGAAAACATCTTCCAGTGCCACCGTTCTTTCATCGTCAATCTGAACAACATTTCTTCCGCGAAGGGGAACTCCAACGGCTATACCCTGGAGCTTGGCGGCGGCCTGGCGACGGTGCCCGTTTCCCGTTCTTTCGTGCCCAAACTCAAGTCGTTCATCGCTTAGTCATTGGTCCTGAAAACTAGCATTTCAGCCGGGCGGATAGCTTTTCGTCCGGCGTTTTTGTTGTCTGTCCCAAGTATTTGGAAGAGTGATTTCCCGTGCACATTTTTGCGCCATGAAACACTTGCTGACAACTCTCATCCTGGCGCTCACGGCCCTCGGCGGGGCCCTCGCCCAAACTCGGATCGACGGCATCGTCATCGACCATCACGGCCCGGTCGTCGGGGTCAATGTCTTCATCGTCGGAACCCTGGACGGCGGCATCACCGACACCCTCGGCCGCTTCTCCTTCCAGACCAAATGCGCGGGCGAGGTGACCTTGCGCGCGTCGATGTTAGGGTACGAGGACGAATCCCGTGTGGCCGATGTCACCCGCCTCACCGGCCTGGAAATCCGCCTGCGCGAGAAGGCCGCCGCCATCGACGAGGTCGTCGTTACGGCCAGCACCTATAATATCGGAAAGGGCTCCCAGTTCAAGGCGATGGACGCCCATGACGTCGTGATGTCGGGCAACTCCTGCGGAGACATCGTCGCCGCGCTGCAAGTGCTGCCGGGAACCCAGAAAGTGGGGGAGGATGGCAAACTCTATGTCCGCGGCGGCGAAAGCGAAGAATGCCAGACCTTCGTGAATGGCATGCACGTCCTGGTTCCCTACGGAACGAACGTGGAGGGCCAAAGCCAGCGGGGACGCTTCTCGCCGTTCCTGTTCAAGGGGATGAGCTTCTCCCTGGGCGGTTACGGCGGTGAATATGGACAGGCGCTCTCCTCGGTCCTGCCGATGGAAACCACTGACGTGGCCACGGGTGACAAGCTCGGCGTCAGCGCCTCCCTCGTGGACTGGAACATCGGCGGTACCAAATCCTTCGACCACAGCAGCCTGTCGTTCAACGCCGACCTGATCGACCTGACCCCGTACGTCTCCGTTTTCCCGGACCGTGTCGATTGGACCCGCCCCTACCGGAAACTGTCGGGCGAGGCGCAGTACAAGGCCGAACTCTCTTCCAAGACCACCCTGAAATCCTATGCCGGCTACGACTGGACCACCGTCGGCATGAACACGGACGGCCGGAGCCTGTCGATGCGGGAGCACAATGTCTTTGCCAATGTCACCCTCCGGACCACCCTCGGCAACGGGTACTCGCTCTTCGCGGGCGCGGCGGAGTCCTTCGTCCTCAGCGACATTGACGATGCCCTCACCCTCGGCGACCGCTACCACAACAACCGGAATGAGGTCCATCTGAAAGCGGAACTCCAGAAGCGTTTCACCCCGGTGCTGAAGATGTCCGCGGGTGTCGAGGACTATATCCGTGGGAGCGTCAAGCGGTACAATGAGACTGGGTATAACCTTGATTATAACCTTGTTGCCGCCCATGTCGATGCGCAAGTGCGGCTGGTCCCGCGCCTGTTTCTGAACCTGTCGGCCCGGGGTGAGCAGGTAAGCTACGACAACGAGTGGCTGCTGATGCCGCGGGCTACGCTGAGCTATGTCCCGGGCAAGAATTTCCAGGCGTCGATCATGGCGGGCCGATACAGTCAGACGCCGGAGGACGATTATATTGCCAGGGGGCGGTATCAGTTGCGCCAGAGCACGGCGGATCACCTGATTCTCAGCATGCAGTACGGTACGGCCAAGACGCTGGTTCGTTTTGAGCCCTATTACAAGTGGTATCATCATCTGCCGCTGCTTGCGGAGGGCGTTTATACGTCAGATGGATATGGGTATAGTCGGGGATTTGATGTTTACGTGGAGGATTATTCTCTTTTGCAGAATCTGAACGTCTCGGCGGCCTATTCCTTCAATGATTCGAAGCGGCATTATCTGGACTATGACGCGCTGCGGACCCCGCATTACGCTTCCCGGCACAACTTCCGGGTGACGGCGAAATACGGCGTGGGCAAAGTCATCCTCGGCCTTGCGGAGTCCTTTGCCAGCGGACGGGTGTATGCGGCCGGTACGACGCCGTTTTACAATAGCATCGACGCAAACATCACCTGGCTCGTCCATCCGAAGGTGATTGTCTATGGTTCTTTGAATAACTTGTCCGGACGCACGAATGTGTACCGCATCAATCCTGACGGCTCGCAGGTGACCGCCACCCGGGACCGTTTTCTTTACATCGGAATCTTTGTATCACTTAAAAACAATAAAGCGTATGACATCTCGAATTTCTAAGCTGTTTGTCCTGGCCATCGTCCTGATGACTGCGGCTGCCGGCGTCTGCCGTGCCCAGGAACCCACCATGGAAGCCCTCATCGGCCAGTCCCTCTCCAAACTGCAGGATCCCACTCCCGAAGCCTTCCTGAACTGCGTCGCCGAACTCAAGCGGATCGAAGCGATGTATCCGGACAGCCCCGCGCCCAAGTTCCAGATTGCGCTGCAGAGTCTTAATTATTCAGTGACGAATCCTCATGCGGACCAGACGGATAACATGATGGCCGAAGCGGAGGAAAGGATTCGTCAGTTGGAGGAGATGAAAATCGCCGACCAGTCGAACTTGTTCACCCTGAAGGGATTCATCGACATGGTCCGCATCGTCCAGGACCCGGCCCAGAACGGGCGGAAGTACTATCTGGACGTGATGCAGAACTATGAAAAAGCGCTGAAGCTGAATCCGGACAACGAATTGGCGAAACAGCTTCAGCAGAAATTTCAGGAGGGTATGCGGCAGCGATAATTACTTGCCGTATTTCCGGTAGTACGCTTCGACCCTTTCTTTGAAGTCGGGGACGAAATCGCGGGTGAAATCGTCGGAATCAAGGGTTTCGATGATTTCGCCCGATTCGTATTTGCCCCGCATCATCTTGATGTAGTCGCGGCACTCGGATTTCTTGCCGTCGAAGTCGTCCAGCAGCCAGTTGCCATCGACACGCTTCATGGAAATCTTGTACTCCCTGGCATCGACCTCCGGACTTACCTGCCCGTCCCAGTCGTCCCGCACGGTGATGACGGCCGTGGCATAGTTCTTTGCGGGTTTGGAGACGGACTTGATGCCGTAGACGGGCTTGCTGCCGCCATTCCCCGTCACAAAATACCAGAGCCACTCATTGTCCCCAATATTGGCATAATCATCCACCGGGGCATCGAACGCCTCGGCCAGCGCCTGGTAGAATTCCGGCGTCATCTGCGCCTCCGCCTCCGGTCTAAGCTCATGGTCGGGGATATATTTACACAACTCCAACGCCCTGGCAGTCAGGTCCTCCTTGGGCTGATTGCACGCGAAGAACGGGAGAAGAAGACAGGCAAAAAGAACAATCCGTTTCATGGTATAATAGCTTTTGTTTACACCAAGTTACGGATTTATTCTGACATTTCCCGCAACTTCTTCATTAAGACAACCGGGTTGCGGGCCGTTGACCATGTACTTTCGGACCCCTGTACAAGGTACACCACCTAAAATCACACCTTGTACAAAAGGAGCCACTTGTATTTGACGTGTGTTTTTACGACCTTTGTTTAGTTCGACACATAGTTAATTACCGTCCTTTACTCTGGAAATATGGATACTGTTCTTAAACTTACCGGATGCTTGCTCCTCGCGGGCGTCGTTTGCGCCGCATGTTCTCCCAAGATTGAGGAAAATCTGAAGCCTCGAATCGTGGTCATGACCGATATTGGGCCGGCGGAGGTGGAGCCGGATGACAATGAGTCGGCGGTGAGGTTGATGGCGTATGCGGATCGGTTTGAGATTGAGGGGATTATCACCACGATCGGGTGGAATTGCGATCCGTATCCGGAGGGGTGGGCAGTTTATCTGGAGCGGGTTATCGACGCATATCAGGTTGATGTCCAGAATCTTATGAAGCGGTCCAAGCAGGAGGGGTTCAAGGGAATCGAGGAAGAGAATGGGCGTCAGGAACTGGGGTATTGGCCTAGTGCCGATTATATCCGCAGCCGTTCCATGATGGGAAGTCCCCGCGCGGGGATCGGGGTTATCGGCCCGGACAATGATTCGCCGGGAAGTGAGTTGCTTATCCGTCTGGCCGATGAGGAGGATGACAGACCCATCTGGCTGTGTTCCTGGGGTGGAGCAAATACCTTTGCGCAGGCAGTTTGGCGCGTGAAGCAGGAGCGGAGCGAGGAGGAGCTCGAAGAGTTCCTGCGCAAATTCCGCATCTATACCATCACCGACCAGGACATGCATTACAGTATGCGCATGGACCGTGCTTATAGTTCACATCAGTGGTTGCGGCGGGATTTTGCCGATGACTTGCTGTTCGTTTGGGACGAGAGTGCCTGGCTGAACCAGAATAATCTGGGCAAACAGAACTGGGACAAGTACGAGCAACTCATTCAGGGTAAGGGAGAAATGGGCAAGGTATATCCCAAATTCTTGTGGGGTGTCGAGGGTGACACGCCCAGTTTCCTGCATGTGATGCCGAACGGCCTGAACGATCCGGACGATCCCACGCAGGTCGGTTGGGGCGGATGCCACCAGTTCGGCATTTCGCCTGACGGAGAGACCTTTGCATGGACAAACTGGGAGCAACCGCTCAAGGATATCTCCAATGCATACGAGCACAAGTTCTATCCCGACGAATTCAACGATTTCGCCGCCCGGATGCAATGGGCCGATACCGGTACGGGTAATGTCAATCCGGTCGTTATCATCGACGGGAACAAAGGAATTAAGCCCATTCTCCTCAGCCCAAAACGGGACAAGGTGCTCACCTTGGATGCTTCGCGTTCCTACGATCCGGACGGTGACGACCTGACCTTCAACTGGTGGTTCCAGGAGTTCCCTGACCAGACTGTTTATCCTACCATCGACAATCCCCAGGCGAATAAGGTTCGGATTACCTTCCCGGAAGATTCCGACATCAACACCTATCAACTCATCTGCGAGGTCCACGACAAAGGGCCCTTCCAGTTGACTGCTTACCGTCGAATCTTGATTCTCCTTTTTTCCAACCACAAGTCATAAGGAGCACTGCGCGGGGAACGTTTCGGCAGGGAAACGCTCCCCCGTACGTGCTGGAGCACGCGGACGGGAACAAAAACGCCCCAAATTGCTCCCAACGGGATGCTTTTTCATCCTTTTTGTACAAGGTGTGTTTTTAGGCGGGGCACCTTGTACAGGGGAAATGGCTTGGAGATAGCTGGAAGGTAGAATGGGTGTACATGTTGTGTGGCATAAAATCACACCATGTAGAAAAAAAGGCAGGAACGTAGCGTCCCTGCCTTTTAAGTTGCCATCAAGAGTGATTATTTCTTGAAAAAGCGGTTGTAGAGGCCGAGGAAGCCGGCGCCGTGGCGGGCTTCGTCTTTGGCCATTTCGTGGATGGTGTCGTGGATGGCGTCGTAGCCGAGCTGCTTGGCGCGGGTGGCGATGGCGAGTTTGCCTTCGCAGGCGCCGGCTTCGGCTTCGTAGCGCTTCTTGAGGTTGGTCTTGGTGTCCCAAACGACTTCGCCAAGGAGTTCGGCGATGCGGGCGGCGTGGTCAGCCTCTTCAAAGGCGTAGCGCTTGAAGGCGTCGGCGACCTCCGGGTAGCCTTCGCGCTCGGCCTGGCGGCTCATCGCGAGGTACATGCCGACTTCGGAGCATTCGCCGGCGAAGTGGTCGTGGAGACCGGCCAGGACTTCCGGATCGCAGCCCTTGGCGACACCGAGGACGTGCTCGCAGGCCCACTGGGGCTTGTCTCCCTCTTCCTTAACTTCCACGAACTTTTCAGCCTTCGCATGGCAGATGGGGCATTCGGCGGGCGGATTTTCGCCTTCGTAGACGTAACCGCAAACCAGACAACGGAATTTCTTTTTCATTTCAGTATTATTTTGTGGTTTTGAATAATTCTAATTACAAAGATAGGCAAATTCCATTCAAGTTCCAACAGCGCCTTGAAAAGTACCGGGGGAATATGTATCTTAGGCAAAGATTTCTGCGCTTGTGCAATAATTTGGCAAAAGGGGCGTATATCTTTGTACCATGATTCCTTTTTTGAAACAGGTCGCGGCCCATTATCTGGCGACCGGATTGGAAAATACCTGCTTTGTCTTCCCGAACCGGCGGTCGGCCGTGTTCTTCCGGAAGTATCTCGGCGACCTGCTGCGGGAGGGCGGTTCGGACCGCCCGATGCACGCCCCGATGTCATTGACCATCAATGACTTTTTCTATCGTGTCCATGACGGCGAGGTGACGAACCGCATCCGGCTGTTGCTGGAGCTGTACGAGGCGTACAAGGCCGTTTATCCCAAGGCGGAGCCCTTGGACGAGTTCATCTTCTGGGGTGAGGTCATCCTCGGGGACTTCGACGACGTGGACAAGTTCCTGGTCGATGCGGAGGACCTCTTCACCGACGTGGCGGATTTCAAGGGCATCCAGGACGATTACAGCCATCTGTCGGATGTCCAGCGGGAGGCGGTGGAGCATTTCATCAGCCACTTCCGCGACCGCAACGGCCGCTTGACCATCCAACTGGACACGGACGACACGACGGTGAAAGCCCGTTTCCTCCAGGTTTGGAACATCCTTTACCCGCTTTATACGGGTTTCCGCAAGCGCCTGCGCGAGCAGGGGATGGCTTATGAGGGGATGGTGTACCGGGATCTGGCGGAGCGCCTCAAGGGTGGCGAGCCCGTCGCGGATGTCCTGGCCGATGTCTTCCCGGAGGTCCAGAAATATGTCTTCGTGGGCCTGAACGCTCTGAACGAGTGTGAGAAGACGGTTTTGCGGCGCCTGCGCGACGCCGGCCTCGCGGAGTTCTGCTGGGACTATGTCTCCAAGATCGTGCAGGACCCCAAGAACAAGTCCTCGGTCTTCATGCGGGACAATGTCCGGGAGTTCCCGAACGCTTTCAAGGTCGATGCCGACGGCCTCCAGAATCCCTCCTTCCACATCGTAAGCGTGCCTTCCGCCGTGGGGCAGGCGAAGCTCGCCCCCGCCATCCTGTCGCGCTGCGACACCACGAATCCGGTGGAAACCGCCTTTATCCTGCCCGATGAGAACCTCCTGATGCCCCTACTGAACTCCATTCCGCCGGAGCATGACAGCATCAATGTGACGATGGGCTGCCCGCTCACGGGCGGTGCCGTCTATTCGCTGGTGACGTCCGTGGCGATGATGCAGCAGCGCCTGCGTGAGAAGGCCGGTGGCTGGTATTTCTACCACCGTGAGGTCCGTTCCATTTTCGCGAACAGCCTGTTCCGCGCCGTCCTGACGGAGGAAGAGGAGGCGGTGGTGCGCAAGGTGAAGAAGGACGCCAAATACTACATCCCGGAGGCGGAACTCCAGGGCGGCCCGCTGCTGGAACTCGTGTTCAGGCCGATTGTCACGCACCCTAAAGAAGCCTCTGCGGAACAGAACCGCCAGCTCGTCCAATACCTTTGTGACATCGTCAGTTACGTAGGCTGGAAGCTCCGCGGCGTGGAAGAGATGCTGCTGGAACTGGACTTCGCGAAGCGTTGCATGCAGTCGCTGAACCTGCTGGGCGGTTTCGGCCTGGACGTTCTCCCGGCCACCTGGCTGCGCCTGCTGGACGAACTCCTCTCCGGTGAGGCCGTCCCGTTCCGGGGCGAGCCGCTGGAGGGCCTGCAGGTGATGGGCCCGCTGGAAACCCGCGCACTGGACTTCAAGAACATCGTCCTTTTCTCCGCGAACGAGGGCGTATTCCCACGTCGGGGCTCGAACACTTCCTTCGTCCCGCCGGAGCTCCGCAAGGGCTTCGGCCTTCCTACCTTCGAGTATCAGGACAGCGTATGGGCCTACTACTTCTATCGCATGATCCAGCGGGCGGAACATGTCTGGCTCGTCTGCGACAGCCGGACGGAAGGGCTCAAGTCTGGGGAGGAAAGCCGGTATATCAAGCAGTTGCAATACTATTACCAGGTGCCGCTGGAGCGCTTTGTCGCCACCTCCCGCATGCAGTTGACGCCCGGGTCCGATGCCATCGACAAGACACAGGAGGACATCGACGCCATCCGCAACGGGGAACTTTCCGCCTCTTCCCTCCAGTATTACCTGTTCTGTCCGGCGAAGTTCTACTATTCCTTCATCAAGCATCTGGAGAACGAGGACGAGGTGCTTGAGGCGATGGACGCCGGCAGCCTGGGCCGGGTGTACCACAAGACGATGCAGCTGCTGTACCAGCCGTTCAAGGTGGTCACGGTGGCGGATATCGACAAGATGCTGGCGGACCGGAAGGCCCTCAAGGCCCTGGTCCGGGAGCTCATCATCGCGGAGATGAAGACGGTCGATGTCTCCGGCCGCGACCTCGTCGTGGAGGAGGTCATCGTCGAGTATGTCCTCCGTACGCTCAAGCACGACAAGGACCTGCTGGTGCAGTCCGGATCGAAAGGATTCGAGATCCTGATGCTGGAAAAGCAGATGCGGTGCGAGTTCGAGGGCTTCCACCTCAAGGGTTTTGCGGACCGCATCGACAGTTACCTGGGCGGCGAAGCCCGCATTGTCGATTACAAGACGGGAAAGGTGGAGCAGGACGACATCGACATTACCGACGAGAACGCCGCCGAAGTGGTGGAGAAGCTCTTCGGCCCGTCGAACAACGGCCGGCCCAAGATCGCCCTCCAGCTGTTCCTGTACGGCCTTTTGGTGCGGGAATGGCCGAACCTGAAGGACCGTCCGGTGGTCAATTCCATCTACTCGGTCACCCGCCTGTTCACGGAACCGCTCCAGGACCGCCCGGCGAACGCCGAGTTCGCCCGTCTGACGCGGGAACGCCTCAAGGACCTCCTTGCGGAAATGACGAATCCGGAAGTTCCCTTCCGCCGGACAGAGGAACTCAGTACTTGCGAATACTGTGACTTTAAAATGATTTGCGGCCGATGATCCAGATTCTCAAAGCCTCGGCCGGTTCGGGTAAGACCTACAACCTGGCCCGTGAATATATCCGCCTGCTCCTCACGAAGAAGGATTCCCAGGCGTACCGTCATATCCTCGCCGTTACCTTCACGAACAAGGCCACGGACGAGATGAAGCGCCGTATCCTGGACGAACTCTATGTCCTGGCTACGAAGCCGCAGGACTCGCCCTATTTCAACGACTTCGTGAAGGCGGTCTTCCCGACGGCTGAAGCCCTGCAAAAACGGGCTTCCGCGCAGCTGGGCGGCATCCTGCACGACTATTCCTCCTTCGCGGTCTCCACCATCGACAAGTTCTTCCAACAGACGTTGCGGGCTTTCTCCCGGGAGATCGGGCAGTTCGCCTCGTACCAGGTGGAACTGGACAAGGCCGCCCTCGTGGAGGAGAGCGTGGACCGCATCCTGGACGGCCTCACCGAGGACGACCGCGGCCTCCTGGGCTGGCTCACCGAGAATGTGAAGGCCGACCTGGAAAGTGGCAACCGCTTCAACCTCGAGCCTTCGCTCAAGGATATGGCTAAGAACCTCAAGTCCATGGACCACGCGGAGGCCATCCGCCGCTATGACATCGACGAGGATACCGCCTATGCCAAGGAGCATCTGAAGGAACTCCGCAGGGGATGCGCGGCCCTGGCCGATGCGTACGTGAAAGACGTCCGGGAAGCTGCGAAGGCGGTCCTGGACGTGCTGGAACGGCACGGCGTGGACCCGGCCGACAGCAACCGCGGCTTCCTCAAAGGCCTATACGCCTTCCGGGACCTCGGCCCGCACGATGCGGTGGGGATGCCTACAGCCTCCTTCCTGGACAAAGCCCCCGACTCTACAAAATGGTTCGCCAAGTCCAAGGACAAGTATCGCTTGGAACTGGAAGGGAACCTGGAAAAGCCCCTGGGCGATTTCTGCGCCCTGTTCGGGGACCGCTACCGGCAGTACCGGACGGCATGTCTCATTGGCAGTCAGGCTTATATGCTGGGTATCGCCGGCGAGCTTCGCAAGGCCTTCGAAGAGGTGCAGCGGGAGAAGAATGTCATTTCCATCGACGATTCCAACACCATCCTGAAGGGCATCATCGACGGTTCCGACGCCCCGTTCGTGTATGAGAAACTGGGCGTGCGGTTCGAGGATTTCCTTTTGGACGAGTTCCAGGATACGTCCACGATCCAGTGGGAGAACTTCAAGCCCCTGCTGCTGAACAGCGAGGCCGGCGGTTTCGACAACCTCGTCGTGGGCGACGTGAAGCAGTCCATTTACCGCTGGCGCGGTTCCGATTGGCACCTGCTGGACTCCGGTGTGCGGGGGGATTTCCACCTGGGACCGGACGTCGAGAAGGTGCTGGATGGCAACTACCGCACCTGCCGGGCCATCGTGGACTTCAACAACGACTTCTTCACCTATGCGGCGGGACAGATCGACGTCCTCCTGGGCGGCGACGAAATCAGCCGTATCTACCACGATGTCAAGCAGAAGGTCTGCTTCAAGGACAAGGCCGATGGTTCCGTGGACATCCGCTTCTGCGACGATTACGATGCCCAGATGGAGGAGATCGTCGCCTCGGTGCGGGCTGTCCATGAAGCCGGCGCGGACTATGGCGACATCGCCATCCTCGTCCGGGACAACAAGGTAGGATCCGAGATTGCCGCGCGACTCGTGTCCGAGGAGATTCCGGTCGTGTCCGACGATTCGCTGTATGTGAAGTCCTCCGTGACCGTGCGGCGGCTGGTGTCCCAGCTCTCGCTGGTGGATACGCCCGATACGGGAGGAAGCGCCTCCGTGGCCGGTTTCCTGGCCAGGTCGATGGATATCAGCATCCCGGACCATTACCATTCACTCACGGACCTTGCCGAGTCGCTGCTCCGCGACCTCCGGGACGCCAATCCGGAGACCTTCGACGCCGAAGTGCCTTATATCCAGTCCTTCATGGACACCCTCCTGGACTGGACCGCCTCCCACGGAAACGACCTTTCCGCCTTCCTGCGGGAATGGGCCGATGCGGACCCGAAGATCGCCTCGCCAGAGACCGGCTCCTCCGTCCGGGTGATGACTGTCCATAAGTCCAAGGGCCTGGAGTTCCCGTACGTGATCTTCCCGTTCGCGGAAAAGGTCACCCTGTATCACCGGGCGCAGTACTGGTGCCGGCCGGAGGTGGACGGGACGCCGCTGGCGGCCTTTGCCGACGGCGTGTACCGCGTGGAACTGTCTGGCTCCTCGGAGAGCACGCTGTTCGCGGAGGATTACCGCCGGGAGCGGGCACTCCAGTACATCGACAATCTCAATGTCTTCTATGTGGCGCTTACCCGGGCGAAGTACGGCCTGAAGGTTATCGCCAAGACACCGCCCAAGAAAGTGCTGGAAGCCGTTGAAAGCGGCAATCCGGGGGACTGGAAGGACCTTTCGCAGATTCTCTACGGCTATGTGGGAACGCTGGATTACCATGCAGGCGAGATGTACGATTACGGCTCGCTGAAGCGGGAGGCGGCCTCGGCCGTGCCGATGGAGACAGGCTATCCGTCCTACCCGGCGGGGGACCGCGGACGGCTGAAGTTCAGCCGCGACGCGGCCGACTACTTCGGCCCGGACGGCCTCGTCGGCCCCGACGCGTCCAACCGCCTCCGCGGCCTTGTCCTTCACGACATCCTCGCCTCCGTCACCGTGCCCGGG